>CALULC010000033.1 GCA_944321385.1 uncultured Atopobiaceae bacterium
GACCTCGGTCACGTTGTTGCCGTTGGCGTCGAAGCCAAAGCGGTATACGTGCTTTTCTGCCATTTTTCTCCCTTGCTCTCTTTGTCCGAGCGCCCGCGGGCGCACTTACGACGACGCACAAACGTCCTCATGAAATCCTAGCAGCGGATGAAAAAAACTCAAGTTGGAATTCGGGATTCGGGAGCAAGGGAGGGGCAAGCGGATAGTGGGCTTCGCGCGCTTAAGAAGCCGGGGCGGTTGGAGGCCAGGCGCCCTTGGGCGCTTAGGAATTTGGGCCAGAAGAGGGTCGTCGCGCCTTGGCGCTTAGGATCTTGGGCCAGAGGAGGGCCCGCGCGGCCCGGCGCGGACAAAAGCCCAGTTGAGCTCTCGGCCGCGAGCCCGCCCTTTGCCCCTCGGGTCCGTCAAAGGCTCCACTCCCCCGAATCCCTAAGCGCAAACTCGGCGCAGCCCTCCAACCGCCCGGAATCCTAAGCGGCGCGCCCGACGGAGGGGCAAAAGAAAGGCGGGACCGACTTGCGCCGACCCCGCCGACAATCCAGTGGGAAGATAATCTACTCGGAAACGGGAAGGTCGCTGTAGACAGCGCCGATCTGGTGCGTCGGCTCCTCGCCGGTGAGGGTGGAGATGACGGTCACGGCAGGTCCCAGCAGATCGATCGAGGGGATGCCCCTGCGGTCGAGCTCGCGCCGGATCTCGCGGCGCAGCGTCCCGTTCGCGAAGGTGTGGAAGACTGCGCAGGGGCGCTCGGGGTCGTAGTGCTCGTCGAAGTACGCGCGGACGGTGTCGACGTCCTTCACGTTGGAGAGGCGCTCGATGTCAACGGAAGCGTCACCAAACTGGGCGGCGGCGGCCATGACGACGGTGTTCGCCGTCTCTCCGCGAGCGTCGGACAGAACGTAGATGAGAGGGACGGCCTGTCCGAAGATGTCGTCATCAAGGTCGAGTTTTGTCATCACGCGTCCTCCTATCCATGCCGACGATGCGAGCAACGGCTCTCAGCGCCAGACTATACTACTTCTTCCTCGAGAGGGCTCCGATGTCGGCAACGCCAACGAACACCTCAACGAATCGATTGAGAAGCCTCAGTCGGTTCTCCCTTACCGCAGTATCCTCGTCCATGACAAGTACGTCCTCGAAGAATCGGTCGATGGGCGCTCTGAGTTCGGCAAGGGCAGTGAGGGCGGACGCATAGTCGTCACGGCCGAGCGCGTCCCTGACAACGTCAGTCCCCTGCTCGCAGGCGTCGAGAAGGGCCTTCTCCGAGTCGCCGAGAAGCGCGGCGTCCACCGAGGTGCCGAGCGCGGCGTCCCCGAGGTGAGCGGCGCGGGCGTAAGCGGTGGCCAGATCGTCGAAGAGCTCGGGGCTCTGGGAGCGGGCGTCCTCCAGGGCATGGGCGCGAGCCATGAACTCGATGGGGTCGATGACGCCAACGGCGGAGACGGCCTCGATCGTGTCCGGGCGAATTCCCTCGTCCTTGGCGATGGCGACGAGACGCGCCTGGAAGAACCTCACGACCGCGGAGGCAACCTCCTCGAGGTCGAAATCGAGACCCTGGGCCTGGTAGGAGCCAAGCGAGAGGCCGATGAGCTGACGAAGGTCGCAGCCCGGGAGCGTGCGGAGCATGGCAATTACGCCGATGGTGGCGCGACGAACCGCATACGGGTCGGAGGAGCCGGTCGGCGGCTCATCGATGGCAAAGATGCCACAGATGGTGTCAAGCTTGTCGGCAATCGCGACGCAGCGACCGCAGACGCCCGAGGGAAGCTCGTCACCGGCGAAGCGCGGGCGATAGTGCTCGCGAATGGCCGAGCAGACCTCGTCGCTCTCCCCCGCCGCCGCGGCGTAGTAGCCGCCCATGACGCCCTGCTGGTTGGTGAACTCGACCACGGCCTGGGAAACGAGGTCGGCCTTGGCGAGATGAGATGCGCGAGCCGCGGACGAGACGCCCGCCTCGTCCTGGCCGGCCTGCGTCGCCACAGCCGCGGCGAGGCCCTCCATGCGCTCCACCTTCTGGAGCACCGTGCCGAGGCGCTCCTGGAAGGTGACCGAGCCAAGGCGCTCGACGAACTCCTCCATCGGGCGCTTGAGGTCCTCCTCGTAGAAGAACTTGGCGTCGTCGAGGCGCGCGCGGACGACCTTCTCGTTTCCGGAGACAACGGTCGCCGACACGGCGGGGTCGGCGTTCGACACGACGACAAACTCGCGCGTGAGGCTGCCGCTGGCGTCGTAGATCGGGAAGTAACGCTGGTTGGAGAGCATCGACTCGCAGATGATCTCGTGAGGAACCTCGAGAAACGCCTCGTCGAAGGTGCCAACAAGGACCGTGGGCCACTCACAGAGGTTCACGACCTCATCGAAGATTCGCTTGGGCGTGTCAACGTGGGCGCCACCGCGCTCCGCCTCGATCTGGGCGATGCCCATGCGAATCGCCTCAGCCCGGCGCTCGGCAGAGAGGACGAAGGCACGCTCGAGCACGCCCTCATACTCCGCGGGAGAGGAGACCGCGTGCTCCCCGGGAGCGAGGACGCGGTGCCCGCGCGTGGTGTTGCCAGAGGTGACGTCCGCATAGGAGACGGGCACGACATCGGTGCCGAGAAGCGCGCAGATCCAGCGAATCGGTCGAACGAAGGTGGCGTGCTCGGAACCCCAGCGCTGGCTGCGATAGTTGGGCCACTGAAGGTCGCCGATGACGGCTGCGGAGAGATCGGAGAGGATGGGCGCGGCGGGCTTTGAGGGGACGCTCCTCTCGGCAAAGACGTACTCATTGCCGTCGGAGTCAACGCGACGCACGAGCTCCGAGGCGTCCGCGCCGCACTTTCTTGCGAAGCCGAGCGCGGCCTTGGTGGGCTCCCCCGCCTCGTCGAAGGCGATGGTCGCCTTGGGACCGCGCTTCACCTCGTGAATCTCGTCGGTGGCAACGGCAACGTCAGAGACGATCGCCGCGAGTCGTCGAGGGGTCGAGATAACGCGGACGTCGCCATGAGAGAGGCCGGCGGCGTCGAGGCCCTTCTCGACGAGACCGCCGAGCTGCTGGGCGGCATTCATGAGCGGCGCGGAGGGCATTTCCTCCGTGCCGATCTCAAGCAGGAAGTCACGAGTCTCGGCCATCTAGGCCACCTCCCCCTTCTTTGCTGCACCGTCCGTCTTGCAGGCAACCTCCGCGAGATAGGACTCGCAGCAGAGCTTGGCGATCGTACGGACGCGCAGGATGTAGTTGGCGCGCTCGGTGGCCGAGATGGCCCCGCGCGCATCGAGCAGGTTAAAGGCGTGGCTGCACTTCATGACGCAGTCATAGGCGGGAAGCGGGAGCTTCCTGTCAAGACACGAGTGGCACTCGGCCTCGTAGTCGTCAAACTTCTGGCGCATCATCTCGACGTTGGCCACCTCGAAGTTGTACGTCGAGAACTCGAACTCGTTCTCATGGAAGACGTCGCCATAGGTCATGGGCGTCCCGTCGGGCAGGTAGGACCAGACAACGTCGTAGACGGAGTCGACGCCCTGGATGTACATGGCGATGCGCTCGAGGCCATAGGTGATCTCCACGGGAACCGGGTCGCACTCGATGCCACCCACCTGCTGGAAGTAGGTGTACTGGGTGACCTCCATGCCGTCCATCCAGACCTCCCAGCCAAGGCCCCAGGCACCCAGCGTCGGGCTCTCCCAGTCGTCCTCCACGAAACGGACGTCATGCTCGGCGGGATCGAGGCCAATCGCCTTGAGGGAGCCGAGGTAGAGGTCTTGCGAGTCAACGGGGCACGGCTTCAGGATCACCTGAAACTGGTAGTAGTGCTGCATGCGGTTGGGGTTCTCGCCATACCGTCCGTCCGCCGGGCGGCGACAGGGCTGCGGGTAGCAGGTCCTCCAGGGGTTGGGACCCAGGGAGCGGAGCGTCGTTGCCGTGTGGAAGGTGCCGGCGCCGACCTCGGAGTCGTACGGCTGCATAACTGTGCAACCCTGGGCTGCCCAGTAGCGCTCGAGCTCAAGAATCATGTCCTGAAAGGTCAACGGGGTCTTGCTCATTGTGTTCCCTCTCTTCTTCTCCGGCCTAGAGAAGGCCAAAGTCAGAAAGCGGCCAGTAGGTAAGAATCGCCCTTGATGTTACGTCATCTACGCTCACGGGGCCAAAGTAACGTGAGTCCTTCGAGTTCGTACGGTTGTCCCCCATGACCCAGATGCAGCCCTCGGGAACCGTGTAAGGGTAGCTTATCCCCTCTGAGCCTCCAAGATCGGAAAGGCTCTCGGTCCTTGCCTGCTCGCCGCTGTCATCGCGAATGACGTAAGGCTCCTCAAGACGCTGATCGTCAACGTAGACGTGCCCGTCAACGAGGTCGATGGTCTGACCCTCCGTTGCGATGACGCGCTTGACGAGCGTCTCGTCCTCATCCAAGGGGCTCGCAAAGGTCACGATGTCGCCGGCGCTCGGACTTCCGAGGAAGAGGGTCAGCCTCTCGCCGAGGATCAGATCGCCCTCTTGTATGGTCTCTCGCATGGAACCGGATGGGACGTAATAGGCTCCAACGACAAAGATGCGAAGAACAACCGCGAGAAGAACTCCCGCCGCAACTGTGCCAATAAACCACGAGCCGCAACCGCGCCGTGGCTCGGGCGCAACGTCTTCCCTGAAATGCTTTGCCACGTTTAGTCGCTCAACTCCCCTCGAAGTATCGATCGTGCGAAGGCCCATTCGTCTGAGTCGAGGTCGGCCTGGTCCAGAAGGTCCGGACGCCAGCGAGCGGTCCTCTCGATGGCGTTCCTTCTCCTCCATTCGTCAACTCGGCCATGGTCCCCAGAGAGTAGCACCTCGGGGACGCCCATCCCGCGATACTCTGACGGCCTCGTGTACTGAGCGTACTCGAGAAGCCCGGACTCCAGAGAAAAGGACTCGTCCACCGAGGAGGCCTCGTCCCCGAGCGCTCCGGGCAGGAGGCGGACAACGGAATCGATGAGAACGAGGGCGGCGAGCTCGCCGCCCGTCAGGACGTAGTCTCCGATAGAGAAGACGTCGTCGGCAAGGGTGTAGACACGCTCGTCAATCCCCTCGTATCGTCCACAGACGCAGAGAATCCTCTCCTTTGTTGCCAGCCTCTCTGCATGGCGCTGGTCAAAGCGGGCGCCACAGGGGGAAAAGAAGACGACGTGAGGCATTGGTCCCCTCGAGCAGATGTCATCAAGCGCCTCAAAGATGGGGGCTGGCTTCATGAGCATCCCGGGGCCGCCGCCGAAGGGGGCGTCATCGACCGTGCGATGACGGTCGTGAGTCCAGTTCCTCAAGTCGTGGGCGGCAAACTCGAAGACCCCCGACTTCTGTGCCCTCCCCATGATCGAGGCATCGAGATAGGGGGAAAAGATCTCAGGTATTACGGATAGGGCCTCAATGAGCATCGCGGCCGCCCTCCCATGACAGGCCGGAGGGGACGCGCACGACGATCCGCCCCTCCTCGGAAACCTCTCTGACCACTTCCTCGATGACCGGGATGAGGAGCTCCCCAAGCTCGCAGCGGAGAACCCACACGTCGTTGGCGGGACCGGACATCACCTCGGCTATTGTCGAGACAACGCCGGAAGACGCGTCGATGACCTCGCGCCCAACGAGCCGCTCCCTATCAAACAGGGGAAGGTCCTCGGGAAGGTCCGAGACCTTTGCCAAAAGATAGCAACCCACGAGCTCCTCTGCATCCCCCATAGAGGAGACGCCGGAGAGGGAGACGAGCGAACCGGAGCGATCGTCGGACGAGCATGAGGTCACGCGATGCCATCGCGAGCCCTTCAGGCGCGGGGGAACAACGGCCACCTCGAGTCCCTCCGAGACAAGAGAAGGAAGGCCGTGAACGGGAACCGTCACGACCTCCCCCTGTCTCCCGTGGGTCTTGACCACACGTGCTATGCACCGGTATTGGACCTGCATGTAAGCCTATCCCACGACCTCGACCTCAACGGCGGTTCCCACGCGCTGCCCAAGTGCGCGCGCAAGGGTCCGGATGGCCTTGATCGTACGACCCTTTCGGCCGATCACGCGGCCGGCATCCTCCTCCGAGCAGCTCACCTCGATGAGGGCGCCCTCTTCCCCGTCGGTGACGTCAAGAGAGACGGCCCCCTCGTCGTCGACCAAACCGCAGACGATGTACTCCACAAGGTCCGCAACGCGATCGGAAGGAAGCTCCTGAACGGCGTCAGATGCGAGGGATCCTTCGTTGGTCCCCATGCAAGGCACCTACTCGGCGTCCGACTCTGCCTCGGCGGCAGCGGCGGCAGCCTTGGCAGCGGCCTTCTTGGAGATCTTGGCCTTCTTCTCAACGGCGGGTTGACCGTCGCGAGCGATGTCAATGAGGTGAGAGACGGCGTTGGTGGGCTGGGCACCCTTGGCAACCCACTCGTCGACCTTCTCGAGGTTGATGTCGATCGTCTTGGGGTTGGTCAGCGGGTTGTAGCGGCCGACCTCCTCGATGTAGCGACCGTCGCGGGGCATGCGACCGTCAGCGACGACGACGCGGTAGTACGGGCGCTTCTTGGCACCGTGACGGGCCAGGCGAATCTTGACTGCCAATGAACACTCCTCCATACGTGCGGTGCGCGTGGTTGATTGGGTTGGCCGCACCGCTTAGCCACAAAGCGATATATCATCTTACGACTCTTTAGCGGACTTACAAGGTGCAGATTTTGTGAACGCACCTGAAGTAAAGCCTTTACCTTGGTTGAGGTTCAGAGAGTTTTCAGCGCCTCTGGGTAGGATACCCCACGTGACGCGTGGCGAGAAGGTCGCGACGCACCCCAGAAGAAGGGCAGCTCAATGAACATCCTTGTCGTCGAAGACGAAAGAAACCTGGCCGACGCCATCGTAAGGATCCTCAATGACGCCTCCTACAACGCGGAGGCGGTATACGACGGCCGAACGGGCCTCAGGTCTGCTCTCACGGGAACCTATGATGCCGTCGTGCTCGACATCATGCTCCCCGGGATGGATGGCCGCGATGTCGTCCGCGAAATGCGCCGTCACAGCGTCTCCATTCCCGTTCTGCTACTGACCGCACGCTCCTCCACGGCCGCGAAAGTCGAGGGCCTCGATGCCGGTGCCGATGACTACATGACCAAGCCCTTCGAGGCCGACGAGCTCCTCGCTCGCCTCAGGGCACTCACCAGAAGGCGCGGCGACGTGCTTCTTGAGCAGGTGACTTTTGCCGACATCACCCTTGACCTCACGACACATGACCTGAGTTGCGAAGACAATACGGTTCACCTCTCCGGCAAGGAGTACGAGGTGATGAGGATTCTCATGAGCTCGAACACCAAGGTCGTCTCCAAGCACGACCTTCTCGGACGCGTCTGGGGGGACACCGACGCCTCCGAGAACTCCGTGGAAGCCTACGTCTCGTTCTTGCGCAAGAAGCTGGCCCACATTGGCTCCAAGGTGCAGATCACCACGCTCAGAATGCTAGGCTACCGCTTGGAGGTACTCGGCGAAATGTGAGGTAGGACGTGCTCGCCCGGCTTAGAAGAGAGTTCATAGCAATCACCATGCTGCTCGTTGGGCTCGTCCTTATCGGCGTGCTCGGCATGACCCTCTTCACAAACGCCATGACGCTCAGGTCTGTGACCTCGAGGATCCTGTCCAAGGCAATCGCCGGCGACATCACGTCGGCGCAGATCGGAGATACGACGGGAGAGCGCAGCGCCGAGATTATGCTCGCGGTTGTCGTGGACGTCAGAAGAGACGGTACGACGACGATCATCGGGGACTCCCCTCTCGAGATCTCTCCGGAGCGTCTTGATACCGTGATCGATGAGGTGCTCTCCGCATCCGCCGACACGGGAGAGTGCGAGGAGTACCCGATATCCTGGGAGCGCGCCGAGCAGCCCTGGGGGATGCGCATCGCACTCGTTGATACTTACTCGAGAGACGCCGCCCTTAGATATCAGGCGTTCAATGGAACGATCATCTTCTTCGTGTCGATGCTCGCGCTCTTTGCCGTTTCCTACGTCCTCTCCGGATGGGCCCTGAGGCCCGTCGAGCGCGCATGGGCCCAGCAGCATCGCTTTGTCTCTGACGCCTCCCACGAGCTCAAGACTCCCCTGACCGTCATCTTGGCCAACATGCAGATCCTGCAGAAGCAACGGGACATCGAACCCGAGTCGAGGCGATGGGTCGACAGCACCATAGACGAGGCGACGCACATGAAGCAACTCGTCGAGGAGCTTCTCACGCTTGCCCAGGCAGACGAGAGAACGGCATCGGGGCAATACGCCAAAAACAAGACAGAGGGCATTGACGCCTCGGGCATCGTCGAAGGATGCTGCCTCGAGTTTGACCCCGTCGCTTTTGAGAGGGGATGCTCCATCGAGGAGCACGTTGAGCCGGGCATCGTCGCTCATGTTGAAAAGGCGGCCTACCAGCGCGTCATCCGAACGCTCCTGGACAACGCAACGAAGTACGCCCCAAAGGGAACCATGGTCCGCGTCAGCCTGACGCGCGACGGGAAGAGGTCCAAGCTCATCGTCAACAACCTCGGCGAGGTGATTCCCGCGGAAGACCTCGAGCATCTATTCGATCGCTTCTTCAGGACCGACAGAGCTCGCGAGAGACAGGGTGAGGGCGGCTTTGGGCTGGGTCTGGCGATTGCCCGGAGCATCGTGGTCTCCTACGGCGGAACCATTCAGGCGACCTCCACCGTCGAGGACGGCACCTCCATCACGGTGACCCTCTGACCTCGAGAGGCCCGAGGCACGCCCCGTCCTAGAAGTCCGCCTTGTTCATCGGAGCGGTTCCCGTCGTCTCGCCCCTGAGCCGATACTCGCGACCATACCCGACCACCCCGTCACCGAACTTGTCCCTCAGGGCGTCGGTCACGCGGCCGAGGGCAGAGAGGTCTCGTTCCCCGCGCGCCGGCTCATCGGCATCTTGGAAGAGCGAGAGCTGCTCACAGGGGTCCTCGCCAAACGAGGAGACCGCGACGCCAACGAGCCTCACGGCCTCCCCCGGATGCCAGGCCTCGCCGAGGAGCTCGGTGGCGAGACGGGCGATGACCCTGCCGTCGTCCGTGACGTGAGCGAGCCCGCGCTGGGCGCTCCTCGTTCGGGAGACGTCAAACTTGAGCTTGAGCGTGACGGTCCTTCCCTTGAGGCCTTTCTTCCTCAGACGCCGAGCGACCATCTCCGAGATGGTGGATACAGCGGCGACGAGGTCCCTCTCATCGGTGAGGTCACGCGAGAAGGTGCGCTCGTTTGAGACCGACTTGACCTCGTCCTCCACCGCCGCCTCGCAGACCCTGCTCCGCTCGAGCCCGGAGGCGCGAAGCGCCATCCGAGGACCAAGAACGCCAAACTCGCGCTCCAGCATGTCCTGGTCTGAGCGAGCAAGCTCGCCGAGGGTATGGATGCCCATGCGCCGCAGGCGCTCCTGGGTGGCGGGTCCCACCCCGCTCATCCTCCCAACGGGCAGGGGTGCCAGGAAGGCCGCCTCGGTCCCGGGCGGCACCACCGTGAGCCCGCGCGGCTTCTCTCGCTCGGAGGCGATCTTCGCCACCGTCTTGTTGACGCCGACTCCGATGGAGCAGGTCACTCCGAGCTCAGCCACCCGCTCGCGAATGCGCGCGCAGATGAGGACGGGGCTTTCCTGAGAGAAGCGCCCGGGCGTGACGTCGAAGAACGCCTCGTCGATGGAGACCTGCTCCACGAGCGGCGTCTCGTCAACGAGAATCGCCATTACGGCAGCGCTCATCTCTTTGTAGCGCGCATAGTGGCCGTTGGTCCAGATCGCCTGGGGACAGAGCCTCCTTGCGGTCGCGGACGGCATGGCAGAGTGAACGCCAAAGCGACGCGCCTCGTAAGAGGCGGTGGAGACCACTCCGCGCCTGTCGGCAGAGCCACCAACTATAACCGGCTTCCCCCGCCATTCGGGATGGTCGAGCTGCTCGACGGAAGCAAAGAAGGCGTCGAGGTCGAGAAGCCCGATGGCGGGTCCCTCCCAACGTACAAGGGACGCTGACGTCCCGATGACCTCGGAGGACGGCATCCTACCCCTCGAGGTCGAGCTCTACGCGCGGGGCGTCTCCCCAGAGCGTCTCGAGTCGGTAGAAGTCCCTCGTCTCTCTCCTGAAAACGTGAACCACAACAGAGCCGTAGTCGAGGAGCACCCAAGACAGGCCCTCCCTGCCCTCGCACGAGAGGGGCGATACCTCGCAGTTGGCGCTGACCTTCTCGCGGACCTCGTCAACGATCGAATCAACCTGACGAGCGTTCTCGCCGGTAACGATTAGGAAGTAGTCGCAGACGTCAGTCTTTGAGGACAGGTCGAGAAGAACTATGTCGCTCCCCTTCTTTGAGTCAGCGGCGAGCGCGGCGACCTTTGCAAGCTCAAGCGGAGTGCAGCTCATGTTATTTCCTAGCCTTTCTTACGGTTTCTCCGGGCGGCGAGGGCGTTGTAGACTTCGATGGTCCTGGGATAGAGATAGCGCCCGCCCTCGATGACGTAGGCAATTCCGCCCGTGAAGGAGTCCCAGAACAGATCGTCTAGCGAGGCCTTGCCCACGAGCTTCCTCACGCGTTCGATGCCAGGGGAAGACGGGCGGAGGGGCTCGATCCCATCGGCGACAAAGAGAACCTCGTCCAACGGGTTCATGTCAGAGTCGGCAGAGGTGTGGACGGCGATAGCATGCCAGACGGCGGGCGGAAGCTCGGGGTAGCGCTCGGGAAGGATCCGCGCCGCAACGCGCCCGTGCAGGAGCGAGTGAACGAGCTCGAGCTCAACGCCCATATCGATGCCCAGCTCCTTGGCATGGGAAATCTGCTCGGAGACGGAACAGGCCTTCTCCCAGTCGTGCAGCAGCCCTGCGGCGCGAGCAAGGAAGGGGTCCGCGCCATACGTGACGGCGAGGCGCTCCGCGCATCGAGCGACCGAGAGTGAGTGGGCGAGCCGACGCGGCTTGCCGGAGAGATGCTCGGTCACGTCACTCTTGATGCGGGCGAGAAGCACCTCCTGAGACGCGCTGTAGCGAACCTTGGCCTTCTTCTTCCCCATCAGGCAACCACCTCGCCGGTCTGACCATACCGGCTTCGAGAGGCGCCGTAGAGTCCGTGCTTGTGCAGGTACCCGGTAACCTGGTCAGGCGTGAGATAGCGAAGGCTCTGGCCGGCGGTAACACGATCGCGCAGGTAGCTCGAGGAGATTGCGAGCGCGGGCACGGACAGATACGTCACGTCAAAGTCGAGCCCAGAGGCGGCGATGGCGTCCCACGCCCTATCAAGGTCGTATCCCGGTCTCGTTGCCGCAACGAGGTGGGCAAGGCGCGCGATGTCATCGGCGTCGCGCCACGAGACGATCTCGGTGATGGCGTCCGCGCCGGTGATGAAGTAGAACTCGACGTTGTCCGGATAGAGATCTCTCAGCAGACGAAGCGTGTCGGCGGTATAGGTGACCCCGTCGCGGTCGATCTCAAAGCGGGAGGCAACAAAGTGAGGGTTGTCAGCCGTCGCGAGAAGCGTCATCGCAAAGCGCTCCTCACCGGAAGTGACGCGCTTGTCCTGCTTGAAGGCCGGCCGCCCCGCGGGCATGAAGACAACAAGATCCAGCCCAAGGTCATCAAAGGCCTGCTCGGCAGCAACCAGGTGACCGTTGTGGATGGGGTCGAAAGTCCCGCCCATAATCCCAAGCCGGTAGCGACGGCACTCGTCTGTTCCGAGCACCGGAAGATCGTTCTCACGAAGCAGCGAGGCGTCAGCCGTCATCTGGTCTGCCCCTCTCCCCTTGCGAGAAACTTCGTGGTGGTAAGGGCGGATGCCCCCATGGGGCCGCGTGCGTGCAGCTTCTGCGTGGAGATGCCGATCTCCGCACCCAAGCCAAAGACGCCTCCGTCGGTGAAGCGCGTCGAGGCGTTGGCGTACACAACGGCGGCGTCAACGCCCGACAGGAACTTCTCGCACGCCTCGTAGGAGTCGGCGACAATAGCCTCGGAGTGCCCGGTCCCGTAGCGGTTGATGTGGGCGATCGCCTCGTCAACATCAGAGACAACGCGAACGCTGATCTCAAGCGCAAGATACTCCCTGCCCCAATCGCCGTCGTTTGCCTCAACGACGTGCGAGGCAACAAGGGCGCGGCTCTCACCCTCAACAAGCTCTGCAACGGAAAGCGTCTCGGCGTCGGCGTGAACGAGCACGTCGGCAGAGGCGAGGTCGGAAAGGATGGCGGGAAGGTAATCGCGTGCCACCGCGCGGTCGATGAGAAGGGACTCGGCAGCGTTGCACACGCCGACACGCTGGGTCTTTGCATTCATCAGGATCGCGCACGCCTTTGCCAGATCTGCGGAGGAGTGAACGTATATGTGGCAGTTTCCAGTCCCGGTCTCGATGACGGGAACCTTTGCGCCCTCGACGCAGGCACGAATCAACGACGCTCCCCCTCGCGGAATGAGCACGTCAACAAGGCCGGTAGCCCCAAGGAGCTCGGCGGTCTGCGTATGCTCGGCGTCGTCGTCCACGTACTGCAGGGCGTCAACGGGCAGGCCGGCCTCTTCGAGCGCGGCGCGACAGGCATCGACGATGGCGAGGCAGGACTCACGCGCAGCCGAACCTCCCTTGAGGACACAGGCGTTGCCAGAGCGCACACACAGGCCAAAGGCGTCTGCCGTCACGTTTGGCCGTGCCTCATAGATCATTGCGACTACGCCAATCGGAACCGTTACCTGTTCGATTCTGAGTCCGCAGGAGATGGTCGATCCGCTCAGAACGCGACCGAGCGGGTCTTCCTGACCAGCGATGTCCTCGAGTGACTGCGCGATGGCCTCGATTCTCGCGGAGTCCAGCATGAGTCGATCCTGAAGCGGGAGGCTCATGCCGGCTTCTCTCGCCCGGTCCAGATCGAGGGCGTTGGCGGCAACGATCTTGTCAGAATGCTCGCGGATGTTGGACGCGGCAAGGACGAGCGCTCTCTCGCGCACTTGACGAGATGCCCTTCCGATAACCGGGGCCACCGACTTGGCGCGCGTTGCCTTCGTTCTTGCCTCAGACATGCTCTCTCCCTTCTAGAAGACGAGAAGATCGTCTCTGTGAACCGCCGGTTGGGCGCGGTCGTGCCCGAGGAAGCGGGCGATGACCTCGAGCTTGACGCCATGTACCTTCTGCATGTCCTCCGAGGAGTAGCGGGCGATCCCACGCCCGATGACCTCTCCGGAGGAGGTTCTCACGTTCACTACGTCACCCTCTGAGTAGTATCCCATTGTAGAGACAATGCCAACGGGGAGAATGGACGCCCCCCGCTCGAGAACGGCACGCGAGGCGCCCTCGTCGAGCGTGATGGTCCCCCTCGGGACCTCCGCGAGTCCGATCCAGAGCTTTCTCCCCCCCTCATGGGGAGAGCCCTGCGGCGCCTCGAACCTCGTGCCGACCCTTTTCCCGCCAACAACGTCGAGAAGGACGTTCTCACGACGACCGCGACAAATGACGGTGGGTATGCCGGCGGCGAGCATCGCACGGGCTGCGCGCAGCTTTGACGACATGCCTCCCGTGCCGAATGAGGTCCCCGCGCCTCCGGCACGCGAGCTTAGGTCCTGGTCGACCTCCTCGACGCGCTCGATGAGCGTCGCCGTTGGGTCTTCCTGAGGGTTTGAGGTATAGAGGCCCTCAACATCGGAGCAGATGACGTAGAGGTCGGCACCAACGAGCGCAGAAACGAGCGCCCCCAGCATGTCGTTGTCGCCAAAGGCAAACTCGGCGGTAGAGACGGTGTCGTTCTCGTTGACCACCGGAACGGCACCGAGCTCGAGCAGGCGGGTGAGCGTGGTTCTCGCGTTCAGGAAGGCGTCGCGGTCCATGACGTCCCTCCTCGTAAGGAGGACCTGGGCACAGGGAATGCCATAAGTGGCCAGAATGTCGGCGTATGCCTGCGTGAGTCGGGCCTGGCCGGCAGAGGCGCACGCCTGAAGCGTGGCCATGTCGGTGGGTCGCTCGGGAATCGAGAGAACTTCTCGGCCCGCCGCAACGGCACCGGAGGAGACGATGACCACCTTGACGCCTTGGGATATCAGGGCAGCAACCTGCTCGCTGAGAGAAGAGATGAAGCCCCCGTCGAGCGACCCCGCCCCATCAACAAGGGTCGAGGACCCGATCTTGACGACAACGAGTCGGGCGTCGTTCACCTAAGCCTCATCCTCCCCCGCAACAACGAGGTCGTCCTTGTCCTCGACCTCGTCAAAGTCATCATCAGGGTTGGCCCCCTGGAACGTGAAGGCGAGCTCGAGAATCCTGACCTCGTCACCGTTCACAGCTCCTGCCTTGGTGAGAGCCGCGTCCAGGCCGCAGCGATCAAAGCGATGCTGCAGGTATGCGACGGCCTCGTCGTTCTCCCAGTCCGTCTGGATGACCATGCGCTCGATCTGGACGCCACGCACGCGCCACGCGTGGCGCTCCTCGCGCGTCACCTCGATGCGACGCTCCCGCCTCTGTCGCTCGAGCTCCCAGGTCCCGCTCAGGTCGACAGATTCCTCGGTGGAGGCCGATGCCTCGGCGCGCAGTCGTGCCACCTCGGCGGCGCAGGAGGAGACGAGGGCCTCCAGACCGGCGCCCGTAGCTGCAGACACGGCAAAGAACTCGTGACCGTCTTCGAGCGCCGCCTCACGGAGCCGAGAGAGCGACTCGTCCACGTCGGGGAGGTCGCACTTGTTGGCAACGACAATCTGCGGACGATCCGCAAGCTCGCTGGCGTGAGCGGCGAGCTCGGCGTTTATCGTTCGATAGTCCTCCACAACGTCGCGTCCCTCGAAGCCACCCGTGATGTCGACGACGTGGAGAATGAGGGCCGTGCGCTCGATGTGTCTCAGGAACTGGTGACCGAGTCCCTTGCCCTCGCTCGCGCCCTCGATGAGGCCTGGCACGTCGGCAACGACAAAGGACTGACCGTTCTTCGCGCGCGCCACGCCCAAGTTTGGAACGAGCGTGGTGAACGGGTAATCGGCAATTTTGGGACGTGCGGCGCTGATGCGGGCGATGATGGAGCTCTTTCCGACGGAGGGCATGCCCACGAGGGCGGCGTCTGCCATGAGCTTCATCTCGAGCTCGATCCAGTGCTCGCGAGCGGGCTCGCCCTTCTCGGCAAATGCCGGAGCGCGCCGGACGGAGGTCACGAAGTGTATGTTTCCCCTACCGCCCGCGCCGCCTGGCGCAACCACGACGCGTTCGCCAGGACGCGTGAGGTCGGCGAGGTCATAGAGCGGTGTCTGGGTCTGGGCGTCCAGCTCGCGCACGACGGTTCCAACGGGAACGCGGAGGACGAGGTCCTCCCCGTCGCGCCCATGCCGACGAGCCCCCTGGCCATGAGTTCCGCGCTCGGCACGAAAATGGTGCTTGTATCGATAGTCGATGAGCGAGGAGAGCTGAGGGTCGGCCTCGATGACCACATCGCCCCCGCGGCCGCCGTCGCCGCCGTCGGGACCTCCCTTGGGAACGAAAGCCTCGCGCCTGAAGGACATGCATCCCGCGCCGCCGTCGCCGCCCTTGACATTGATGTGGGAAAGATCGGTAAAGGTGTTCTCCACGTGGTCTCCTTTGGTCAAACTCAATGGTACGGCAACGTGTCCGATGCGTCCAACAAGGCTTTCGCACGTATGCCGCAACACTCGCGGCCCTTGTCTGTAAGAGCGCTCCAAGAAGGTGCTCGTCTCAGCCGTGCCCTTGTGGGCGCTTGACGATTCACGGCTCATCTCAGCCGTAACCTCATGGGCGCTTGACGATTCGCGGCTCGTCTCAGCTGAGGCAACCAATTTAGCTGAGACGAGCCCCCTTTCGTCAAGATTTTGCGTCTCGAGGCTGAGACGAGCCCCCTTTCGTCAAGCTTTTGCGTCTCGAGGCTGAGACGAGCCCCCTTTCGTCAAGCCCTTAGCGCCCAAGACTTGCGTGAAGGCGCGGGCGAATAGCCGAGCACGCAAGCGACCGGGCTCCCAGGGCAAAAAGAAAACCCCGCGCCGTTGGACGCGGGGTCGAGACGAGCTATAAGAGCGGAACTTACGCCTCGCGCACGTGAACGCGGTGCTTGACGCCCTTGGTGAACTCAACGGTGCCGGCAGTGAGGGCGAACAGGGTGTCGTCCTTGCCGATGCCCACGTTGTCACCGGGGTGGATGTGCGTGCCGCGCTGACGGACGAGAATCTCGCCGGCCTTCACGAACTGGCCGCCGTAGCGCTTGGTGCCCAGACGCTGAGCGTTGGAATCGCGGCCGTTGCGGGACGAGCCGAGACCTTTCTTGTGAGCCATGGTATGACCTGCCTTCTCTAGAGCGAGGAACGAGAGTTACGCGGGAATCTCAACGACCTTGATCTTGGTGAGGTTCTGACGGTGGCCGTTGGCGCGGTGATAGCGCTTGCGCTTCTTGAGCTTGAAGACGAGGACCTTCTCGCCCTTGAACTGCTC
>CALULC010000034.1 GCA_944321385.1 uncultured Atopobiaceae bacterium
GAAGGCAGCGCCTGGGCTCGCTACACCTGGTTCCAGCCGAAGAGCCCCTTGATCGGGCCGTCCTCGACGGTGCACTCCAGTCCCTCAAGCACCCCGACGACGCCCGCGCGCTCTTCTCGCTGGGTTGTTGCTACCTGAGGCTTGGAAAGTACGCAAAGGCCGAGAAGAGCTTCCAGGACGCCATCGACCTTGACCTGGACAACCCCGAGGCCTACCTCTACCATGCCATCGCGCTGCTGGGCGGGGAGCCGATGTCGGACATCGGGTCGTTCACCGCCGAGGAGATCGCCGAGGACGTGCGCGCGGGGCTTGCCGTTGGCACCATCCCAGGGCTCTACCTGCTGTGGAGCTGCCTGCAGAGCCGCTTCTACGAGCAGCGGAGCCTCATCGCGCAGCCCAGCTCGGCCGAGCTCTTTGACAAGGCAGTCCACGTGGGAGCCACGCAGGCAGACGTCGACCGGCTCTTTGAGCTGATGGACCGCCCGGGCGGCGGGTACTAGCCGTTGCGCCCGGGCGGGCACGAGCCGGCCCGGCGGCGAAGGCTGCGCTGCAGTCGCTTGCCGCCGCTACTTGTACGTGCCGGTGTACTTGACGTACGCGTCCGAGAAGTACTGCCGCGCGGAGGACAGAACCCTCTCGGCCTCGGCCTTGGAGGAGAACGCACCTGCGCTGACCACGTAATATCCCGCCTGGTTGAGCTCCGTCCAGGTGCTGGAAAACTCAACGCGCACGTTGCTGAAGCCAAGATCGCGCGCCTGGGCGGCACGCTCCAGGGCGTTCTGCCTATGGTTGAAGGCTCCGATCCACACGCCCCAGAAGGGCTCGGTTCCCGCTGCGGACGTGCTGGACGTCCCGGAAGACCCGGACCCCGTGGACGACGTTCCGGAAGACCCGGCATCGGGCTCGGCATCCTGCTCCGGCTCAAGGTTTACCACAGGCGAGGACCCCGGTGTAGCCTCGGAATCATCGTCCGACTCTGTCTCCTCGACCGGCGCGGGCTCCGGAGCGCCCGGCTGCTCAGAGACAACCTGCACCTGGTTCTCCGGCTCCTCGCCTATCGGGGAGAGCCCGCCCAGGAGCACAAACGCCGCCACGGTGCCGCCGCAGACGAGAATCACAAACGTCAAGGCAACGACAAGCGCCCACGCAGGGGTCTGACGGCGAGGCCTACGGTCATAAGAATCCACAGAGGACGAGCTCACGGCCGACCCCGGCACCATGAAGTCGGGGTCCACAGCCGGCCCGGCGCCATAAGACGGCATGTACGCGGTCTCCCCCGCCTGCGGCGCGGCGGCGTTGCCTCCAACAGGCGTGCCACAACTCGGGCAGAACCTCATGTCGTCTGGAATCTCCGCGCCACAATTCAGGCAGAACATCACGTCCCCCTCACTTCCAAACAGTCATTCACACGCTAGTATCCACAAATCGCCGCAACAATCATTGCGCAAATGTCCCAGTGAAATCTGTGGGATACTCGGCTGTGCAACGGAAGGAGAGCCTATGGGCAGCAACAGCAGTGAGCAGACCGCGGGAAATCGACGGTTTGCCTGGACGGTTATTCTGGCGATTCTCGCCGTTCTTGTCGCCATTCTGGGCGGTGCGTACACCGTGTGGCGTCTCTCCGCCCGCGAGAGCTACGAGACGTCCCACCCCCAGCGCGCAGTCAACGTGAGTTTGACCGCAGAGGACTACGAACCGAGCGAGGACGGGCCCACGCCCCTGCGCGTAAAGGGCACGACGTCAGACGGGGAGGAAGTGAACGGCTACGCCCTGGTCAAAACCGAGCTGTGCAACCTCATGCTCGAGCCGGGCAGCTACGAGATTGGCGTTGCCGGGCCGGTCATCGGGCCGGACGGCACGCTCTACCGGGCACCGGAGGGTGTGCTCAAGATAACGGTCCCGGCCTCGGGAGCCACGACGCCCATAGGCTTTGAGCTTACGGTCGCGGACCCCGACAGCGTCACGGCAACCGATGCCTACGAGGCATACGACACGCTGCTCAGGGCCGGTGCCGACGACGAGATGTCACGCGAGCTGCGCGCCGCCGCCAACGACCGCTACCAGACGACCGAGCAGGAAGAGCCGGACGAGAAGGACCAGAAGGACCAGAAGGCCGAGCCGGCCGCGCCCCACGACGCCGAGGGGCAGGGCGCCCCGAGCCGGGACTCCGAGGCTCAGGGCTCCGAACCCCAGGCATCGAGCTTCCCCTTCACACCCACGGCAGACTCCGTGCCGCTCGAGGGCGCCGACGAACAGGCCTTTGTCCTCATGTGTGCGGAGGCGCTCGGCGTTCCCACAGACCAGCCCGGCATCACCTATGAGCTCACCGACCAGTACTACTGGGAGGGCGGTGCTCTCGACCTCCTCACGATCGTGTTCCGCGGACCCGATGGCTACCAGGCGTCCGGCGAGTGCACCGTCGAGGACGGCCCGATCAAGGGGCTCTTCGGCTGGAACCAGGTGTAGCGAGCCCAGGCGCTGCCTTCTCAGCATCTGCGAGCCAAACGCGGACGGCCCGCCACGCTTCTGAGCAAGAGTTCTGAGCACAAAGGCACCAAGACTCTCGCGTGAAGCGTGGCGGGCCGTCCGCGTTCGGTCCTCAGGTGCCGAGAAGAACGAATGCTCGCGACGGTTGTGCGCACCCCCGACGGTTATGCGCACTTCCGGAGCCGACGTTCTTCTCGGCCGATTTTTGTACCTGCAACTATCTGATTTGCAGCTTTGCGCACAGCCGTCGCGGGTGCGCATAACCGTCGGGAGTGCGCATAACCGCAGGGGCGTACATGCCCATTTCGGGCGTACACAACCGCAAGGTGCGCGCACAGCCGTCGCGGGTGCGCATAGTCGTCAGCACGAGCATTTGTGCAGGTCATCATGACTCGCCCCGGAAGGGGAGGGCGGGCTGCGTACGCCAGGGGGGCGCCGCGCCCATACCCTCCCGACCAGCTCGCGATCTTGGCGTCATCTCTGGTTGAGAGGAGCGACGCGCCCCCGCTTCCCGCGCCCGCTTACCCTCCCTCAACTAAATGTGTAGGGGCAATGGAGATTGCCGAGAATTACCCATAGATATCGCACCCGAAGGCCCCTTCCCCTTTGAGGAATTCACGAGGCGTTGAGTGGGAGCGGTCTCATTTTCCCAATCAGGCAAGATCCTTCCGCGTCTTGCCAGCAACCCAAAACCTGAGATTCAGCCTGTATATAAGCTGAAGAAGCGTTAAGATTAAAAAAACGGTACCGGGTCTCTTTTCATAAACGTCGCCTCGACCCGATCAGATGCCAAGAACAAGCAAGAAATAACCTGAGCACGAAAGCAAGGGAGTTCAATGGTGAGAACGAAGAACGCGCTGAAAATTAAGGTAGGGGGTTTATTCGCGGTCTTCTGCATGGCGATGCTTCTGAGCATGGGCTATGCGCTGACGTTCCCCAACAGCTCCGTCGCAGAGGAGACGTCTCCTGCCGCCCCGTCCGTCGAGGACGGCGTCATCGGGCTAGATGACACCCTTACCTACGAGGGCGAGAATTGCTCGCTTCTCGTCACCGTCTCCGGCGACGCCGCCGTGACGTCCGAGGCTGCCGATTCTGCGGACAAGGGCCTCTCCATGAGCGTTGTCCCGCTCGACGAGAGCGACTCCTCCTATCAGGCAGCTGAAGACTTTGCCGCCAAGGACGACGACTCTCGCGAGGTGATCGGCATCTCCGCCCTGGAGCTCTCCTTCGCGTATGACGGCCTCTCCCTCGACGTCTCCGACTGCTCCGTGACCGCCGAGGTCTTTCCGAGCGAGAAGATCCAGGATGCCGTCAAGGTTTCCGACGAGGCAGCCGAGGCGGGCGTCGAGCTGACCGTTCTGGGCACCGACGAGTCCGGCGAGGCTGCGGAGCTTGGAAGCACGATCGTGGGAGGCGATGACGCCGGCGCCGAGTCCATGGCTGTGACGCTCAACAGCTCGAAGCCGGCGATGCAGGTCATTGCCCGCTCCGCGATCAACCCTCACTTCACCGTCCAGTACTACGCGAACATGGAGGTGGCCCGCAGGGACGAGGATGGCTACCTCACAATCATCGATACGGACAACGGCGGGAACAACACCGGCGGCAACCTGCCGAAGAACGGCGTCACTCCCAAGACGACGAAGCTGTACCTGGATGACGCGGGTAACGGCAAGCGGAAGGTCGCGACTACGGTCCAGCTCACCGAGCTCTACACCGCGAACGAGTACGACTACTACAACGCGCCCGACCTTCGCTACTTCAACGTCATGGCAAAGAACACGAGCTACGAGCTCGCCGAGCTGTGGGTTCTCAAGGACGGCAGGGACGCAAAGAGCACCAATCGCGACGACTGGACGATCTACGGAAACCCCTCCGACCTGAAGTTCACCAACAGCGAGTCCTCCGCCGGGGATAAGACCGTGTACATCAAGGACGGCTCGGTGATCCGTCTCGTGGCCAACACCACGAGGGATCTCTACAACAACGCGGCGACGTTCTACGACTACGACATCACCGATGACGGTAGCACCACGTGGGACGGCACCAACGGGTCTCACGGCATCAACTCGTCCGGCAACTACACGGGCTCCGGCGCCAAGCTCGCCTTCGGCAACGCGAACACGGGAACGGGTCTGTTTAACGAGAGCTGGAACGGCAGCACGCTCAACCAGTACAACCACTCCGGCAACGGGTACCTCGGCTGCACCTTTGGCCTTGTTACGGGGTTGGCAGGCGACGGGACCATCCAGTACGCCAGCGGTGTCGATGCACCCAACCTCTTCAACGACGGAAACGCCAACGGCAAGAAAACGTATACGGATTGGTCGCTAGACTTCAACCGCTCCGGTGATACCTACACGCTTACTGCGGTGAACGGCGCCGGCCTGACGGGACTGGAGTACTTCAACAACCCCCAGACTCCCGGCAAGGATCCTTACACCCATATCTGGACCAACAACTTCTGGCCGATGGATGGTCGTCCGAGCATCGATGGCAAGACTGGCTACTTCAACGATCGCGGTGGCTATACCGGCTCTGATGGGAACAAGCTCTATCCGGTCAGTGACGACGGTGTCGCCCACAACAACATGTTTGGCATGCAGTACCAGGTGAGCTTCACGCTGACCGAGGACTACTGCGGCCCGCTCGAGTACTACTTCTTCGGCGACGACGACATGTGGGTCTTCCTCGACGGTCGTCTCGTCTGCGACATCGGCGGCGTCCACAGCTCCGTGGGTCAGTACGTCAACCTCTGGGACTACATCGCCAAGGGGGACTCCGGCACGCACACGCTCTCGTTCTTCTACACCGAGCGAGGCCTCTCCGGCTCCACCTGCTACATGCAGTTCACCCTGCCCTCCGTCTCCTCGGTGCCCGTGCAGCACGACACCGGCAAGCTCACCATCCAGAAGGAGGTCGTGGGCACCGTCGACTCCACGCAGGAGTTCACGTTCGACATCGTGCTGAGCGACACGACCGACGTCTATGCCATTCAGCGCTACGACGAGGACGGCAACCTCTACGGCGAGGACGGACCGTCGCCCATCGAGGGTGGCAAGGGCACCTTCACGCTGAAGGACGGGGAGTACGTCGTGATCGACTACCTGCCCTACGGGACCACCTACGCCATCACGGAGACGAACGTCTCCGGCGGCTGCACGGTGAGCAACACGGTGAACGATGGCGAGACGAGCTACTCCGTCTCGGCAAGCGGAACGATATCCGAGGGTCAGGACGGAAGCGTGGTGTTCACCAACCGGTTCATGCCCAAGCTGCCCCAGACGGGCGGTCCCGGCATCCTGTTCTTCTCGCTGGGCGGCGCCGCCCTGGTGTGCGCCTCTGCATACGGCTTCTATCGGCGGAGGTCCGCGTCTCGCTAGGAGACGGCCCGGTCCGTGCCGGTTGGCACCAAACAAGTTGTGCAAGCAAGTACCAAGTGGGTAGAGACGAAAGGAAGTAATCCCATGAGGCATGTGAAGAAGGTCTTGGGCGCGATGATGGCCATGTTCATGGTCCTCGCCGTGTCGGTCACCACCGCGTTTGCCGCGGTCAACGACAACACCGGCTCCATCACCATCAACAACGCCGTCGATGGCCACACGTACAATGCGTACCAGATTCTCGTGCTCGAGAGCTATGACGAGGCTCACGAGGCCTATGCGTACAAGGCGAACGCTAACTGGGCCAACTGGCTTAAGACCCAGACCAAGTACGTCTCCATCGACGCCCAGGGCTATGTGACCTGGGTCGAGAATGCTGACGCTGCCGCCTTTGCCAAGGCCGCGATCGCCCACGCCAAGGAGGCCGGCATCCAGCCCGTCAGGACCGTTACCGCCAACGGTACGACCGTCGAGTTCACCGAGCTGAACCTTGGCTACTACCTGGTCGACACCTCGCTCGGCACGCTCTGCTCGCTCGACACCACCACTCCTGACGCCGAGATGTTCGAGAAGAACGAGCAGCCTCCTGTGAAGAAGGAGGTCAAGGAGGACTCCACCGGTAACTGGGGCGATGAGAACACCGCCGAAATCGGTCAGACCGTTGAGTTCCAGACCACCATCGGTGCTAAGCCCGGCGCCGAGAGCTACGTCCTTCACGATGTCATGTCCGCCGGCCTCACGCTCGATCCTGACTCTATCGAGGCTACCGGCCTCACCAAGGGTCAGGACGCGACCTCCGGTGACTATCACGTCGTCACCACCGGCCTTAACGATGGCTGCACCTTTGAGGTTGTCTTCCACCAGTCCTATCTCGACACCATCACCACTGATACCGACATCGTCGTGACCTATGATGCCGTGGTGAACGAGAACGCGATCATCGCTGGCGATGGCAACTCCAACAAGACCCAGCTTAAGTTCGGCGAGGATAGCAATTACGAGACCACCTGGGATGAGACCAAGACCTACACCTTCAAGGTCGACGTCGTGAAGACCGACGGCGACAACAAGGTGCTCGACGGCGCCCAGTTCAAGCTCTTCAACGCCAAGACCGGCGGCGACGAGATCGCCCTCGTCAAGGTCTCCGACGGCGTGTATCGCCTCGCCAAGGACGGCGAGACCGGCGTCGAGTACATCACCACCGTCAACGGCCAGCTCGAGATCAAGGGCTTTGACGCCAACACCAACTACTACCTCGAGGAGACCAAGGCTCCCGACGGATACAACAAGCTCGCCGAGCGCGTCGAGATCGCCGTCAAGGACGCCAACCTCGAGGCGTCCGTGTCCAACGACACCTGGCAGTCCGGCGGCGTCCACGTCGTGAACCACACCGGCTCCCTCCTGCCCACCACCGGCGGCATGGGCACCACGATCTTCTACGTGGCCGGCGGCGCCATCGTCATCGCTGCTGCCGCGACGATCGCCTACCGCAAGCGCGCTGAGGGCAACCGCTAGTACCGCATGACGGCCCACCAGGTGGGCCCAGCGCCCCTTCCCGTCGGGAGGGATATACCTCCGACGGGAAGGGGCAACCCGATTGGCCACGTCTACAGGGGCAAGGAGAGCCCAGCGTGAGTAAGAGCAAGGGAAGAGCTTCCAACGTCCTCCTCATAGTCCTTCTCCTCGCTGGTTTGTCCTTGCTGCTGTATCCCACGGTCAGCAACCTGTGGAACTCGTTCCACCAGTCCCGCGCAATCATCGACTACTCGGAGGAGGTGTCGGACTTGAACGTCGAGCAGAGCGAGAGGCTTCTCGCAGAGGCCGAGCGGTACAACCAGGAGCTGCTGCACGATGACGGTCGCTTTGAGATGACCGGCGAGCAGCGAGACGAGTACGAGAGCGAGCTCAGGGTGTCCGACACCGGGATGATGGGGTATCTGGAGATTCCCTGCCTCGACGTGTCGATGCCCATCTACCACGGGACCGACGAGGCAGTTCTGCAGGTTGGCGCCGGTCATCTCGAGGGAAGCTCCCTCCCCGTCGGCGGCAAGGGGACGCACTGCGTCCTCTCGGGCCATCGAGGCCTTCCGAGCTCCAAGCTCTTCTCGGACCTAGACAAGATGGAGGTCGGCGACATCTTTGTGATCACGGTGCTCGACCGAACGATCACGTACGAGGTCGACCAGATTCTGACCGTGGAGCCCGAGGACATGGAGCCTCTTGGCATAGATGCGCAGCAGGACTACTGCACCCTCGTCACGTGCACGCCTTATGGCATCAACACGCATCGTCTTCTCGTCAGGGGACACCGCGTCCCCAATCGGGAGGCGGACGGGGCGTCGGTTGCATCTCGCGTTGACTACGCCCCGGTGGTTGCCGGTGCGGGTGCGGCGCTTGTTCTGGCCGGAATCGCGCTGCGGGCGATCGCTCGCAGGAAGAACTAGTAGGAGGAACGTCTGATGAAGTGGCTCAGAGGGATGTCGGTGCTCGTTGCGACGGTCTTGGCGGTGCTCGTGGCTCCGGGCCTTGCCTTCGCGCACGACGTGCCGGACATGACGCGCACGGGCTCCGTCTCTGCGACGCTGACCTATGACGACGAGGCAGTCCCCGGTGGCTCCGTGACGCTCTATCGCGTAGGCGATGTGGTGCAGGACGACGGCGACTACCTCTTCGTCCTCTCCGGCGCGTTCGCGGGGAGCGGGGTCTCCGTCGACGATCCCCAGTCCGCCGACGCCGCTCGTGCGCTCGCGGATTGGGCGCTCGATCACGGCGTCACCGGAGAGACGCGCTCCGTCGACGCTTCGGGCAAGGTGGTCTTCTCGGGTCTTGAGCTTGGTCTCTACCTGATGGTCCAGACGGATCCCGCGAGCGGCTATCACGCCTTCGATCCATTCCTCGTGGGGGTCCCCCTGACCGAGGACGGGTCCTACGTCTATGACATCGACGCGAGCCCAAAGCTCGAGCTCGAGAAGAAGCCCGTCACCGAGGAGCCTCCCACGGAAGGGGACACGCCCAAGACCGGTGAGGCGGCGTCCAACGCGCCCCTGCTGGCGACAGGCGGTGTCGCGGTGTGCCTCTCCGCGGCCTATGGTCTCCGGAGGTTCGGACGCCTCTCCGAGTAGGGGAACGTCAGTCGATCACGGATTCGCGTGAACGGCGGAGTGAGATGAGCGGCCCGCCACGCTTCCAAGCGAGAGTGTTTGTGCCATGCGCCCAGAACCCTCGCCCAGAAGCGTGGCGGGCCGTCCGCGTTTGGTTCCCAAGTATCGGAGAGAAGTCTTCGTGAGGCAACCTAGAGGAGATCCCTGGGGATACGCAAGGTTTTCGGAGTGACCGTTCTTCTCGGCAGCTCATCTACCAAGCGGCTACTTCTCTACCTCGCGGAGAAGGTCAGCGGGGTCGATGCCGTAGAGGCGCGCGACCTTGATGAGGTTGCTCGTGCTGGGCTCTGCGGCGCCGGATTCCCACTTGGACACCGCCTGTCTGCTCACGCCGATCTTCTCGGCCACAAGCTCCTGCGTCATCTTGCAGCGCTCGCGATGGGATTTCAGCACCTCTCCGAGCGAGCGGCGCACGGCCACGCGCTCGGGGTCCTTGCGCTCGCGCTCCTGGCGGAGGAACCAGCGGATGCCGAGAATCGCCAGCACCACGAGGATAATCCACGGAAGGGCCTGCAGCAGCCAGAGGATGAGGACCATGACAAACTCAGACGGGTCCATGCCAAAGATCTTGCCGTCCATGAGCGCTCCTTTCCGCGGGGGATCTGGCTCAACCATAGCAATCCAAAGCGGTTGACAACAGCACCTATCGCGCAACTTTGGGTTGCGTTAGGTGTGCGGCGCATTTTGGCGACACTCCGGAGATATCGAGCGCCTATGGCGTGCCTATGGTTGCGGTGCGCAGGCTTCCCATGAACGCCGGGATGGCGAGAAGGGCGGCGAGCTTGCGTGCCTCGTCGGGGGCGACGTCGGCCTGGTTGACGAGGGCGACGTCAGCGAGGGCCTCGGCGTTGGCGGCGCGGGCGACGAGCTCGGGCGTGGCGGGGCCGTCCGGCGTGCAGCCCGTGAGCTCGCAGAAGAGCTCCGGGCGGTGGACCTTCTCGCGCACGGGACGGCCAAGGCCGGACGCTCCGAGCACGAGGACCGTGCGGCCCGAGCACGCGGGGATGACGGGCTCCCAGGGGGCGTGGGCCTTGAGGGGGAGACGCCGGGCGCCGTCAGCCTCCACGAGCACGTAGTCCGCAAGGGACGCCAGCGCGTCGATGCCGAGTTCGGGGGTCACGAGCTTGCCGTTCTTCTCGGCCTGCGGGCCCACGCAGATGACGCGCGACCCCGCGAGCGCCGCGCGCACGTCGTCAGCGTTGGCCGAGGTCACGAGCGGCACGCCCGCAAACGGCAGGATGTGCGTCGTGGTGGTGAGCACGACCGTGCCCGACAGCTCGCGCGCGAGCGCCGCCAGAAGCGACGTCTTGCCGCCGCTTCCGATGACCGACGTCACGCCGCGGCCTGCGCCCAGCAGCTCCGCAAGTCCCATGGCGCACCTCCTCGAAGCAATCCTACCGTTCGGGGGCATTGGAGTTTCGAAACTACAACGATAGATTACTCTTTGTTTGGTGGCCAAACTAGTTGGATGGCCGCGGAGGCGGAATCACGGATCAGCAGGAGGACCAATGACCGACGCCAGCACCCCCATCGAGCTCCCGCGCACCTTCGAGGAGTTCAACGAGCAGCGACGCCAGAGCTTTCTCAAGGTCAAGGACTTCAAGCAGGCGGGCGGCAGGCTGGTGGGGTATCTCTGCAGCTACACGCCGCTCGAGGTGATCGACGCCGCTGGCGCCTCGGCAGTTGGGCTCTGCGGTACCTCCGACGAGGTCATTCCGGCGGCCGAGGAGGTTCTACCGGCCAACCTCTGCCCGCTCGTCAAGTCAACCTACGGCTTTGCGTACTCGCAGAAGTGCCCGTTCACGCACTTCAGCGACCTCATCGTGGGCGAGACGACCTGCGACGGCAAGAAGAAGATGTACGAGCTGCTGGGGGAGCTCAAGCCAACGCACATCCTGCACCTACCGCAGGGTCGCTCCCGAGCGCACGAGCGCGAGGGATGGTACCAGGAGGTCGTCGCCCTCAAGGAGGCCCTGGAGCGGCTCTATGGCATTCGGATAACCGACGACACCCTTCGCGAGGCCGCCCGCCTGCGAAACCGCCTGCGCCGTGCGACGTTGGCCCTCTTCGAGCTGCAGCGCGCAGAGCCGCCGGCAATGAGCGGCGTGGAGCTCATGAGCACGATGTTCGCGGGCACCTTCAACTTTGACGTGCGCGCGTACGTGGAGAGCCTCGAGCGGCTCGGGGAGCAGCGCCGGGCGGAGGCTGAGGCAGGCGGCAGCCCCGTTGGCGCGGGGGCCAAGCGCATCCTCGTCACCGGCTGTCCGGTGGGAGGCGTCATTGGGAAAGTCGGCGCCACCATTGAGCGCAACGGAGGCGTGGTCGTGTGCGAGGACGACTGCGGCGGCGAGCGCACCAACCGCTTCATGGTCGACGAGGACGCGCCGGACATCCTGCGAGCGATCGCCGAGCGCTACCTCAAGATAAACTGCTCGGTCATGACGCCCAACGAAGACCGCTTCGTCGCGACGCGCGAGATGATGGAGAAGTACCGTGTGGACGGCGTCATCGAGTGCGTGCTCACGGCCTGTCACACCTTCAACGTCGAGGCTGCGCGGATGGAGTGCGCCGTGGAGGAGGCGGGCGTGCCGTACATGAAGATTGAGACCGACTACTCCTCCGGCGACCTTGGCCAGCTCGAGACGCGCATCGCCGCCTTCATCGAGACGCTCTAGGGGCTTCGGCATGGCATCGGACGAGAAGAGCCCGCGCCTGGGAATCGGCCTGGACATAGGCTCCACGGCGACGAAGCTCGTCGTGCTCGGCGCCGACGGCGCGGTCTCTCACACGGACCTCATGCCCACGGGCTTCTCGAGCGTGGACGCGGCGGCGCGCGCCCTCGCGTCGCTCGAGGCGGCGGGATTTGCCCCGGGCGGGGGAGCGCGCGTCGTCGCCACTGGCTACGGGCGCGTGGCCGTGCCCTACGCGGACAAGGTGGTGACCGAGATCACTTGTCACGGCCGTGGGGCGGCGCACCTCTTTGGTCCTGAGGGCACCGTAATCGATGTGGGCGGCCAGGACACCAAGGTCATCCGCCTGCGCGGGGGGCGCGTGGCAAAGTTTGCCATGAACGACAAGTGCGCGGCGGGTACGGGGCGCTTCCTCGAGGTCATGGCCGACCGCCTGAGCGTCTCCCAGGAGGAGCTCTCCGCGCTTGCGCGCACGGGCGAGCCGACGAGGATCTCCAGCATGTGCACCGTCTTCGCGGAGAGCGAGGTCATCAGCCTCGTGGGGCGCGGCGAGCCGCGCGAGAACATCGCGGGCGGCGTGGTCGAGAGCGTGGCGGGGCGCGTTGCCACGCTCGTGGCGTCGGCGGGTGGCTCGGCGCCGTACTACCTGACGGGCGGGCTCTGCGACAATGGCTACGTGGTGGAGCGCCTTGCCGCGCTTCTCGGCGCGCCGGTGACGACCTGCTCCGAGGCGCGCTATGCGGGCGCCATCGGGGCTGCGCTGGCGGCGTTGGACATGGGTTAGCGAGGGTTCGCGCGACGAGGTTCTTCTCGCCGTGCGGGACTGCGGGACGAGACGACGGTGGCCCTGCGGGGCCTGACGGGAGGACGACATGGCAGAGACGATGCTGACGATCGACGCGCGGGGCGAGGCGTGCCCCATCCCGGTGGTGCGGACGCTCAAGGCGCTCGGCGCGCTGGCGGGCCCGGGCATGGTGGAGACCATCGTCGACAACGAGATCGCGGTGCAGAACCTCACCCGCATGGGCGAGGGCAAGGGCTGCGCGGTCAGCTCGGAGCGAACCGGGGAGAAGGAGTGGCGCGTCACCGTGCGCACGGATGCGGCGGTTGCTGTCGCGGCGGTCGAGCCCGAGGCCGTGACCTGTGACGTCCCTGCCGCCGCGGCGCCGCGCAACGTGGTCGTGGCGATCACCTCCGAGTGCATGGGCACCGGCGACGACGTGCTGGGCAGGAAGCTCATGGGGAGCTTCGTCTACTCGCTCACGCAGCTCGACGAGCTGCCGGCGACCGTGCTGCTCTACAACGGCGGCGCGCACCTCAGCTGCGAGGGCTCGGCGGCGCTCGAGGACCTGCGCGGCCTTGCGGCCTCCGGCGTGGAGGTGCTCACCTGCGGGACCTGCCTCGACCACTACGGCATCGCGGACACGCTGGCCGTGGGCGAGGTGACCAACATGTACGTGATCGCGCAGCGCCTGACCGGCGCGAGCCTCGTGGTGCGGCCGTAGGGCCGACGGCGGGCGATGGCGCGCGTGCGGGTGCCGTCCCTGGTGGTGACGTTTCCCACCACGGCGGCGGCGATGTCATGCGAGGAGTGCTGCGAGCGGCGCGGCCTGGGCGGGCGAATGATTCCGGTGCCCGGCGAGGTCGCGGCCGGCTGCGGCCTGGCGTGGAAGACCGCGCCGGAGGCACGCGAGGAGCTCGCGTCCGCGCTGGCCGCCGACGGCGTGCCCGTCGAGGCCATGACGGTGATCGAGCTCTTGGAGTTTCGCTGAGTGGCAGGCGAGAAGGACGTGAGACCGATGATCTACCTGGACAACGCGGCAACGACGATGCACAAGCCGCAGGAGGTCGTGGACGCCGTCGTGGCGGCGATGGGCTCGCTCGGAAACGCTGGCCGCGGCGCGTCCGCGGGGGCCCTCGACGCCGGGCGCGTGGTGCTGCGTGCCCGCGAGGCGGTGGCGGCGCTTCTGGGCTGCCCGCGCGCCGACCACGTGTGCTTCTCGGCCAATGCGACGGCGGCGCTCAATGCCGCGCTGTCCGGCCTGGTGGGTCCGGGCGACCGCGTGGTCACGACGGTGCTGGAGCACAACTCCGTGCTGCGCCCGCTCGCGCGCCTGGCGGACGAGCGGGGCGTGGAGGTCGCCTACGCCGGCTGCGACGCGCACGGGTTTCTCGACCTGGACGAGCTCGAGCGGCTGGTCACGCCGGGCACGCGTCTCGTTGCGGTGACGCATGGCTCCAATGTGACGGGCAACCTTGTGGACGTGGCCCGCGTGGCGCGGCTCGCGCACGCCGCGGGCGCGCTCTGCCTGGTGGACGCGTCGCAGACAGCGGGAGCGGTGCCGCTGGACATGGCGGCCATGGGCATCGACGTGGTGTGCTTCACCGGACACAAGGGCCTCATGGGCCCGCAGGGCACGGGCGGCATGGCGGTCGCCGAGGGCGTCGACGTGCGGCCGTGGGCCGAGGGCGGCTCCGGCGTGCGCTCCTTCGAGCGTCGGCACCCGCTGGAGTGGCCCACGCGGATGGAGGCGGGGACGCTCAACGCTCACGGTCTGGCCGGCCTTCTCGCCGGCGTGGAGTTTGTCGAGAAGAACGGCGGTCCCGCGGCGGTGGGCGCGCGCGAGCATGCGCTGGTGCGGCGGCTGTGGGAGGGCGTACGCGACGTGCCGGGCGTGACGGTGTACGGCGGTTGGTCCGTGGCACCCGAGCGTTGCGGTGGCATCGTGGCGCTCAACGTGGACGGGCTGGACTCGGCGGAGGTGGCCGACGCGCTCTCTGCGGGCTGGGGCATTGCGTGCCGGGCCGGTGCTCACTGTGCGCCGCTCATGCACCACGCGCTGGGTACGGAGCGGCAGGGCATAGTGCGCCTGAGCTGCGGTTGGTTCAACACGGAGGACGAGGTTGACGTGGCCGCTGCCGCCGTGCGGGAGATCGCTGCGGGCTGAGGTCCTTCTCGCCGTGCCGCCGGCGGTGATGTGCGCCATCGCGTCAAAACGACCATCTGAGCAGCCATCGCGTCAAAACGACCAAAACGAGCGGTTAATTCGGCCGATTTTGTCCGTTCTGACGCGATGGTTTTGCTGGAGCCGCCTGGGAGCGTACTGGCGCCGCTCGCCCTGTCGACGGCGGAGGCAAACAATTTGTGAGCTAGACTAACTAGAAGGAATTGAATGGTCGCGAAGACCGTTGCACTTTTAAAAAAATAACGATGACGAGGAGGTTATCCAGACATGCTGGTCGTCATCCGCGGGGCGGGAGACATCGCGTCGGGCATCGCGCTGCGCCTCTTCCGCGCGGGCATGCAGGTCGTGATGTGCGACCTTGCGGTGCCCACGTCCATACGGCGCACCGTGTGCTTCTCGGAGGCCATCCGCGTGGGCGAGACGCGCGTGGAGGGCGTGCGCGGTGTGCTCTGCGCGGACGCAGCAGCGGTGCGCGCGGCCCTGGCGGCGGGCGAGGTTGCCGTGCTCGTGGACGCGGAGGCCGTCTGCGTGCGAGAGCTTGCGCCAAACGCGCTGGTGGACGCAATTCTCGCCAAGCGCAACCTCGGCACCACGCGGGACATGGCGCCCATTGTGATTGGCGTGGGCCCCGGCTTCACCGCGCGCGAGGACTGTGACGCCGCCGTTGAGACGATGCGTGGCCACTACCTGGGGCGCGTCTACTACGAGGGCTCGCCGATCCCCAACACGGCAGTGCCCGGCCTCATCGGCGGCTACGCAGGCGAGCGCGTGATGCGCGCGCCGGCGGACGGCGCCTTCGAGCCGTGCGTGGAGATCGGTGCGCAGGTCACGGCCGGTGACGTCTGTGCGACGGTGGCTGGTGAGCCCATGCGCGCGACGATCGACGGCGTGGTGCGCGGGCTCCTGCAGGCGGGCGTCCCCGTGCACAGGGGCATGAAGTGCGGCGACGTGGACCCGCGCTGCCATCCGGAGTACATAAAGAGCGCCTCCGACAAGGCGCTGGCCGTTGGCGGCGGCGTGCTTGAGGCAATCCTTGCGCTCTCCGACACGGCGGACGAGAAGAGCGCGGCTGCCGAGAAGAACGCGGCTGCCGAGAAGAACGCACGCCCCGTCAACGGCTCCCTTTCCGACGAGGGCTTTGTCTCCGCGCTCGTGACGGAGCTTGAGGCCGGGCGGCGCGTGGGGTTGGCGAGCCTGCTCGCCACGAGTGGCTCGATGCCGCGCCATGAGGGCGCGCGCATGGCCGTTCTTGCAAACGAAGCGCTGGTGGGAACCGTCGGAGGCGGTGCGATCGAGCAGCTTGCCATCGAGCGCGCCAGCGCGGCGCGCTCCGGTGGCGCGCCGAGCCTGGAGTGGTACCACACGCGCGACGCCATGGCCTGTGGCGGCGACGCACTGCTTGCCGTGCGCTCGCTCACGGCCGACGACCTGCCCGCCCTTCTCGCCGTGCGTGACGCGCTCCTGCGCGACGAGCCCGCCTGCGTGACG
>CALULC010000035.1 GCA_944321385.1 uncultured Atopobiaceae bacterium
ACTCGCGCGCGAACCGCGCGACGTCGCGTCCCTCCACGGCGTCCTCCCTTCCTCGTCCGAGACGATTGTCCCACAAGACGAGGCGAGAGGGACTACGCTTCGCAACACTACGTCTGACCTGCTGTTCGTTTTCATCAGACGACAAGGGATTGTCGATAAGTACACGGCGAGAAGTACGTCGAGAAGGACGAGTATTTCGCAGCCCACCCGCCTTCGCTCCGTCGCGGATGCTGTCGAATAATGCGAACAAAGAGGAACCTGCCCGCTCTTCTCCCCTACCCCTCGTCAGGCTGCTGGCCGTCGTGGGCAGCCCAGACGCACGAACCGTAGTCAAAGCCGTCAAAGCGCGCCGTGAACGACGAGTCCTCGGGAGAGCACGCGTAGACGCCAAAGCTCACCGCATTCGTCGCCGCGGCAAGGTGGCAGACGCGCATCTGCGAGAAGGTCACGCCATCGCGCGAGCACTCGATGCGGAAGTCGTCCTCGCGGCGGGAGAGCCTATACCACATCACGCGCTCGTCGGCGGGAATCTCCGTCGTGGCCCAGTCCGACCAGCCGCCATTGGTGACCACGCTCCCCAGGTACTGGAAGCGCTCGTTCTCGTACTCCACGGACGCCTTGAGCCAGTTCTCTGAGTCCAGGTACACCGCAATGCCGCACTGGTCAAAGCGGTGGCCGCTCTGCGAGAAGTCCGTGCGCACCGTGAAGCTGAAGTACCGCTCATCCGTGCGCGTCTGGAAGACGGGCGCGTTGTCGTTGCGGAAGTGATAGTAGGTTCGCTGCCAGAGGTCGGTGTGGGGCAGCGTGGTCACCTCGAGCGCACCGTCGAGCGCCTCCCACGCCGCAGGCTCGCGCGTCCACGCAAAGCCCCCAAGGTCCATCTCTGCCACAACTGCCTCCAAAGCCGTCTGCACCTGGGGCAATTATATCTCGTTGCCCCAGGCGCAGGCCTCCCCTACTTCCCGCGCCTCCACCAGCGCTTGTCGCGAGCCTGGACGTCACGGTCAAGGTCCTGACGCCACGCAGACGGCATCGGCGAGGACGGGCACGCGCGTGCCGACGCAACCGCGCTCGCCATCGCGCTGTAGAGCACCTCGGTTCCCCGCCCGTCAGCCACGTAGTTGGCCGCGCACTCACGGGAGATCCCCAGGTTGCCCGCCTCGGCGGCGGCATCGATGTTGGCACCGATGAACAGGAACTCCCAGCCCTTCTCACGGTGCTTCTCGATCATCGCCTTGACCTCCGGGTATCGGTAGCGACGGCTCGAGTTCTCCATACCGTCCGTGGTGATGATGAAGAGCACCTTCTCCGCCTCAAAGCCCTCGGGCTGCACACTCTGGACCAGGTCAACGTGCTTGATTGCCCCACCCACCGCGTCCAGGAGCGCCGTGCACCCGTAGCAGCCGTAATCCGCGCGAGTCAGCGGCGGGACCTCGCGGATGTCCAGCCGGTCGTGGAGCACGCGGGAGTCGTCGGAGAAGACGATCGTGGAGACCGTGGCCTCCCCGGGCTCGTTGCGGTTCTTCTCGAGCAGCGTGTTGAAGCCGCCGATGGTGTCGTCCTCGAGCCCGCCCATCGATCCACTGCCGTCCAGGATGAAGACGATCTCCGTGCGGCCGAGCTTCTCACCAGTCTTGTTGTTGTCCGTCATGGTTGCCTCCTTATGTCGTTGCCATCCGATGACAAGGAGACTACGCGCCGGCGCGCGCCCGGAGGTAAACCGCCAGGGGACATCCTCGCCGCCCTACACCCCCGACCCAAGGAGCGGCTGGTCATAGGCAAAGAGCGCCTCGTTGACCAGGAGGACGTCATAGACGCCGCGAGAGATGTAGAACTCAACGATCACGTCAAATTGGCTGCTGCGCGAGAGCGCGATGCCGGCACGGCCAAGCAGGTCGCGGGTCTCGGGCAGGGTGAGGCCCAGCGCCATCGCAAGGGCCACGGCGGTGGGCTTGGTGGGCCGGTAGTCGGCGTTGGAGCGGATCTTGGAGAAGAGCTGGCGGCTGAGGTTGGCGCGGTGGTAGACCTCGGCATCCGTGAGGCCGCGGGCGTCAATCAGGGAAAGAAGGGTCTGCGAGAAGGACGCGTCCAGGTTGGCGAGGCGCTCGGCGAGCTCGTCCGTCCCCGCCGCCTCCTGCGCCCCACGCCGGAAGAGGCCCTTACCCCTGGGCTTCCTCCCCTTTTGCTGGGGAGAGTAGGGCGCAGCCGCAGGAGCCGCCATAGATGCCATGGGCGGCGCAAAGGACGGCGCGGGCAGCGGCAGCGATGCCTCCAGGTCCGCCGCGCGATCGCGAGCGCTCGCGAAGGGGCTCTGCGCAACGTAGGCGTCATCGATGAAGGAGCGCAGCGCGGCGCCGTCACGCACGCACGCGGCCACCACGTCCGCAGAGAAGATCACCAGAAGCACCACGGCGTCGGGCCTGCGTGCGAGAAACGCCTGGGCCTCCTGGCGCGCCACGTCAAGCGCGGCGCGAGCGGGATAGCCAAAGATGCCGGCCGATACGAGCGGAAGCGCAACAGAGACGGCCCCAAGGCGCTCGACCTCGGCAAAGACGCTCCGATAGCAGCTTCTGAGCAGCGACTCCTCGCCATAGCCGCCGCCCCGCCAGATGGGTCCCACCGTATGGACGACCCAGCGGCACGGTAGGTCAAAGCCCGGTGTGCTCACGGCCGATCCCGTGGGGCAGTAACCGATCCTCCCGCACGCGGCGCTCATCTTGTCAAAGCCCGCCGCGGAGAAGATCGCGCCGCACACCCCGCCGCCCGGGGCAAGCTGCTCGTTGGCGGCGTTGACGATGACGTCCGCGCTCACCTTGGTGATGTCGTTGCGAACGATGGAGAAGGGCATGGCGCTCACCACCTTCAATCGACCTAAGACCACATGCGTCCAATCCTACCCTTGATTTGGGGCATTGGGGCAAGCTCCCCTCGCTCCCCGCGGCAACGCGTCCGCCCACCGACAAATTGTGCAACCGGACCCAACACTCAAGGCCCCTGCCAGCACGTGAAAGCTGGCAGCAGCCAGCCGTCAGTTTGGGCCGTCACCGCCGTGATAGGCTCTCGCCCACCCTTAGGGAAGGAGGCCCCATGACGCAAACGAGAAGACCGAGAAGAGACCGGCAGACGGACACCGCAGGAACCGCCCTGAGAGGGGCGAGAAGGACCACGGGCGAGAGGCGCCCCCGTCGAACGGGCGCAAGGCCTAGGGCGCTCGCGCTCGTCCTCGCGCTCGTTGTCTCCGGCGTGCTGGCGCTCGCCGTGGGCGCCCTGCGCTCCCCCGCAGCAGAGAACGCGGGCGCATCCGTATACCTCAGCATTGGGAGGCAGGTCTGGTACGGAGGGGCGAGCGACGTGTTCACAGCTCGCATGAGCGTGGGCGGCAGCCCCGCCTACTGCTCCAACCCCTCGAAGGACACGCCGCGCGAGGGCTACTACGAGCGGGGCGAGCTCCAGACCCACGGCACGGACGGAGAGAGGTGGTCCGTCGAGAGCGTGGAGAAGGTCCTCTTCTACGGCAGCGGAGGGCCGGGCTTCAGCGCAGACGAGTGGAGGTCCCACATCGGCGGGACCGACCTCGATGGCAGGAGCTTTGCGCCAGGGCTTGACTGGGACGGGACCCAGATCACCGAGGACGAGTTCTACGCCTACACGCATGTGCTCGTCAGCGACCGGATGTGGAACGACGCTACCGCGGCGCTCGACAGGACCTCCCGGGAGTTCAGGGAGTGGTTCCACTGGAACATCCTCGGCTACACCTACGGGCATGACGGAAAGATCGAGAACCCCGACGCCGTGGGTCCGTCCATCGAGGCAAGGGAGCTCCCCGGGGGCTTCGAGGCGTATCAGCTCAACACGGGCAACAACTCGATGTGGCAGGAGGGCAAGCCGTCGCAGACCGTGGTCTACTTTGAGTACACGCCCAGCGTGACCGTGACGTTCTCCAAGGTCTCCGCCAACGCCGCCCTCACGGACGGCAACGAGGAGTACGCCTACTCGGGCGCCACCTACGAGATATACGACGCCGAGACAGACGAGCTCGTGGAAACCATCACCACGGACGAGCGCGGCGGAGCGAGCTGCCAGCTCGAGCCCGACCACCGCTACTACGCCGTGGAGACCGTCGCCCCCGCGGGCTTTGTCAGGAGCGAGGGACGCGTGGAGTTCTCCACGACTGATGGTGACGGCGCGGTGAGCCTTGCGGACGAGCCGGGAACCCTCACCCTGAGGATTGCCAAGCTCGACTCCGCGACCCTCGGGGAGGCGCAGCCAGGGGCCACGCTCCAGGGCGCCGAGTTCAAGGTCGTGGACGCCAACGGGAAGGCCCACCTGGGAACGACGGACGAGTCCGGGCGCGTGACCTTCGAGGGACTTCCCCTCGGAAAGGCCAGCGTGACCGAGACCCGCGCACCCGCCGGGTACCGCCCCCTGGAGGCGGCACGCGAGTACGAGGTGGGCGCCGAGGACCTTCCCGAGTCGGGCGTCGTGGAGCTGGAAGGGGACTTCCTCGAGGACGTGATCGCCTTCGACCTTGACCTCGTCAAGTACCGGGACACGGGCGCCGAGGGCTCGGGGCTCCAGGACCCCGCCGCGGGTGTGCGCTTCTCGATCGTCTCCAACACGACGGGAGAGGAGGTCGGCTCCGTCACCACCGACGAGAGCGGCAGGGCAACGACCGAGGGCGCGTGGTTCGGCGCGGGCACACGGCCCGAGGGCGTGAGCGGGGCGCTCCCCTTTGACCAGGCGGGCTACACGGTGCGCGAGGACCCCGCGACAACGCCCGCCGGCTACGAGCCCGCGCCCGCGTGGGAGATAGGCCCCGAGCAGATGGCGGACGGCGTCAACCTCCACTACATCGTGGACAATGGCTTCCCCACCTCGCGCATCCAGGTGGTGAAGACGGACGCGCAGACCGGGAGAAACGTGGAGCTCGCGGGCTTCTCGTTCCAGCTTCTGGACGCCGAGAAGAACCCCGTGACGCAGGAGGTCTGGTACCCAAACCACGCCGAGCTCGACACCTTCACGACCGACGAGACGGGATGCGTGACCTTTCCCGGCTCGCTCGTGCCCGGAACGTACTACCTGAGAGAGGTGGGCGCCCAGCCTCCCTACCTCGTTGCCGAGAAGGACGTAGAGCTCGTGGTGGGCGGCAAGGGCGAGAGCGAGCCCCTGACCGTCGTTGCCTTTCCGGACGCCCAGGCGAACGGGTCGGCGACCATAACCAAGCGCTGCTCCGCCGCTCCCGCAGGGCAGGCAGAGAGCGCGCTCGACCCTGGGTGCGCGGGCAGCCTTGCCGGGGCCGTCTACAACGTAGTGGCCACGCATGACGTGACAAGCCCCGACGGAACCGTGCGGGCGGTTGCCGGCGAGGTCATGGCACGGGTGACGACCGACGCCGAGGGCCGCGCCACGGTGAGCGACCTCCCGCTCGGGGCGGGGTCCGCGACGTACGCCTTCGTCGAGGTGGAGCCGCCCACGGGGCACGCCCTCGACCCCACGCCCCGCGAGTTCACGCTCACCTACGAGAGCGACCAGACCGCCGTCGTCACCGCCGAGGTGGAGGCTGCCGACGAGCCCACGACGGTGACGCTCGACAAGCGCGTCCTCGGAACGGGCGAGGCAATCGCGGGCGTGACCTTTTCCGTGTGGGAGGGCTCGGACGACGGGCCCGGCGACAGCGGGGAGACTCTTGCGACGACCGACGAGTCGGGCACCGTCACGCTGGCGCATCTGCCCGCCGGGACCTACCACGCGAGGGAGGTCTCCGCACCCGACGGCATCGTCATCGACGGGACCGTCATGACGTTCGTCGTGGCGGAGGACGGGACGGTCGAGGGAGCGCCGCACCACACGATAGAGATCGAAAACGACTTCACGAAGGTCGACCTCTCCAAGCGTGACGCCACCACCGAGGAGGAGGTCTGCGGGGCGCACCTCACCCTGCTCGACGCCGAGGGCAACGTGGTGGACCAGTGGGTCTCCGGCGAGGAGCCCCATCGCGTGGAGATGCTGAGCCCGGGGCCCTACACCCTCGTCGAGGAGATGACGCCCCACACCTATGACCTGGCATCGGCGGTTGAGTTTGTCGTAGCGGACACGGGCGAGGTCCAGGCCGTGGTGATGTACGACCAGCCCATCGAGGTCTCGGGCAAGATCGACAAGCGCCAGGAGGTCGCCGACCCCACGGCGACCCTGATTGAGGCGGACGCGCAGGAGGCCGACGGCGGGAAGAACCGCGCCGAGACGAGCGTCTCCGAGGACGGCCGCTACGACTACTCGGTGGACGTCGTGAGCACGAGCTCTACCTGGGTCGACGAGCTCACCGTGACCGACGAGCTGAGCGCCTCGAGAGACGGACTCGCCGAGCTTCTCGGCATCACCACGCCGGTGGCCTCGGGAGACTACGACGGGCTTCTCAACGTGTGGTACCGCACCAACCTGAGCGAGGATGAAGACACCGTGGGCTCCGAGGCAAACGCGACCCTGGGAGACGGCCACGAGAACCCCTGGCTCCTCCACGAGAGCAACGCCGAGGCACTGGGAGAGGACGGCCGCGGGCTCTCCTATGCGGGATGGAGGCTCTGGGCAGAGGACGTGTGCGCAACGGAGGCAACCGAGCTCGCCACCGCAGACCTCGACCTCGAGGAGGGAGAGCGGGTCGTTGCCGTTCGTTTGGAGTACGGGCGCGTAGACGCGGGGTTCGCCACCCGCGCCAAAGACTGGGAGAGGGACGTCCTCAAGCATCCCCATGACGACGTCCCCGACGTCACGCCCACCCATGAGGGAGACGTGACGGAGGACGGAATCGAGCGGGCGCCGCTCGTCGTGCACATGCGAGTGACCGGCGAGTACGCGGAGGGAGCGATCCTAGAGAACGAGGCGCGCGTCGACCTCTTCAGAAACGGCGGCGGTGAGGAGGGGCTGGAGGACCACGACAGCGACCACGTTGAGCAGAGCCCCGTCACGCGTGACGAGCCCGGGACCCTCGCCAAGACCGGTGACGCGGCAACGCCCGCCCTCGGCGCCGCGGGACTGGGAGCGGGACTGACCCTGGTGGGTGCGACGCTTCGCCGGCGCCACTAGGCCAAACGCACTCCGGCCGGGACCTTACTGGTCCCGGCCGGGGCAGAGGCACTGGGAGAGGCGGGGTTGTGAAGGGGCGCTAGAAGGCCGCCTGGACGGAGTCGCCGAAGGTCTCCTCGAGGTAGGCCTTGAAGTCATCCGTGGTGAGCACGGCCACGAGCGCCGCGATCTTCTCGTCCTCGGCCTTGTCCGGCGTGGTCACGATGACGTTGGCGTACTCGTTGCGGATGACGTCGGAGTCGGCGCTCTCCTGGGCAACGGCGTCGGCGAGGGTGAGGCCTGCGTCGATGGCGTAGTTGCCGTTGATCACAGAGAAGTCGGCGTCCGCGAGGGTGGACGGCAGCATCGCCGCCTCCTGCTCGATGAAGTTGATGTTGTGCGGGTTGTCCACGATGTCGTTGGGGGTTGCGGTGATGCCGGCGTCATCGGAGAGCGTGATCAGGCCCTGCTCCTGGAGCAGCAGCAGCGCGCGGCCCTCATTGGTGGCGTCGTTGGGGACGGTGATGGTGGCGCCGTCTGCGATGGCGGCGAGGTCGCTGGACTTGCCGGCAAAGACGCCCATCGGCTCAAAGTGGATCTTGCCCACGCTCACGAGGTCGGTGCCGTTCTCCTCGTTGTAGTTGTTGAGGTAGTTGAGGTGCTGGAAGTAGTTGCAGTCAACCTCTCCGGAGGTGGTGTCCTGGTTGGGCAGGATGTAGTCCGTGTACTCCTTGACATCGAGCGTGTAGCCCTGCTCTGCGAGCAGCGGCGCGGCAAACTCGCTCAGGATCTCCGCGTGGGGGCTGGGGCTCGCCGCAACGGTGAGGGTGGAGTCGTCCTCGGACGAGCCGCCCCCACAGGCGGCGAGGGAGGAGACGGCGAGAAGGGCGCTGGCAGAAAGGAGCGAACGACGGGTGATGCTGGTCATGGCGATTCTCCTTAGGAAGCGAAGGGGGTTTGGACGAGACGCTGGACGCTAGTTCTGGGTGCGGTGGTCGACCTTGCGGGCCGCGAGGTCGCAAACGCTCTGGATGACCTGGACGATCACGACGAGCACGATGACGGCAACGATCATAACCTCGTCCACGCGACGGTAGTAGCCGTAGCGCACGGCGATGTCGCCGAGGCCGCCCGCGCCGATGGCGCCGGCCATGGCGGTGTAGCCGAGGACGGCGATGAGCACAACGGCCACGCCGCGAACGATCGAGGGCAGCGCCTCGGGCAGAAGGACCGAGAACACGATGCGCGGGACGCTCGCCCCGCAGGCCTCGACCGCCTCCACGCTCTCGCGCGGGACCTCGGCGAGCGACTGCTCGATCATGCGCGCGATGAAGGGTGTGGTGGCGAGCACGAGCGGCGGGATGATGCCCGAGAGCCCCGACGCCGTTCCCATGATCACGCGCGTGAACGGGATGATGAACACCATGAGCACGATGAACGGGAAGGAGCGCAGAATGTTGACGACCCATCCGAGCACGGCGTTGAGAACGGGCATGGGACGCAGCGAACCCGGCGCGGTGAGGTAGAGCACCACGCCGAGCGCAAGGCCCAGAACGTAGGAGATGGCCGTGGGCACGAGGACCATGACGATCGTGGAGAGCGTGCCCTCGGCGAGGAGCTCGCCGTACTCGGCGATGAAGGAGTTCACAACATCAGGCATCCCAATCAACCCTCTCAAGAAGAACCTTTGCGGCCTGGGACTTGGGGTCGGCAAAGACCTCCGCCACGCTCCCCCGCTCCACAACGTGCCCGTGCTCAAGAACCACGACGTTGCGACAGATCTTCTCGACCACGCCCATGGAGTGCGTGATCACGATGATCGTGACGCCCGTCTCGCGGTTGATCTGGCGCAGGATCTTGAGAACGGTGTTGGTGCTCGCGGGGTCCAGGGCGCTCGTGGCCTCGTCGCAGAGGATGTACTCGGGGTCGCACGCGAGCGCGCGGGCAATGGCCACGCGCTGCTGCTGGCCTCCGGAGAGCTGGCTGGGATAGGAGTCGGCACGGTCGCGCAGGCCCACCATGTCCAGCAGCTCCAGGGCTCGCTCGCGGTTCTCCGCGGTGACGCGCCCGGTTGCGGCCTTGTAGGGGAAGCACACGTTGGCGAGCACCGTCTTCTGGGCGAGAAGCCCAAAGTTCTGGAAGATCATCGCCACGCGACGGCGGTAGGTGCGCAGCGCGGCGCCCGTGAGGCCCGTGACATCCTGGCCGTCCACGAGGATCTGCCCGGAGTCAGGGCGCTCGAGCAGGTTGATGCAGCGCACAAGCGTGGACTTGCCCGCGCCGCTCATGCCGATGATGCCCATGATGTCGCCGTCGGCGACGTCGATGGAGACGTCGTCCAGGGCATGCGGCGCGTCGGGCGCGCTGCCGTAGGTCTTGGTGAGGTTCTTGATCTGAATCATGCGAGAGGCTCCGCTCGATGACGTGAACTGGGAGGCCGCCTCCCGCCGGAGGTGACCTAGTGAAGGCGCCCGGTCTCCCCGTCCGTGCGACGCGCACACGGGCCGGCAGAGTGCCCGGGCTTGGGCATCTCCATGACCATCATCATAGCGATATGTGCGACTGCGCTCTTCATATCTTTCTACGTTAACAGCGCGAATCGGACCATGCAAGAAGCGTTACCTGAGCGTGACAAAGGGCGGCCCCGGGAGCCGCCCCCCCCCCCGCTCTTCTCGCCTGTCTTATCCCTTCTGGCGGGACTGAACCACGGCTCCGATCACGGTGAGGACGATCGTGCCAACAAAGATCATGGTCCCGTTGGCCGCGGCAAAGTCGCCCTCGATGAACTTGGAGAGCGCGAAGAAGGTCGCGTTGGCGTCGCCCGAGACCGCGAGCTCCGTCATCTTGGGAAGGGCCGTCGCCGCGGCAAGCGCCGAGGGAACGGCAAAGGAGGCGCCCGCCCACGCGGTGCCCAGGCGGATGGCGAGGTCGGACCAACGCACTGCCGCAAGGCCAACGAGCAGGCCGGCAACGAGCACGATCACCCACAGGAAGCTCCCCGCCTCGCTGGGAAGCAGCATCGTGAGGATGAATCCGAGCGCAGCGCCAGAGACAAAGCCAACGAGAAAGACGCCGGCCTTGTAGACGTACTTGGAGAGCAGGGCGGCAGCCACGCCGAGCACAACGGCAATCACAAAGCTCAACGCGGTGCTGTCTGCGTTTGACGTGGCGATGCCAAAGACCCCGAGAAACACGAGAAGGCCGAGCATCAGGTAGAAGAGCTTCTTGCCAAAGAAGCAGGCCACCAGGCCAACGGCGATGTTGATGGCCAGATATGCGATCACGAGCTCCATGAAAGACCTTTCTGTCAGACGGTTTGGTATCGGGCCGGGCAGGGCGCCCCGCCAATCAACTCTGGGTGGCTACTCCGCGCGCTGCTCCGCGTTTACTCCGCCGTCCTCGGCAGCCCGGTCCTTCTCGGCAGCCTGGTCCTTCTCGGCAGCCTCGCGCGCCGCCGCTCGCTCTGCCTCCGCAGCGCGCCGGGCCTCCTCCATTGCCGCCTCGAGCCGCTCCCGGCGCTCGCTGCGCAGCGTCTCGTTAGCAACGTACTCCTTGGGGGCGGCCCAGCTGAGCGCATAGACAACACCGAGCCCAGCCGGCAGCGGAAGAGCCATGGTTGCGTAGGTGAGGATGAGCAGCGGCGTGGAGAGCGCCATCTTGCCCGAGCTCGCGGCGGGGGGAACAAGGGCGGCCGCTATTCCCGCAAGAACGATGATCGTCACCACGCGGCAGATTGTGCGCACGTCGCGCCGCAGGTGAAACGAGCTCACGAGCAGGAAGGCGAGGCCGACCACGGCACCGACGGCATAGGCGAGAAACGCCGGCGCGTAGAGCTCCAGGAGCCCGCCCGTGACGCCGTCGATCGGGGCCTCTCCCCCACCCGCGAGCAGAATGCCAAAGCCCGCCGCAACGAGCGCCCAGACGACGAGGTTGACTACAAGAGCGGTCTTCTTCATGTCCGGCCCCCTAGTCCTCGTTCTCGTGGACGTGGCTCACGTTGGTCGTGCCCGTGCCCGCGCCCTTGGCGGCCGCAGGCGTCACGCCAGCGCACCCGATGGCATAGACGACGCCGAGCACCACAAAGAGGATGGGAGCCGCCATGGCAATGATCACCACAACCTGGACGGGCCCGAGGAGGGCGTCACCGTACTGGGGGAAGAACACCGGGAAGATGGCGAGCAACATGAACGCGAGCGCTGCAATGCCCAGCACCCGGCAGATGATCTTTGTAACGCGGCGGACCGTAGTCTTCTTAACCCAGAGGAAGATGAGGCCGATAATCGCCCCCAGCGCGTAGACGAGAAACGGCGCCGCGAGGATGACCCCGAGCTGCACGAGCGGGCTGGACACCGACGCGCTGCCCCCGCCGAGGTGCCACCATCCGAGAAATCCCGCGCACACAACAAATACGAGGAGAAACGCCGCGAGGTTTCCGATGAACGTCATTTTCTTCAAGATTGCCTCCCTGAAGGTCCAGAGGAGTATTCTTACCCGAACAAATAACGCGGGCAATTATACCCGCAGCAAACCCTCGAAATGAGGAGGGAACATGGCGCACACCAACGCTCCCGCGGCCAGCGGGAAATCCCGCTCCCTGCGCAAGAGGCTCTACTCGCTTGGCGAGGAGATCGCCAACTCCGTCTCTCACGGGGTGGGAGTCCTTCTCGGCATCGCAGCACTTGTCCTGCTCATCGTCGTGGCGGTCTCGCACGGCGGCGGGGTGCGGCTTGCCGCCGCCATCATCATGGGCGTATCTCTCATCATCGAGTATCTCTTCTCCACGCTCTATCATGCGCTCGCGCCCGAGAAGGCCAAGGCGGTGTTCCGCGTGCTCGACCACTGCGGCATCTATCTGCTGATCGCGGGAAGCTACGCGCCCTTCTCGCTGGTCACGCTGGCGGACCGCGGGGGGCTGTGGCTGTGCGTTGCCGTGTGGGTCGTTGCCGTGGTGGGCATCGTCGCCGAGTGCCTGCTGCGCGAGCGTCAGCCCGCCTGGCTCACCGCCCTCGTCTACGTGCTCATGGGCTGGCTCGTGGTCTTCCACATCGGCGACCTCTGGGAGCTCTTGGCCCCGCCGGCGTTCTGGCTGCTTCTGGCCGGCGGCCTCAGCTACACCGTGGGTGCGGTCTTCTACGCCGTGAAGAAGGTCCCCTACCTGCACTTTGTCTTCCATCTGTTCACGCTGGCCGGCAGCGTGTGCATCACGCTCTCCGCGCTTCTCTTCGTGGTGTGACAAAGTGACAAAGGGGTCGTAGCCTACTATCACATGTGACAAAGGGGTCGGAGCCGACTGTCACATTTTGCGTGGTCAGCTCCTCCATCGGCGCTAAGATGGTCGGCGAGAGAAATCGCCATCCCAAGGAGGACGCATGATCGACGAGCAGCTCAAGCATGACGTGGACGCCTACGTGGACGAGGTCTGGGAGGACGTCGTCCAGGACATGGACCGCCTCGTGCGCCACGACTCTGTGGAGGACCTCTCCGCCGCCGAGCCCGGCAAGCCCTGGGGCCCGGCCGCAAACGACGCCCTCGTCGAGGCCGAGCGAATGGCCGAGCGTCTGGGCCTCCAGGTCACGGACCTCGACGGCTACCTCGGCTTTGCCGACGTCCCCGGCGCCTCCGGCCCCGAGCGCTACGTCGCCACGATCGCCCACACAGACATCGTGCCCACCGGCGAGGGCTGGAACTTCCCGCCGCTCGCCGTCACGCGCAAGGATGGCATGCTGATCGGCCGCGGCGTAGCCGACGACAAGGGTCCCTTCGTGCTCTCGCTCTACGCAGCCCACTTCTTCGCCCGCCGTGCGGCGGCCGGTCACGAGCTCCCCTACACCCTGCGCTGCATCATCGGCAACAACGAGGAGACCGGCATGGGCGACGTGCCGTACTACCTCGAGCGCTACCCCGAGCCGCTCTTCTGCTTCTCCCCCGACGCCGAGTTCCCGCTCATCTGCGGCGAGAAGGGGCTCTACGGCGGCGAGTTTGCCTCGGGCGCCGTGGCGGGCGAGAAGATCGTGGAGCTTTCCGGCGGCACCGTCTCCAACGCCATCCCCGGCAAGGCCACCGCGCTCGTACGCGCCGATGCCTCCGCTCTGCCCGCCGCGGAGCGCATCGCGGTCGAGCCCGCCGGCGACGGCCTCGCGCGCGTGACGGCCACGGGCATCGGCGGCCACGCCTCGATGCCCGCCGGCAGCGTCAACGCGATCGGCGTCCTCGCGCGCTATCTGCTCGCCAACGACCTCGCGGGCGAAGGCGAGTGCAGCTTCCTCGAGCTTCTCGTGACCCTCACCGAGGATGCCTACGGCCGCGCCGCCGGCGTCGCCGCCACCGACGACAAGTTCGGCGACCTTACGCTCGTGGCGGGCGTCGTGCGCACCGTGGACGGCCGCTTCACCCAGACCGTTGACTCGCGCTTCCCCACCTCCACCACGGCCGAGGAGATCACCGCCCGCCTCACCGAGCTGGCCGCGGCCCACGGCTGCACCTACGAGGCCGAACGCGGCGAGAAGCCCTTCTACATCAGCCCCGAGAGCCCGGAGATCCATGCGCTTCTCGACACCTATGCCGAGTACACCGGCCGCGAGGGCAAGGCGTTCACGATCGGCGGCGGAACCTACGCGCGCCACTTCCAGCGCGCCTGCGCCTTTGGCCCGCAGGACCCCGCCGACGAGCTGCCGGAGTGGGTCGGCGGCGAGCACGGCCCCGACGAGGGCGTCTCCGAGGAGGCCATGCGACGCGCGCTCAAGATCTACATCATCTCTATTGCGCGCCTGATGGAGCTTGAGCTGTAGGTTTTCCGCCACGCTGCGCCCACGACGGCAGAACGCTCGTGACGGTTATGCGCAATCGTGACGGTTATGTACAGGCCGCGGCGACACGGTTTTCTCGGCCAGGACGTCTACCTGTGACTTTGCGAGAAGGACGAGTGCGCATAACCGTGACAGTTGTACATAACCGTCGCGGTTGCGCATAACCGTCGCGGTTGCGCATAACCGACGGCCGCGCGCCCCCAGATGGCGGGAGCGCGCGGCCCTTCTCGTTACGACATTCCGGGACCGGGCGCTACACGCGCATCTCCTCGGTGTCTTCGGCAATCTCGCGGGCGATGCGGTGGAGCTGGCGGTCGTTCTCCAGCGCGTCGGCGGTCTTCTCCGGCAGGTAGACCGAGAGGCGCCCGCCGAGCGTGCGGAACGTGGCCCAGCCCTCGGCGTCCACGACCACGTCGTCCTGCTCGCCCACCACGCATGCCCAGGTCTCACCGGCGTGCTTCTCGCCCACAAACATGCGCTTCTCGCCGCCGTCGCGGTCGGTGAGGACCACGGCCACGCCGCTGCCCGGGTGCTCGGCGTCGCCCTCGCGCGTCCAGCCAATCACGTCCGGAGCGTCCAGGAAGTCGCGCTGCGCGCCGTAGGCAAAGCGGCGGCGGATCTCCATCAGCAGCGGCAGCTCGCGCACGGCCGGGATGTTGCCGTCGTTGGGCATGCCGTAGAGGTCGCCGTAGAAGACGCAGGGGTAGCCGGCCTCGCGCAGCAGGATGAGCGCGTAGGCGGAGGGCTTGAACCACGTCTGGACAAAGGACTGCAGCGCCTGGCCGGGCTGCGTGTCGTGGTTCTCGGCAAAGGTCACGGCGTGCACGGGGTCGCGCTCCACGAGCGTGCCCGAGAAGATCTTGGAGAGGTCCACGTTGCCGTTGGAGCACGACGCCGCGTAGAGGTTGTAGTGCAGCGGCACGTCGAAGAGCGAGAGCGCGCGCTCCTCGCCGAGGTAGGCCGTGAGCTCGTCCACGGTGCGGCCCCAGTACTCGCCCACCGTGAAGAGCTCCTTGCCGGCGTGCTTGCGCACGGCGTCGAGCCAGCGCAGGTAGAAGCCGCGGTCGATGTGCTTGAGCGCGTCCAGGCGAAATCCGTCCAGCCCGCAGGCGTCCACGTACCAGCAGCCCCAGCGCACGAGCTCGTC
>CALULC010000036.1 GCA_944321385.1 uncultured Atopobiaceae bacterium
TTCTTGCGCGCCGCCTTGGCCTTGCGGTCCTGCTCGTACTTGAACTTCTTGTAGTCGAGCATCTTGCAGACGGGAGGCTCGGCGTTGGGCGCGATCTCCACGAGGTCGAGACCCTGGTCGCCCGCGATACGCAGTGCATCGCGCACGCCAAAGAGGCCCATCTGAGAGCCGTCGGCGCCGATCAGGCGACACGTGCGGGAAGTGATCTCCTCATTGATGCGAGGACCGTCGTTCCTGGCTATCGTTCACACCTTCCTCTCGTCGCGGCTCGCGCCGCATAAAAAAGCCCCTGGTGCCAAGCAGCATCCAGGAGACAGCATCCGCCCTGCGTGAGGCGGGGAATACGTTGTCTGACCAGACAGCTGCCGTAAGGCGCCGTGTAGGTGGGGGCTCTCGCCCCGCTTCGCAAAACGCACACTGGAGAACAATAGCACGCGCACCGGGCCACGGCAAGAGGTTTTTCTCGCCAGAGCCCGGCGCGCGGATGCTTCAGATTCTCTTCACAGGCCCGTACGGACGGGCGCCGAGAAGAACGTCCGCACGCTAGAGGTTGAGCGATGCGGACTGGACGTAGGTGCGAGCCTGGTACTCGCGGTCGAGGTCGTAGAGGCCCTTGGGGTCGCAGCCAAAGAGCTTCATGTTGGTGATCATGTCGCGGGCGTTGGTCTCCTCCTCGCCCTGCTCAGCCACAAACCAGTCGAGGAACTTCATCGTGCGCACGTCGTGCTGAGCGTGGGCGACCTCGTAGCAGTGGTGGATGAGGCTCGTGACGTACTCCTCGTGGGCAAGGCCCGCCTCGAGCGGGGCGAGGTCGTTCTCGAAGGTCTTGTCGGGCTTGGCGATGGCCTCCATCATGGGCTTGAAGTCATTGTCCAGGAGGTAACGGCGGATCGCCAGCGCGTGGTCCATCTCCTCCTTGGCCTGGATCTCATACCAGTTTGCAAAGCCCTTGAGGCCGCGGTCGTCGTAGTAGTCAGCGAAGGTGAGGTAGAGGTAGGCGGAGTACATCTCCTTGTTGATCTGCTCGTTGAGGACAGTGGTGACCTCGTTGGAAAGCGCCATGGATGATCCCTTCTCTCGGATGGCTTCGAACACGCTAACTATATACCCCCGCAGGCGACAGAAACCCTCCGTCTGCTATAGTTCTTCTCACGCGCTGAGCGCGAAGCGCCCTCAGGCCCGAGTGGCGGAATTGGCAGACGCGACGGTCTCAAAAACCGTTGGGGAAACTCGTGCGGGTTCGAGCCCCGCCTCGGGCACCATCTAAGGGCTGCGACCTTCAAGCCCCCTCCAACTCAGTTGACTTCTCCACGCATGCGCTTAGCACATGACGCCGCTGGAGGGCAAAGAGCCCCATGCGCTTAAGAATCGCTGCCGTTGGAGGGCTACGACCTGAGTGAGATTAAAGTTTTCCGCCATTGGAGGATGGCAGGGCATTTTCGCTTAAGGTATCTCGCCGTTGGAGGGTTCTTCTCGGCGTATCCGGCGCCAGGGTCTCCAACCAACCGTTTGGTTAAGCAAACTTCCCTCGCCAGCCTCCAAAGGCGAGAAATACTAAGCGCCTCCGGCGGCGCGGTGTCCAATGGGCACGAACGTTAAGCGCAAATCCCAGACCGCCCACCAATAGGCCGAAACGTCAAGCGCACACTGCGTAGCAGCCCTCATGGACAGACCGCAATTTGCAGGCGGGACATCCGCCCGATGGCGAGAAACCCTAATGCCGAACCCTAGCTCAGGAAGGGGTTCACGGCAAGCTCGCGAGCCATCGTGGTGGCCGGCCCGTGGCCACAGAGCAGCGTGGTCTCGGGGGCGATCTCGGCCGCCATGCGCACAAGCGATGCCATGATCGTGGCCTCGTCCCCGCCCTTGAGGTCGGTGCGGCCGTGGCTGCCCGGGAAGAGCGTGTCACCAACAAACGCCACGCCCTCGGCGGTTCCGCCGCCGACAAGGACGATCCCGCCCGGCGTGTGGCCCGGCGTCTCCATCACGGTGAAGGTTGCCGTGCCAACGCGCAGCACGTCGCCCTCGGCGAGCGTGCGGTCCGGATTCGGCGCGTTGTCGTCGTAGCGGCGGCCAACCTCGCTCATCTCGCCGGCATGGCGCGCGAGCTCGGCGTCCGCAGCGTGAATCGCGTAGGGCGCCCCCGTCTCGCGCACGAGCGCCGTCACGCCACCAACGTGGTCGCCGTGCCCGTGCGTGGCGGCAACGCAGGTCACGCGCACGTCATCGAGGACGGTCGCGAGCTGTGCGCCTGACCCGCCGGGGTCCACCACCAGGCACTCCCCCTCGCTCACGTAGGCATAGCAGTTGGTCTGCAGCGGCGTCACGATGTAGCGTCGCAGCTCGTCGGTCTTCTCGTCCATCTTTGCCCCTCACTCCCGGCAAAATGATACGAAGGGACTGTCCCTTCGTATCATCTCACGCGCTGCTTCATCTGGTTGGCGCCCTCTCCGGGCATGATGCGGCGGGCGTCATAGACCGAGGGCACGCGGCTCACGGCAGAGAGCAGCACGTCAAGCAGGCTCGCGTCGGAGATGGCCACCATGAAGCGCAGCCGTGCCACGCCGCGCGTGCTCGTCTGCGTGGCGGCGGAGAGGATGTTTGCTCCGGCGTCGCCGATCGCGACGGTGATGTCCTTGAGAAGCCCCATACGGTCCGTGGCCTCCACGACGATCTCCACCCTGAACTCGGTGGCACCCGAGGTGTCCCACGCGACCTCGATCATGCGGTCGGGGTTCTTGCGCAGGTCCGTCACGTTGGGGCAGTTGGCACGGTGCACAGAGACGCCGCGCCCGCGGGTGATGAAGCCCACGATCTCATCCCCTGCCACGGGGTTGCAGCAATGCGCCAGGTGGACGAGAAGGTCGGGGTCGCCCTTTACCACCACGCCGCAGTTGGAGCGCTTGCGCTGGCCCTTCGTGGCCTGCGCCATCGCGTAGGACTGCTGCATGATGGGCGCGCCCGTGGCCATGGCCCGCTCTCGCGCCGCCTGCTTCTCGGCCTCGGCGGCCTGCGCGGCGAGCTGCTCGGGCGAGCCCTCCTCGAGGATCTCCTCGATGCGGTTTGCCGCCTGCTTGAGCGACACCTTGCCCGTGTGCACGCTCGCGAAGAGGTCCTCGGCGCTGCGAAGCTCAAAGTGCTCGCAGACGCGCTCTATCGCCTTGACCGTACGGCGCGTTGATATGCCGTAGCCGCGCTTGCGCAGCTCGTGTGCGAGCTCGTTTCTGCCCTGCTCGGCGTCATCGTTCTTCGTCTGCGTGGAGAAGTACTTGCGGATCTTGGCGCGGCTGGAGGGCATGGCAACGAGCGCCATCCAGTCGCGGCTGGGCTTGGCGTTCTTGTTGGTCAGGATCTCAACGCGGTCGCCCATCTGGAGCTTGTAGGAGAGCGGCACCACGGCGCCGTTGACCTTGGCGCCCACGCAGTGGTTTCCCACCTCGGTGTGGACGGCATAGGCAAAGTCGAGCGGCGTGGCGTCGCGCCTCAGGCTCATGACCTCGCCCTTGGGCGTGAAGACAAAGATCTCGTGCTCAAAGAGGTCAACGCGCAGGTTGTCGAGAAACTCGTGCGGGTCGTCGATGTCGTCCTCGCCGGCCCAGTCGAGGGTCTTCCTGATCCAGTTGATCGTGGAGTCTATCGCACGGTCCTCCGCGCTCATGCGCCCGCGCGAGTTGCCCTCCTTCTTGTAGAGCCAGTGCGCGGCGATGCCGTACTCGGAGGCCTCGTGCATCTCGGCCGTGCGGATCTGGATCTCTATGGGCTTGCCGTCCGGACCCACGACCGTGGTGTGCAGGCTCTGGTAGAGGTTTGCCTTGGGCGTGGCGATGTAGTCCTTGAAGCGGCCCGGCAGCGGGTTCCAGAGGGAGTGGACGGCACCGAGGGCGGAGTAGCAGTCCCCCACCGTCTGCGTGATCACGCGCAGGGCGATAAGGTCGTAGATGTCCGCGAACTCGCGACCCTTGCGCGTCATCTTCTGGTAGATGCTCCACAGGTGCTTGGGGCGCCCGGTGATCTGGTAGCCCGTAAGGCCGGCGGCCTTGAGCTCGTCGTCGAGCGTCTTGATGGCGGAGTCGGTGTCCTCCTCGCGTTGGGCGCGCGAGTCCTGGACCATGCGCGCGACCCGCTGGTACTCCTCGGGCTCGAGCCAGAAGAACGCAAGGTCCTCGAGCTCCCACTTGACCGACGAGATGCCAAGACGATCGGCGAGCGGCGCATAGACGTCCATCGTCTCGCGCGCCTTGAAGAGGCGACGATCGGGCGGGAGCGCCGCCAGCGTGCGCATGTTGTGCAGGCGGTCCGCCAGCTTGATGATGACCACGCGGATGTCGCGGCTCATGGCGAGGAACATCTTGCGGAGGTTCCACGCCTGCTTGGCGTCCATCGAGGAGACCTGGACCTGGGTGAGCTTGGTCACGCCGTCAACGAGGTCGGCCACGGTGGACCCAAACATCTCGGCCACCTGGTCCTTGGTCGCCGGTGTGTCCTCAACCGTGTCGTGCAGAAGCGCGGCGCAGATGGTGTCCTCGTCCATGCGCAGGTCATGTGCCAGGATGAGCGCCACCTCAACAGGGTGGTTGATGTAGGGCTCGCCGGAGCGGCGCCTCTGGTCTCGGTGGTACTCCGCGGCAAAGCGGTATGCCCGGTCCACCTTCTCGCGGCCGTCTTCGTCTAGATAGGAGTCGCACGCCGCCTGGAGCAGACGGTAGTTTGCCGCCTCCGGAGCGCTCTTCTTTGTCTTTCTCGGCTCCACGGCGGCCTTGTGCGCGGCGGGCTGAGCCTTCACCTCGTCTGCGGACACCGGCTGAGAGACCGGGGAGGCCGATTCGTAAGTGAGGGTGGGCGCATCCACGGCGCTAGGAACCGGGGCTGTGGCCCTCTCGGCAGCCGCCGCCGTCGTGTCCGTATCGCTCATGCTCATGTCGCTCCCCCTTCCCCTCAGACGATGATACCGAAGTCTGGGGAGATGGGTCGCCTGACACAGGCAATCAACTCGTCAGCGGAGGCCCCGAGCGCCCACGAGCAGAAGTCCTCGAAGGCGCTGCGGGACCGCATTCCCTCGAGGTAGCAGGCAGACTGCGAGAGCTCCATGCGCGCGGGAGAGGGTGCCATGACGACGCGCCTCTCCTCGCCCCAGCCGCTCACCGAACAGAACCCGAGCTCCGAGAAGATCGTGAGGGCAGAGGAAACCTCATGCTCGTCGATGGCCGAGAGGGAGGCCCGCTCCGTCGCCTCGGCGGCGATGGCCTTGTCGTCGAGGAGGATCGGGCCCCGCGCCCGGTAGAGGCGCGACAGCGTCCTGTAGACAAGAACGAGGTCGTCGCGGCTTGGCGCGGCCGACGAGAGGATCCTTCTGCCCAGGGAGACGTCGCGGGACCCAAAGAGCAGGTGGACGGTCGCGGGAGAGCCGTCCCTGCCCGCGCGCCCGCTCATCTGGTTGAACTCAACGCGACCAAGGGGCAGGCCAAAGAGCACGACGTGCCTGATCCCCGGGAGGTTGACGCCCTCGCCAAAGGCGCTCGTGGACACGATGCACGAGAGGGCGTCGCCGCGAAACGCGCCCTCGACTCGCGCCCGGGTGTCGCGGGAGAGGCCGGCGTGATAGAAGGCGATGCGCGCCGCGAGCTCGGGGATGGCATGGCGAAGCGCCCTCACGAGGGAGACCGCGGCATCTCGCGTGGGCGCGTAGACCACGCTCTTCTCGCCCCGCGCGATGATGCTCACGAGCGCGGCGTCGCGGTCGCGCAGCGCACGGCCGTCGTCGACGCTCAGGTTATCGCGCGTTGAGACGTCGAGAACCACGTCGGACCGGTCGATTCCCGCAAGCGAGCAGATGCGGCGCGCAACGTCGTCGGCGGCCGTTGCGGTGACGGCCAAGGTGACCGGGTTGCCAAGGTCCGCGCGAATTGCAGGAAGCTCGAGATAGGACTCCCTGCTCCCGGGCGCAGCAAGCCCCGCATGGTGCGCCTCGTCTATGACGAGGAACCCAATGCGACCAGGTCGCGCAAAGTCAGCGCGGTGCAGGGCGAGAAACTCGGGAGTGGTGAGAATGATGTCCGCGGAGCCGTCCGCGAGGGCCTCGAAGACGCGGGCCCGTTCGGGGGCGCTCGACTCCCCGGTGATGACGTCGACGCGAACCCCTGCCGAGGCGAGCTGCTCTCTAAGATGGAAGGACTGGTCTGCGACGAGCGCCCTGAGCGGGTACACGAAGACGCTCGCCTTGCCGTGCGATATGGCCTCACGAGCGGCATGAAGATGGAACACGAGGGACTTTCCCCTCCCGGTTGCCATGACGGCAAGACAGGATCGCCCCTCGGAGAGCACTTCGAGGGCGCGGCTCTGGGCGGGGAGAAGGGGGCGGTCGCCGATCAGGCGACGCCTGAGCTCGTTGACGAGCGCCTCGTCAGAGAGCTCGCGGAGACGTGAGCGGGCCTCGGGCTCCAAGGCGACTCCGCCCGAGCCGGCGACTCCTCCCTCGGCCTCTCCCCCGTTGGCGTCCGTTGCCTCCGCCTCGTCCCAGTCGGGCCCCTCAGTACCCCGGTTGGCCCCGCCGTCGCGCAGGAGGAGGTCCTTGACCATGAGCTTGGGCTTGGTGCGCCCCTGCCACGTCTCGTTGACCGCCTCGAAGACGATGTCCACGACGCCGTCCCAAGAACAGCTGCGCTCGGCATCGGGAGCCCTGAAGAAGATCGCGGGAACGGAGGAGGCGCCGTCCGTTGCAACAAAGCGCAGATGGGAGAGGTCTGCCCCAACGCAGGCGCGATTGCGCATCGTAACGCCGCACACGGCGAGAAGAGGCCTCTTGTTCCCTTGGCCAAAGGGCTGCAGACGTTCGAGCGCATCGATCGTCTCGACGGTGAGCTCGCCGAGGGAGACGATCGCAGCGACTTCGCCAACGTCTTCGAATTGTTCGTCTGGCAGCACGCCGAGGACATCGGAGAGGCGTCCCCTCAGCTCGTCGAGACGGGACGCCTCGCAGGTAACCCCCACGGCTCCAGCGTGCCCGCCAAAGCGGATCAGAAGGTCGGAGCACTGCTCGACGGCATGGAAGAGGTCGACGGACCCAACGGAGCGGCCAGAGCCTCGCGCCATCCCGTCCTTGATGGAGAAGACTATCGCGGGAACGTGATAGCGATTGACCAGGCGGGAGGCAACGATCCCCTTGACCCCCTCGTGCCAGCCCTCGCCGCCCACCACGATGACGCGACCGCCGTCGTAGGTCCTCGCAGCCTCCTCCAGAGCCGCCTCCGCGAGCGCCGACTCAACCTCGCGGCGCTCCGTGTTTACCGCCTCGAGCCTGCCCGCGAGCGTCGCCGCCTCAACCGGGTCCTCGGTGAGGAGAAGCTCGAGCGCAACGTCGGTAGAGCCCATCCTGCCGGCGGCGTTGAGGCGCGGGATAAGGGAGAAGGGCAGGTCATCCGGTTTGACGGAGGCGAGGTCGCAGCCTGCCGTCGCGGCAAGGGCCGCGAGGCCGGGGCGCGTTGAGCGGCGCATTCGCTCGACGCCGTCCGCAACAAGGGCGCGGTTCTCGCTCGTGAGGAGCATCATGTCCGAGAGCGTGCCGAGCGCGGCAACATCTGTGTACGAACGCCAGAGGTCGGGGATACCCCGCCGGCGGCCAAGCTCGCAGACGAGCTTGAGCGCAACGCCGGCACCGGCGAGCTCGCGCGAGGGACAGTCGGGCAAGAGCTTTGGGTCGGTTACGGGAATTCCCGTGGGAACGAGGTCCGCGGGCTCGTGGTGATCGGTGACCACAACGTCTATCCCCCGCTCGAGAAGCCAGCCAACCTCGTTTGCGGCAGCGATTCCGTTGTCGACCGTCACCACCAGGCTGGGGTCGCACAAGCGGGCAACGCGGTCGAGCGCCTCTCGGGAAAGACCGTACCCCTCGCCAAAGCGGTGCGGGATGAAGGGGTGGGCATCTGCGCCAAGACGACGAAGCGCAAGCGTGAGCAGGCACGTCGACGTCATGCCGTCCACGTCAAAGTCGCCAAAGACGGCGATCGTCTCGTGCGCGTCAAGAGCGCGGCAGAGTCGGTCGGCAACCTCCCCCATACCGGGAATTACCAGCGGGTCGTTCCAGGACGCCTCGAGCGAGGCGTCGAGAAACTCCCGTGCCTCCGAAGGGTCAACGTAACCTCGCGCCGCAAGAACGCGAGCGACGAGCGGGGGAATCCCGAGGGCCCTCGAGAGCTCGCGCTCCGCCCACTCGTTGGAGTCGAGCACCGTCCAGCGGCGGCTCTGAGCAAGGCCGCCCATCTTACCGGACCTCTTCGAGGTAAACGTCTACGAATGAACACTCGGCAAGCAATGCCGAGGCTCCCGGAACCAAAGTTTTCATGTCGCGTCTCTCATGTGGGTGGCGCTTCTCGCGCCCGGCTGTTGATCACCACAGATTGTACCAGAGAGACCGGACACCCTGTTGATGAGCGGGCCCGAAGGCACGTTGCCGCAGCCAGACGGCAACGCCGGGCCCCAGGCGAGGTCCTACCAGTCGCTCGCCGCGGCCGAGCCCATCCAGTCCTGGAGAAACTCGGCGTACGTACCAGCGATCACGGCCTCGCGGGCTCGACGCATGAGATCGAGCAGGAAGTGGATGTTGTGCTGGGAGATCAGGATTCCCGCGAGCATCTCATGCTGACGCACGAGATGGTGAAGGTACGCGCGCGAGAAGCCCTGTGCGCAAACGGGACAGGTGCACGCCTCGTCGATGGGGCGAGGGTCATGGGTGAATCGCGCGTGTCGGAAGTTGAGGCGGCCCTCGCTCGAGAACGCCGAGCCGGTGCGAGCCGTGCGCGTGGGGAGCACACAGTCGAACATGTCCACGCCGCAGGCGACGGCGCGCACGAGCGTCGTGGGATTGCCGACACCCATGAGGTAGCGGGGCTTGGAGCGCGGCATGTGCTCGGACGCCAGCGGGGCGAGCGTCTCGAACATCGTCTCGTGGTCCTCCCCCACCGAGTACCCGCCGATGCCGTAGCCAGGGAAGTCGCCGATCTCCTCGAGGTGGCGCAGGCTGCGAAGGCGCAGGTCAAGATGCATACCACCCTGCACGATTCCAAAGAGCGCCTGGTCGGGACGCGTGTGTGCAGCGTAGCAGCGCTCGGCCCAGCGACTCGAGAGCTCCACGGAGCGCTCGACCTTGCGGCGAGAGGCCGGGTAACCAACGCACTGGTCGAGCTGCATCACGATGTCCGCGCCCAGCTTCTGGGCGATGGCCATGTTTTCCTCGGGAGTCCAGGAGACCCACTTGCCGTCGTAGTCCACGGCGCGGAAGCGAACGCCGTCATCGGAGAGCTTGCAGAACTCCTCGTGGGAGAAGACCTGGAAGCCGCCGGAGTCGGTGAGGATGGGACCGTCCCAGCGCATGAAGCCGTGAAGGCCGCCCATCTCGGCAACGAGGTCGGCGCCGGGGCGCATGGAGAGGTGATAAGTGTTGGCGAGCAAGATCTTGGTCCCAAGCTCGCGAAGGGTGGACGGCATGAGCCCCTTGACCGTCGCCTTGGTGCCCACCGGCATGAAGATCGGCGTCGGAACGTCGCCGTGCGGGGTGTGCAGGACGCCCGCGCGCGCGTGGGTGCCGGGGTCCTCGGCAACGATGTCGTACGTGAAGAGGCTCTGGTCCATGTTGTCTCCGCTCGTGGGGATCGGCCGCCGAGAAGTCCCGTGGGGTCCGGCGCTCAAACAGCTTGCCGCAAGGGACGCGGCAAGAACTCGCGGCGGACCCCACGGGACTTCTCGGCGGCCAGCGCAATCGTAGGCACGGCACCACATCGTACACAAAACGGCCCGGCACCGCAGGGCGCCGGGCCGAACCGATTTGGTTTTGGGTTGTGACTACTCGCCGAAGCCAGAGTCGATGAGGGCGATGAGGGCGTCGAGGGCGGCCTGCTCGTCCTCGCCGTCGCACGCAATCTCAACCTTGGTGCCGGTGCCAAGACCAGCGGCAAGGATCATCATAATCGACTTGGCGTTGACGGGAGCGGAGTCCTTGTCGACGTTCTTGATGGTGACGTTGCACTGGTACTTCTTGGCCTCGGTCACAAAGACGGACGCGGGACGGGCGTGAAGACCGGTGGCGTTGATGATGCTCGTCTGCTTAGAAACCATTCGTGGACTTCCTTTCCAGATTTCCAGAAAACGAGAGGCAGTGCCCCTCTGGGAACAACGCATATCCTAGCAAACGATTCAAGTTTTGGCATGACTCTTCCCGCCGAGGTAACAAACATCGGGGCTGAGCGGATTATTCCGCGAGACGGAGCGTCACTTGCTGCACAATAGAACCGATGAGCAACGCGAAGGGAGCGAACATGCCAGATAACTGGAACCGAGGACAGGCCGACGAAGAGGTCCCAGGGCGCGGCAACGACGCCCTTGACGCCGCTCGAGACGCCGCGTCCGGCGCGGCAGAGACGCTCAAGAGCGGCGTTTCCGCCGTTCGCGACCTACGCGCCGCCGTCAAGCGGCACTCCTCCGCCAAGGCGCGCCTCAAGGAGCTCGAGGAGGCGCTCGAGGCGGACGAGGCAACGCTCGCTCGCCGCGAGGACGTGGAGAAGAACTACGACGAGATCGTGGAGACCCAGACTGCCGCCATCGAAAAGGCCAACCGCGAGATGGAGCGGAGGTCCGCCGAGGTCAAGAAGTTCGAGGGAAGCATTTCCGAGCTCGAGAAGAAGCTCTCCCAGATGCGTGACGAACACGAGCGGGAGCTTCGCCCCCACAAGAAGATCATGGAGGCGGCTCGCGGAAGGTCCGAGGAGGCAAGCCGGACGGTAGGCGACGCAAAGAGGGCCGTGAAGAACGCCGAGGCGCAGGTGAAGGATGCCTCCGAGCGCAGGGAGCAGTCGATCGCCTCGGCCAACCGCGCCGTGGACGCGTCCCAGTCCCGTCTTCGCAAGGTGCAGGAGGAGCTGAAGAGGGCTCAGGGAGAACGGGCGGGCTCCTCCGCGGTGAGGCAGCTCCAGGACGAGGTGACGACCGAGCTCGCGCGCGTCGAGGCTGCGCGCGGCGACGTCTCAACCGTTACTCGAAGCGCCCAGTCCACGGTCGACGCCGCCCAAACCCACCTTTGGACTCAGAAGCAGTCTCTCGAGGAGGCCCAGCGCGAGGCTGACGACGCAAAGCGAGAGTACGACGAGCGCAAGGCGGAGTACGACGAGCTCGTCGAGAAGGCCGAGGCGGAGGAGAAGAAGCTCGAGGACGAGGTCAAGCGCCTGAAGGACGCTGCGGACGAGTCGAAGTGCGCCCACGATGAGGCTGCGGACCGCTTTGACGAGGCGTCCGCCCTTCTCAATGAGGCGAAGTCGGTCCACGAGACGCCCGGGGAGACCGTCAGGCTACGCCAGAGCATCGCGGACCAGCGCCAGGACGTGGCATCTCAGAGCTCTCTGGTAAATGACCTCGCCGAGGGCGAGCGGAGCCTCCGCGAGCACACCCGCGGGGTTCGCCTCTCCCTCTATGCGGCGATTGCGGCCGTCGTCATCGTGATTGTTGCCATCATCCTGCTCGTCGTGCTGCTGTAGCCCAAAAGACCGGTTGCGTGAGATTCCCTACTCGATCAGCATCGCGTCGCCGAAGGAGAGGAAGCGATAGCGCTCCTCGATGGCCGAGGCGTACGCATCCATGATCTGATCGCGCGTGGCAAAGGCCGAGACGAGCATCATGAGCGTGGATCGTGGCACGTGGAAGTTCGTAATCATCGCGTCCACCACGTGGAAGGTTGACCCCGGCATGAGATAGAGGTTGGTGGTGGCGTTCTCACGCGCCACGATGTCGCCGGTTCCGGCGGCCGCCTCGAAGCGGCGCGCGGCAACGGGGGGATCGCTCGGCTCGGCCGCGGCCTCCCACGCGCTCTCGAGCGAGCGCACCGAGGTGGTTCCCACGGCAATCACGCGATGCCCTGCGGCCTTGGTGGCGTGCACGGCGTCGACGACCTCTTGGGGAACGTGGTAGCGCTCGGTGTGCATGACGTGTTGGGTGGGGTCGTCCTCCGTGACCAGGCGGAACGTGTCAATGCCCACCTCGAGCTCGACCGTTGCCCAGCCCACGCCCTTCTCGCGAATCCGCTCGATGAGCTCGGGCGTGAAGTGAAGCCCGGCCGTGGGCGCAGCCGCCGAGTGCTCCTCGCTCATGGCGTAGACGGTCTGGTACTTCTCGGGGTCGCCCTCGTACTGGGTGATGTAGGGCGGCAGCGGCACGTGACCGGCGGCATGGATCGCCTCGTCCAGGGTGCGCGGCGAGCCGTCGTCCTTCTCGCCCACCGGCGAGAAGGACACGAGGCGGCCGCCCTTGCTACCCTCGACGAAGTCCACGATCTCACCGGTGAGCACCACCGGAGCGGACTCCGGCGCGTGCAGGCCGCCGGCCCGGTACTCGATCACGGTTCCCGGCTGGCGGAGGCGCTTTCCGGGGTTTACCAGGCACTCCCAGACGCCGCCGAGCGCATCCACGTCCTCGCGGCGCTTGAGCAGCAGCGTCTCGCAGACACCACCCGTGCCGCGCTTGCGGCCCACGAGGCGCGCGGGCATGACGCGCGTGCGGTTGGCCACGAGCAGATCACCGGGCTCGAGGTACTCGAGGATGTCCGTAAAGCGCCGGTGCTCCACCGACCCGTTCTCTCGATGCAGAACGAGCAGGCGGCAGGAGTCGCGCGGCTCGGCCGGGGCCTGGGCAATGAGCTCGTCGGGCAGGGGGTAGTCAAAGTCATCGGTGCGCATGGGGTTCCTTTCGCGATTTCCAGCGCACTACGATAGCACGCGGCAAAGACCGGCTTGCTGCGCTCGTGCAAAAGTCGGGGGTTCTGCAAAGGCCAACTGGGCAAACTTGCTTTAACAGGCCACTTTTGCACGAGCGGCCTCGGCGCGGGACGCCGCCTTCGCAGCCTTGCGCGCGTCGCGGGCCTCGTGGCGCTCGATGGTCGCCTCCGCGGCGGAGAATCGGCAGCCGCAGTAGTTCTGGCGATACATGCCCAGCTCGCGAGACTCGCGCGTGCCCTCCGGGTAGTACGGGCGAAAGTCTCGCCACACGGGCGTGAGACCGTAGCGCGGCGCCAGCGTGGCGAGGATCTCGCCACAAGCATCGAAGAGCTGGTACGGAGAGACCACGAGCGTCGTGGACACAAACTCGAAGCCCCGCTCGCGGCCCACGCGGCACGCCTCGGAAAGACGCAGCGCGTAGCACGCACGACAGCGTCGCTCGCGGTCAAAGCCTGCCGGAGCAGCGGCGCGCTCCCAGGCGCCCCGGTCGTCCCCGGCAACGATGACCTCAACGTGGGCCACCTCGTCAGCCCACCTGAGAAGCGTGTCAAGACGACGCTGCCACTCGGAGGCGGGCTGGATGTTGGGATTGGTCCAGCAGATCGTGGGCTCAAATCCCTCCGCGCGCAGCAGCTTTACCGGCTCGAGCGAGCACGGGCCGCAGCAGGCGTGGAGAAGAAGCGGCGTCATGACACCTCCCTTGAACGGCATGACGGTTTTAGGTGTTTATTTGAGGCTCTGTTGAGTATAGGCCTCCGCGTTCTTTGCAAAGGCCCTGCTCAGAAAATGCTATCAAACCAGTGATACTTCTGGAGTTCGAGAATAAACACCTAGAAGCGGAAACCGGCGCGAGGTCACGAGACGTCAGCCTCAAAGTCGGCGAGAATCGCCGCCGCCGAGCGCGTCATCTCGCGCGAGAAGCCCGAGTTCCACTTGCGCTCGCAGAACGCGCGCGCCCACTCTTCGAGCGTTGCGCGCCCGGTCCGCTTGGGCTCGAGTACGGCGAGGAACTCCCCGTCGCCCTGCTCGCGATAGCGGTTCTCGAAGACGATGTCCTCGAGAGGGAGGCGAGTCGGCTTCACGCGCTTGAGCTGCCCGTCCGTGGGACGCCCAATCACCAGCATCACCGCGGGCACCACGTGGTGCGGACAGCCCAGGATGCGGGCCTGCTCCTCGCGATGCTCGAGGATGTCCCCGATGTAGCACGAGCCGAGCCCCAGGCTGTGAGCAGCAACCACGGCGTTTTGCGCCGCGATGGCAGTGTCCTCGAGCGCCAGCAGAAAGTCGCCCACACCCGGCTCGCGCGGAGCTGCGCCGGCGGCGACGAAGGCCCGATGCCAGCGGCGAACATCAACACAGAACACCAGGACGAGCGGTGCCGCGGCAATGAAGGGCTGGTTGTCACAGGTGACGGAGAGCTCTTCCTTCTCGGCCTGATCGCGCACCACGATGATCGAGTAGAGCTGCTGGTTGCCCGCCGTGGGCGCCTGGCACGCGGCCTCGAGGATGGCGCGCTCGTCGGCGACGCTCACGGGCTCGTTGGTGTACGCGCGCACGGAGCGGCGCTCGTGGAGCTGGGCGATGGTCTCGTTCATGCGTCCTCCTCGCGGTCGGAGAGCAGGGTTATGCCGGTTTCGGTGTCGCGCACGTGAGTGCAGGCGCCCTCGCGCAGACACGCCACGGCCATGAGGATATCACCGGCGCACCCGGAAAGATGTATGCCGGCGAGAAGGACGGCGAGCACCGGGAGGCCAGCGGCGAGCGCCAGGGCGGCGAGAACGGCCGTCACCAGCACCGAGGGCGCCAGCAGCACACAGACCATGCGCCCGCGGCGCAGCACGGCCCCGTCCGTCTTGGTGTAGAGGAAGGCGTCCTGAAAGCCAAAGGACACCGTGCAGCCATGGCAGAGAAGCTTGAACGCCGCGGCGTGCACCAGCTCGTGAACGGGCAGCGCGACAAAGCTCCCCGCCGCCAGGGCGACCCACCACCACACATCGAGCTTCTCGCCATCCACCGCAAGGCCAAGTACTACGGCAGCGAGAACCGCGGCAACGATGACCGCGAGCGACAGCTGCGCCACGCGGGCCTGGAACGGCTCGTCTCCGAGGATGTCTATGTCGGCGATCGTACGCATGGCCCCATCTTAGCGCGAATGATACGAAGGGACTGTCCCTTCGTATCATCGGGGGCAGCGCGAGAGGGCGAGAAGTGCGAGAATGGGAGG
>CALULC010000037.1 GCA_944321385.1 uncultured Atopobiaceae bacterium
TCGCGATGTCGGCGGTCATGACGAGGGCGCCGTTGTCGATGAGGGTGCGCGTGGTGGCCTCGGAGACGCCGATGACGTTGACGCCAGCGAGGTTGCGGAACGAGAGGTAGGTGTTGACGTCATCGTCGGCGACGACGATCGTCACGCGCTTGTCGCCAATGCCGAGGGCGCCGAGAAGGGCCTTGGCCTGCTTCGTGGACGGCTTCTCAAAGGAGAGGGCGTCGACGAGCACGAGCTCCTGGTCGGCAACCTTGCCGGAGAGGACGGAGCGCATGGCGAGCTTGACCATCTTGTTGTTGATGCGCTTGTTGTGAGTGCGCGGGGTGGGGCCAAAGACAACGCCACCGCCGGTCCACTGCGCGGCGCGGGTGGAACCCTGGCGAGCGCGGCCGGTGCCCTTCTGACGGTAGGGCTTGGCGCCGCCGCCAGAGACGTCGTGACGGTTCTTCACGGCGTGGGTGCCCTGACGAGCGCAGCTGTCCTGGCACACCACGACCTGGTGGATGACGGGGATGTTCGGCTCGATGCCGAAGACGCCGTCAGCGAGCTCGGCCTCTGCGACCTGAGCCCCCTTGGCGTTCTTGATTGCGTACTTGGACATTCTGTCCTCCTTGTTAGCCTAAGAGATTTCCTGGCACTTAGGCCATGCGGACCTGGACGAGAGCGTTCTTGCCGCCGGGGACAGCGCCCTTGACGAGCATGAGGTTCTGCTCGGCGTCGATGCGGACGAGCTTGAGGTTCTTGACCGTCACGCGAGCGTCGCCCATGTGGCCGTACATGTGCAGGCCCTTGCGGACGCGCGCGGGGTAGGCGCACTGGCCGATGGAGCCCGGACGGCGCTGGTTGCGGGAGCCGTGGGTCATGGGGCCGCGGGAGAAGTTCCAGCGCTTGACGGTGCCCTGGAAGCCCTTGCCCTTGGAGGTGCCGATGACGTCGACGGCCTTGACGTCGGCGAAGTCAGCGACGGTCACGACGTCGCCGGTCTTGTGCTCCTCGCCGTTCTCGACGCGGACCTCGCGCAGGTAGCGCATCGGCTCGACGCCGGCGGCCTTGAAGTGGCCGGCCATGGGCTTGTTGACGTGCTTGGCGGAGATGTCTCCGAAGCCGATCTGGACGGCGTCGTAGCCGTCGGTCGCCTTCGTCTTGACCTGCGAGACAGTGCAGGGGCCAGCCTGGATGACGGTGACGGGCACGACGTTGTCGTCCTCGTCCCAGATCTGCGTCATCCCAAGCTTGCGGCCAAGGATCGTGCTGACCATACTCTTTCCTAACCCTCGGTGGTCATGGGCTTTTTCGGGCGCCCCTTGCGCCCGTCCCCAGCGGACCACGTCCTGTATCTGCGCTCTCCAGGGTCGAGACATAGCTCACCCCTTTTGAGCAGCCTGTCTAGTCTACACGCCCATCCCGTGCACCACAAGGTCTTCACAAAATTTTTCTGCGCTCTGAGCTGCGGTTGCCTATTCCGCGCTCCCGGGCGTATCCATACTGTCCGCAGAGGCCACCGGGGGGGCATTCCGGATGGGGTGAGCCGTGGCCCGGCATTCTGGCTGAGCCCGTATATGGAGGCGGTCGTCCAGCAGTCTGGCGCCTAGAAAACAGTTCTTCTCGGCAGCTAGGGCAGTTTGGTGTCCCAGAATCGTCTCTTCTCGGTAGCTTGACCGCGCATACCCCCCCGTTTTCACAAGCCCTGGCGAGAAGAACCATGTGGCAGTTCTCGCCAACTGGGCAAACGCCTCCCCTGTGAGCGCCGGCGAGGTTGGTCGCCGAGTCTGGGGGCCGAAACGCGCTGATTCTCGGACGAGAAAAACACTCCAAACCGAGAAGGCCAGATTCCCAGACATGCCGCCGCGCAAAAAATGGCCCCCGACTCCAAGCGGAGCCGGGGGCACAAGAGGCACTTTGGCGAAGCCTACACCTTGAGGTAGCGGCGCATGGCAATCGCGGAGCCAAAGAAGCCGATGAGGATTCCCACGATCAGGAGCAGACCGAAGGTCGCAAACATGACCCTACGGGAAATCTCGAACGCCAGGAAGGGCAGGTTGTTCTGGAGCGCGGGCATGAGGAAGTGCAGCCCAACGGCCAGAGCGCCAATGGCGAGAATCGCGGCGATGAGCGCCTCGAGGATTCCCTCCATCACGAACGGCCCGCGAATGAAGCCGTTGGAGGCGCCAACGAGTCGCATGATGGCGATCTCGCGACGGCGAGCGGTGATGGCGAGGCGAATGGTGTTGTTGATGAACACAAACGCCACGAAGGTGAGCATGATGACGAGCGCGGCGGCGCCGATGCGGATGTAGTTGGTCACCTCGAAGAGGCGCTCAACCGTCCCCTGACCGTAAATGACGTCGTCGGCCGCGGTCGAGGCGGGGTCGTCATGGGTGTCGCGGATCTCCAGGAACAGCGGATCCTCCATGATGCGGTGGGCGGCAGCCTCGACCTCCTGAGGGTCGCTGAGGGTGATGACGAGAGACGCCGGAAGGGGGTTCTCGCCGTCGAGGGCGGCAACGGCATCGCTGGCGTTGCTGTTGGACATCGAGGAGCGGTACTCCTCGAGCGCCTCCTCCTTGGACTTGTAGCTCACGGTGTCCACGACATCCCAGCTCTCGACCTCGTCCTGGAAGGCCTGGACATCGGCGTCGGACGCATCGTCGGAGAGATACGCCTGAATCGTCACGCTGTCCTCGACGCCGCCAACGACGCTAGAGATCATCGCGGAGCCAAGCGCGAAAACGCCGATGATGAACAGCGAGAGGAAGATGGTCACGATGGCGCCGAGCACCGTCGTCCAGTTGCGGCGGAAGTGATGACCCGCCTCACGGAGGGAATAACCAATGTTAGAGGGCACCATAGTATCCGTAGCCTCCCCTCTCCTGATCGCGGACCACGTGTCCCGCCTCAAGGGCGATGACGCGCTTGCGCATGGAGTCGACCATCTCGCGGTCGTGCGTCGCCATGATGACCGTCGTGCCGTTGCGGTTGATGAGGTCAAGCAGCTTCATGATTCCGAGCGAGATCGCCGGGTCAAGGTTGCCCGTGGGCTCGTCGCAGACGAGCAGGGGCGGACGGTTGACCATGGCGCGCGCAACGGAGACGCGCTGCTGCTCGCCGCCGGAGAGCTGGTCCGGGAAGTGGTTCATGCGCTCGGCCAGGCCAACGAGGCGAAGCACCTCGGGAACCTGCGCCTTGACGACGGAGCGAGGCTTGCCGATGCACTCGAGGGCAAAGGCCACGTTCTCGTAGACGGTCTTGTCCGGCAGGAGCTTGAAGTCCTGGTAGACGGTACCGATCTGACGACGAAGGTACGGGACCTTCTTGTTGCGCATCTTGGTGAGGTCCTGCCCTGCCACAATGACCTGCCCGGAGCTCGCCTTGAGCTCACGGGTGATGAGGCGCAGAAGCGAGGACTTGCCCGAGCCGGAGTGACCGACGACAAAGACGAACTCTCCGGGGTAGATGTCGAGGCTGACATCATCGAGGGCTGGCTTGTTGGGCTGGGCCGGATAGATGAGTGACACGTTTTTGAACGACACGGTCGGGGTTCCGGTACGGGAAACCGCAGGTGCCTCGTCGTTGGAGAGCGAGGAATAGACGCTCTCGGGAGCCGGCTGATCCGCGGACTCGACCGCGGGTTCGGCGGCAGTGACAACGTGGACGGCCTCGGGCATCTCCGTCGAAGATGCGGACGCAACGGCATCGGAGGAGAAAAGCTCCCCGGTGTCGTCGGCAGAGGCGGTCGGCGCCTGCGGAGCCGCATCGGACGGAACGAACTGCATCAGCTCGTCATCCACCGCACCCTGTTGCTCAGCGCTGCGAAAGTGACTGGCCACAGAAGCTCCTTATCTGACTGCTCAGAGCGGACAAATACCCAAGTAGCCTAGCATAACGTCAAGGCCTCAACTTTTTTCCCGCATAATGCACACGAGAAGGGCGGCCTCCTTGCGGAAACCGCCCCCATTTCAAGACAAGCCTGCACCTGTCGTTTAGTCTCTCGCCAGCAGCTCCTCAACGGCGGCGGCGATGCCCTCGGCGTCCAGGCCGTAGTTGTGGAGCAAGTCGAGCGCGGGGCCGGACACGCCATAGACGTCCTCGACGCCAACCTTGCGCACGGGAACCGGGCAACGCTCCGCCAGCACGTCACAGACGGCGCTGCCCAGACCACCGATCACCGAGTGCTCCTCGCAGGTGACGACGCGCCCGGTCTTGGCGGCGCTCTGGGCAATGAGGTCGGTGTCAATCGGCTTGACCGTGTGGATGTTTATGACCTCTGCCGAGACGCCCTTCTCGGCAAGCCTCTCGGCGGCCTCCAGGGCGGCCTGAACCATGAGGCCGCACGCCACCACGGTGACGTCGGTTCCCTCGCGCATGACGATACCCTTGCCGAGCTTGAACTCATAGGTCTCGGGATCGTTGAAGACCGGCGTGGCGAGACGCGCCAGGCGAAGGTAGACGGGACCGTCAAACTCGTAGGCGGCGCGCGTCGCGGCACGTGCCTCGACGTCGTCGCAGGGGACAATCACCGTCATGCCGGGGATGGTCCTCATCAGGGCGATGTCCTCGTTGCACTGGTGGGTGGCGCCGTCCTCGCCCACGGAGAGGCCCGCGTGAGAGGCGCCGATCTTGACGTTGAGGTGCGGGTAGCCGATCGAGTTGCGAATCTGCTCGTAGGCGCGGCCCGCGGCGAACATCGCAAAGGAGCTGGCAAAGGCAACGCGGCCCGTCGCGGCGATGCCCGCGGCGATGCTCATGAGGTTCTGCTCCGCGATGCCCACGTCAAAGAAGCGGTCGGGATAGGCGTCCTTGAACCTGCCGGTCTGGGTGGACGCGGCGAGGTCAGCATCAAGAACGACAAAATCGTCGTGCTCGGCGCCCAGCTCGACCAGCGTCTCGCCGTAGCTCACGCGCGTGGCGATCTTCTTCGTCTCAGCCATTGTCTATGCCTCCCTCGAGAGCTCGGCCATGGCCTGCTCGAACTGACCGTCATCGGGTCCCTTGCCGTGCCAGTCGACCTGGCCCTCCATGAACGAGACGCCCTTACCCTTGACGGTCTCGGCGACGATGGCCACTGGCTTGCCCGTAACCTTGCGGGCAGCGCCAAAGGCCTCCCTGATCTGCGTCATGTCATTGCCATCCGCAAGCTCGATCACGTGGAACCCGAAGGCGGCAAACTTGTCCGCGATGGGCATGGCCGAGTTGACCTCCTCGATCGTCCCGTCGATCTGCAGGCCGTTGTGGTCCACAACAACGACGAGGTTGTCGAGCTGGTGGTTGCCGGCAAACATGGCGGCCTCCCAGACCTGCCCCTCCTCGATCTCTCCGTCTCCGAGGAGGCAGTAGGTGCGCCACCCCTCGTCCCAGTGCTTGGACGCCAGCGCCATGCCAACGGCGGCAGAGACGCCCTGGCCCAAGGAGCCGGTGGTCATGTCCACGCCGGGAGTGTCGAGCATGTTAGGGTGGCCCTGAAGGCGGCTCCCGATGTGACGAAGGGTCTCGAGCTCCTCAACGGGGAAGAAGCCGCGGAGGGCGAGCGCGGAGTACAGGGCGGGCGCGGCGTGGCCCTTGGAGAGCACAAAGCGATCGCGCTTGTCCCAGCCGGGATCCTTGGGGTTGACGTTCATCTCCTCAAAGTAAAGGTAGGTGAGGATGTCGGCCGCGCTGAGCGAGCCGCCGGGATGCCCCGACTTGGCAGCATGGGTGCCAACAATGACCCCCTTGCGGACCTCGTTGGCAACGTGACGAAGCTCGTCGTCGGTCATGAGACCTTCCTTTCCGTGGGCCGTGGCGCAATCGCCGCCCGTCAACCATACTTCGCGTGGGGCGCGGGCGCCCCTAAGAAGATACCATCTGCGCGGCTCGGGCTCTGCGCAGAAACCAGAAACTCCCCTCCGGGCAAGACCCGGGCAGCGACCTTACGCGCCTCCGGCCATGGAGCGAACGACCTCGACGACCTCGGCGGGCGTCTTGGCGCCGTCGAGGCGCTCAAAGAACTCCGGCCTCCCCAGAAGCTCAACGAGCTCCTGCAGGGCACCGAGATGCCCGTCGTTGTCCGTGGCCGAGAGCGGGAAGAGGTAGCGGACGGGGTCGTTCTCCTCGCTCCCAAACGTGACGGGCCCCTGGAGCGTGACCACGCCGAGCGCGTTTCCGAGCGCCCCGCACTCGGGTCGCGCGTGGGGAAGTGCCACGTGAGGGGCGACAACAACATACGGCCCCATCTCCCTCACGCCCCTGATGATGGCGTCGGCATAGGCTTCGCTCACCATCTCGGCGTCAACGAGCGGACGCACGGAGACCCTGACGGCCTCCTCCCAGTCTGACGCGGCGACCTCGAGGCAGACCAGCCTCTCGTCGAGCAAATCGGTCAACACTGCGCTCCCCTTCCCCTCACGTGCCAAACGGCGCCAACGCGTATGGACCGGCTCACTCGGAGCCCGGGACGACGCCGCTCGACGAGTCCGCCTCACCGACGGCCCATCGATGGTACCCAACGATAAACTTGTCAAGATCGCCGTCGGAGAGAACGGAGTCCACGTTTCCCGTCTCCACGCCGGTCCGAAGGTCCTTAACGAGCTGATAGGGATAGAGCACGTAGCTCCTGATCTGGTTGCCAAACCCGATGTCGTGTTTGGGGCCGCGCAGCTCGTCGAGCTCCTCGGCGCGACGCGCGAGCTCCATCTCATAGAGACGGCTCTTGAGGACGCTCATCGCGAAGGCCTTGTTCTGAAGTTGGCTGCGCTCGTTCTGGCAGGTCACGACCGTGCCCGTGGGCAGGTGCGTGATGCGCACGGCGGAATCCGTGGTGTTGACGCCCTGGCCGCCGTGGCCGGATGCGTGATAGACGTCGATGCGCAGGTCGTTGGGGTCAATCTCGACCTCAATGTCGTCGGGCAGCACGGGAAGCACCTCGACGCCCGCAAACGTGGTCTGACGACGCTTCTTCGCGTCGGTGGGAGAGATGCGCACAAGACGGTGCACGCCCTGCTCGGCACGAAGCATGCCGTAGGCGTTCTTCCCGCTCACGGTGAACGTGGCGCGGTCGAGACCGATGACTTCGCCGGGCTCGGCGTCGTTCACGGTAACCTTCCAGCCCCTGCGCTCGCAGTAGCGCTGGTACATGCGAAAGAGCATCTCGCACCAGTCCTGCGCCTCGAGGCCTCCCTGCCCCGGGGTCACGGTGACGATGGCGTCTCCGTGGTCCAGCTCGTCAGTGAACCAGCTGGAGAGCTCGAGCTCCGAGAGCTCGTCCTCGAGCACGCTGGCTGACGCCGCCGCCTCAGCGAGAAGGTCCTCGTCTCCGGTCTCCTCGCCAAGCTCCAGCGCGGCGCGGGCGTCCTCGAGGCGCGTCCGCGCCGAATCGATGCTCGAGACGTCGTCTCTCGCCGAGGCGAGCCTCGCCATGGTTGCTCGAGCGACCTCAGCGTCGTCCCAGAATCCAGGCTCGGCGCTCCTCGCTTCCAGATCGCCGATCTCGTGGCGCTTCTCCTCGATGTGGAGGTAGCCCTCCACCTCCTCGAGGCGCTCGGCGAGCGCGTCTAGATCAGGCTTGCCGAAGTCCGCCATCTATCTGTTCCTGCCGTGGCAGTTCTTGAACTTCTTGCCGCTGCCGCACGGGCAGGGATCGTTGCGGCCAACGTTGACGTACGGGTCGGGGTCGTCCGCCTTGCGATAGGTCTGGGGCTTTGCCGTTGCCGCCGCGCGCGGGGCGGCGCCGGGCACGGAGGCGGGCTTGACCCGAGCCGCGCCCTGGTCTCCGTCGACCTCGGAGGGTCCAGAGTACTTTGCGCCGCGAAGCTCGCTCGGCTCCTCGTCCTGGGCGGGAGCCTGCTGGGCGGGGGTGCGCACGGCGATCTCGATACGCAGGATCGTGCGCAGGAAGTCCTCGTACATGGTGTTGACGAGCTCGCTGAACGCCGCAAACGCCTCGCTCTTGTACTCGACCAGCGGGTCGCGCTGGCCAAAGCCGCGAAGCCCGATGCCGGTCTTGAGGTAGTCCATCTCCTGAAGGTACGCCATCCACCTAGTGTCGATCACGCGAAGCATGACCTGGGAGGCAAGAGCGTGCATGGGAGCCTCGCCGAGGCGCTCGGTCTTCTCGTCAAAGCAGGAGCCCACGTACCCGTCGATCTTCTCGATGACCTCGTCGGTACCGGAGCACGCGGAAACGTCCGGAACGTTCTTGTGGCCGGTAAGCTCCACGAGCCACTTCTCCAGACCCTTGAGATCCCAGTCAGACTTTGCCTGGCCCTCGGGGCAATAGCTCAGCACCTCGCGCTTCACGGTGTCCGCGGTGACCTCGTCGATGCGGGCCATGAGGTCCTTGCCGTCGAGGATCTTGTTGCGCTCCTCGTAGATGACCTGGCGCTGGGTGTTCATGACGTTGTCGTAGTCGAGGACGTTCTTGCGCATCGCAAAGTTGACCTGCTCGACCTTGCGCTGGGCGCTCTCCACGGCCTTGGTCACGAGCTTTGCCTGAATGGGCATGTCGTCAGGCATGTCGTACTTCTGCATCATCGCGGAGATGCGATCCATCCGGTCTCCGCCAAACAGGCGCATGAGGTCGTCCTCGAGCGAGAGGTAGAACTGAGTCTCACCCGGGTCGCCCTGTCGTCCGGAACGGCCGCGGAGCTGGTTGTCGATGCGTCGGCTCTCGTGGCGCTCGGTGCCAATGACACACAGGCCTCCAGCGGAGACAACGTGCTCTCGCTCGACAGCGCACTGCTTCTTAGACTGCTCGAGGGCCTTGGCGAGCTCGCCGGCAATCGCGTCGAGGGTTTCTCGGTCGACCTCGATGCCGCGGGCGGCAAGCTCCTCGGGCTTCTGCCTGGCGGGATCGCCTCCGGCGAGAATCTTCTTGAGAGCCTCCTGCTCGATTCCAAAGTCGAGGGTGAGGACCTGCTCCTCTGCGAGCTCCTCGGCGTTTCCGCCAAGCAGGATGTCCGTACCACGTCCGGCCATGTTCGTCGCGATGGTGACCGCCCCCTCGCGGCCGGCCTGGGCGACGATCTGCGCCTCGCGCTCGTGATACTTGGCGTTGAGCACGTTGTGCTTGATCCCTCGCTTGTCCAGGATGCGAGAGAGCCTCTCGGAGTTCTCGATGGACACGGTGCCAACCAGGCAGGGCTGGCCCTTTGCGTGGCGCTCCGCCACGTCGTCGGCAACGGCCTTGAACTTGGCGTCCACGGTGCGGTAGACGAGGTCGTCGTGGTCGACTCGAGCAACCGGCTTGTTGGGCGGGATGACCGTGACGGGGATGTGGTAGACCTCGCGGAACTCCGCGTCCTCGGTCATGGCGGTACCCGTCATGCCGGAGAGCTTGTCGTACATGAGGAAGTAGTTCTGGAGGGTGATCGTGGCGAGCGTCTGGTTCTCCTCGCGGACGTACACGCCTTCCTTCGCCTCGATGGCCTGGTGCAGGCCCTCGGAGTAGCGCCTGCCCTCCATGATACGGCCCGTGAACTCGTCGACGATCTTGACCTCGCCGTCAACGACCACGTACTGCTGGTCGCGGTGGAACATGTACTCGGCCTTGAGGGCCTGCTGAAGGTGGTTCACGAGCTGGCCGGAGGGATCGCCGTAGATGTCCTCGATCCCCAGGGCGCGCTCCACCTTCTTGAGGCCGTCGTCGGTGGTGGCAATGGTGTGCTTGGCCTCGTCCATCTGGAAGTCGACCTCGGGCGTGAGGCCGCGGACGGCGCGGGCGAAGTCCTTGTAGGTGCTCGCGGACTTGGTGCCGGCACCGGAGATGATGAGCGGGGTGCGCGCCTCGTCGATGAGGATGGAGTCCGCCTCGTCCACGATCGCGTAGTGGTGGCCGCGCTGGACGCGCATGCTCGCCCTCGTGACCATGTTGTCGCGCAGGTAGTCAAAGCCAAACTCGGAGTTCGTGCCGTAGGTGACGTCGGCCTCGTATGCGGGCTTCTTCAGGTTGAGGCGCATGCCGTTCTGGATCAGGCCCACAGACATGCCCAGGAAGCGGTAGATGCCGCCCATCCACTCGCTGTCTCGGCGGGCAAGATAGTCGTTGACGGTGACGATGTGGACGCCCTTGCCCGGAATCGCGTTGAGGTAGCCCGCGAGCGTGGAGACGAGCGTCTTGCCCTCGCCGGTCTTCATCTCGGCGATGGTGCCTCGGTGCAGCGCGATGCCACCGATGATCTGGACGTCAAAGTGACGCAGCCCGGTCGTCCTCACCGAGGCCTCGCGCACGGCGGCAAACGCCTCGGGGAGGAGGTCGTCGAGCGTCTCGCCGTTGGAGTAGCGCTCGCGAAGGCGCGCCGTGGTGCCGCGCAGCTCCTCGTCATCCATGGCCTTGAACTGGGGCTCGAGGTCGTTGACGCGGGCGGTGATGCGCTCGAGCTCCTTGAGCTCGCGATCGGCGCCGATCGACAGAATCTTTGAGAGGAAGTTGGGCATGACTCTCCCTTGGTTCAAGAGCGCCGAACGGCGCAAGGCATTCGTCTCGATACTTTACTCATTGGAGGGGGCTCCACGCGCCTGATATGTCGCTATCACCAAAACCGCACCCAAAGAGTTAGCCCTCAACCATCTCTTTCCGCCGGGCTACCTCCCGCCTTCTTCTTGGCCCCTCCTCCCCCGGCCCGAGGGGCCCGGACGAGACAGGCCTCCTCGAGCGCGCCTTGGCCATCCTCATCTCAAACGCACGGTGCTGCCTGTCCGCCTCGACCGTCCTGCCGCAGGCCGTGAGCGCCCTCACGAGCGCTATCACGGCATCCTCCCTTATGTCGTTTGCGGCCAGCGCGTTTCCGGCCAACCGGGCGGAGGTCCTCGCGCGCCCGAGTCTCAGTGCCGCGGCGCTGCCCTCGATCATCGCGTCCGCATAGAGCGCCCTGAACTCTGCCCGAAGAGCGGCGATCCGCCCCGTCGAGTCAACCGAGGGGACATAGAGGTCCCCCTCATAGAGCCTCTCGACGGTTCGGGCCGCCCCCAGCGTCTCTTCGTCGTCATCGCTGTCAACGGCAATCCTGGCGGCGCGCCTGAACTCGTCCACATCGCATCTCACGAGGCCCATATCAATGGAGACCTCGCCGTTTGTCCTGTTCACCACGATGAGGGAGATGTCCTTGTCTATCTCGGCGATCGATGCCCTGATCGCGCTCGTCGTCTGGTAAGCGCGATTGAATCCCATGGCATAGTCGCAGCCCGGCCAGAGCTGCTCGACAAGCTGGAACCGCCTCGAGCTGCCTCCCTGCAAAACGAGAAACTCCAGCATTGATTTGATGTACCTGCGCTCGAGCTTCCAGTCGGGCACGTGCTTTCCGTTCACCGACAATGAGAATCCCCCAAGCATCCTGATCTCAACGGGACGCTCGGACGCGTCTGCCTCGCTCGTCGGGGAGGGCTCTCGCGGGGACGGAGGCGGGGCCGGGAGGGCGAGCGCCGAGTCGTCAGGCTCCCGCTCGGGCCGATGGAAGGCCGAGAGGACTCGTCTCCACCCAACGGGAGCGTTCTCAATAATGAGGGCAGACAGGCTCTCGGAGATTGCGCACAGGGCGCGAAGCAACCACACCGCATCCCAGGGGACCCTGTCCGGGAGAGCCGAGAGCAAAAGCGGCCCGGAGCCATTCGAGATGCTCTCAAGCACCAGAGAGGTCACCGCCTCAAGATCGTCGCCCGCGGCGTCGCAGACGCGTGGCTCCACCGGCTCCCCAGCCAGATGCCTCACGACCTGCCCAACAAGATCGGCGACTCGGTGCAGATAGGTCGCCCCGATACGCAGGGAGAGCTCGGCGGCGAGCGATGCCCGGACCCTCGCGCGCGTGCCCGCGTTTCTCTCTGCGTCCCTCATCGACCCAAAAACGAGGGCAACGATGCGCACAACGGCGTCCCCGGACCTCTCGGATCGAGAGGCGATGGCGTCTAGGTCGCAGGCAACCTCCGCGTCGGCGGACAGCTGGGAGCAGACCATCCTGTGCAGTGCGGCATACCCCCAGAGGCCGGAGAACGGCCGAGACTCCACAAGCTCCTCCGCCCAGGGGTTGCGTCCAATCTCAGCGCCCTCGATCCCGCCCGCGAGAAGGTAGGCGGAGTCGCGGTCTAGCGTGAGCAGGGCGGTCGCCAAGCGGGGCCCCACCCCGTCATCATAGCCACCGGCAAGCAGGCCAAGAGCGCGCGTGAACTCCCCACGAGCCATAAGCGACACCGCGCCCACGTGCAGGGAAAGCGCCCGCCCCAGCTCGCTGTCCGCTGAGGCATTCGCGCCCGTCAGAAGCGGGAGCCCTCGCAAGACCCTCCTGGCGTCAACGATCAGCAGGGCGTCATTGACAGTGGCGGAAGAAGCGGGCATCTGCCCCTTCTCCCCAAGGCACGGTCTTGTGTCTGACACCGCGGAGACCGCCGCCCGAAGGCTCTCGGCCACGGCTCCCCCTTGGCCCCCGCTGAGACCGATTGCGTGACGAACGAGCTCGACCTCTCCGGCATCAATGAAGGCGGCGCCCCGCTCCATGATTGTCTCGCTGGCCCCGTCGCATTCTGGAACCCTGGCGAGAACAGCCGCTCGCCCCAACTCCCCTCGCCTCGTCAAAAGGGCAAGGCACCTTGCGACGACCCCTGGATACAACGAGCATGAAGCAAGAAGGTGCCTCAGGCATATCGGATAGGCGCCAGAAACGACCGAGGACAGCGTCACAAACTCTTCCAGATCTTCGGAGAGCCCAAATAGCGGCGCGTAGCGACGAATGTCCTCGAGAACCTCCATCGGAGCCCGACCCGTCACCTCGGCAAGGTCTTCCCTGCTCCCCCTACCTAAAAGCAGCATCCCAAGCCGAAGCTGCCTCTCTTCGTCCGCCAGACCTGACCTCACGGATAGCTCCGCGAGCTCACCGAGGGAGTCGAAGTACGACGGCAACAGAACCGCCCCGCCCTCCCCGCCATGAGAGTCGGATTCCTTGCGGGCCGCGATCGAGACGATCAAAGACGGGATGGCACGTGAGAAGCTAAGCAGCTCGCGAGAAAAGCCGTCGGCCAGAGACGCGGCGCCGTGAGAGAACAATGACCGGAGGGGGATCTCTCGACACTCAGGCAACTCCTCCAAAAGCTGACGGGCCTCAGGGGCGATCGAAAACACGACAGAGGCCCCACCCTCCCATATCCTTCTCAGCGCCCTTGCCTGACGCGCGACGCAAAGCTCATCCGAGGCGGGAATCGCATCGAGGGCAACAACGACAAGCCCTCCGAGTCGCTCGACCTGACGAGCCTTCTTGGCCAGGTACCTGCTGGCGGCCTCGGGTGCATACCCCTCGAGATTGCGCCGAATCACCTGTACACCCTGCCTGGAGGCAATAGAAAGGGCGCAGGTCAGGATTTCTCGCCTCCCCGTGCCGGGCTCGGCGCAGAGGCAGACCATCCGATTTACGAGGGTGCCATTAGGATCAAAGAGCGCCATGGCGGCTCGCTCGCAGAAACTTCGGGGCTGCTCGGAAGGCTCCCATTCGGGAGAGGCGGGAGCGAGAAAAGAGTCCTCGAGACAGAATGAGCCCATATGAACCTCCGTCCAGCGTAAGAAATACTGTGTATGGGCCCGGGCCGGACCATCAAGATACCAGCCGGAATTGCAACGAGGGCAGGAGAAAGCCGTTGGGGTTGGAAGGATTCTGAGGCAGCTGGGACACGAGGAAACGCTAATGCACGGAAAACAGGCGCGCGCATGCGAGAAAGGCCAATCGATGGGCCAAAACGCAGGCGTCTACAGCAAACGCCCTAGCGGCGCAAAAGCATCGTAGAGTTTCATATAATTATATAACTGTGGGCTATAGGCAAATCAGATGCCAAAAGTCGTAAAGGCGTACAGCAAAGAGAAACGATGGAGGCTAGCGCCGCCGGGGCCCGCCGCCCCGCGACGCGAAAATGCCCCTTGTTGGTCAGCGACGTCCTGCTCTCCCACGGAC
>CALULC010000038.1 GCA_944321385.1 uncultured Atopobiaceae bacterium
GGCGAGGCGCGCCGCCTCGTGGACGGCGGCGGCGTCAAGATCAACGGCGAGGCCGTGGCGCCCAAGTGCTACAACGTGGAGGCGTCGCTCTTCTCGGCTGGCACGACGGTCCAGTCCGGCAAGAAGCGCTGGGCGCGCCTGGTGTAGGCCCTCGGCAGGCACCGTGCGGCGGCCGTGCGGGCACCGTGCGGTGGTCGTGCGGTGGTTGTGCGCGAAAGTCTGACTTTTGCACGAGCGCCCGCGTCGAGGAAGTTGTTGCTTTTCACATATGTGCAGGTAATCGAGTTGCACCGTTCTTATCGCCTGGCGAGAAGAGCGGTGCGCTCGTGCAAAAGTCAGAGCTTGCGACGGGTTTCTGGCAAAGGTTGCGGCGAGAGGGACAGGATGGCGAGAAGGACCACGTTTCTTGAGGGGCACGGCGTGCCCGAGCTGCTGGCGCCCGCCGGCGGCCCGGAGCCGTTCAACGCCGCGCTTGCCGCCGGTGCCGACGCCATCTACTGCGGCCTGGGAAACGACTTCAACGCCCGTCGTGGGGCAAAGAACTTTGACGATGAGTCCTTCTCGGCTGCGTGCCGTCGTGCGCATCTGGCCGGAGCTCGCGTCTACGTGACCGTGAACGTGGCGGTCTCCACCGAGGAGCTGCCACGGGTGCTGGAGCTGGTGCGCCGTGCGTGGGAGCTTGGCGCGGACGCCTTCATCATCCAGGACTGGGGCCTCATGGCGGAGATTCGCCGCCGGTGGCCGGAGGTGGAGACCCACGTCTCCACGCAGGCGAACGTCCACGACGCGCGCGGCGTGGCGTGGTGCCGCGACGTCTGGGGCGTGGACCGAGTGACGCTCTCGCGCGAGCTCTCGCTGGCGGAGATTGCCCGCATTGCCGAGGAGGGCGTGGAGCTGGAGTGTTTTGGCCACGGTGCGCTCTGCTTCTGCTACTCCGGCGTGTGTCTCATGAGCTCGATGAACGGTGGACGCTCGGCCAACCGCGGTCTGTGTGCGCAGCCGTGCCGTCTGCCGTATGACCTGGTGGACGAGAAGGGCGAGGTGCTGGAGATTCCCGGCGTTGCCACGCAGGGCATTCCCGAGACGAGCCGAGGGGTGGGCGGGACGCGTCTGCTCTGCCCCAAGGACTACCGCACGATCGACCACGTGCGCGAGATGCGCGACGCGGGCGTGGGCTCGCTCAAGGTCGAGGGTCGCATGAAGGCGCCTGACTACGTGTTCTCCGTGGTGTCGGCCTACCGCAGCGCGCTGGACGCACTGCGCGACGGGCATGACGAGGACGCCGCCCGCTCCGCGCGCGACCGCCGCCTGCGGCGCGCGTTCAACCGAGACTTCACCGAGAGCTACCTCTGGGGTGGCTCCGACAACGACATGATGAGCTACGAGCGCTCCAACAACCGGGGAGAGCTCGTGGGGTGCGTCGTGGGGTCGCGCGCGCTCGAGGACGCCGTCGTGCGACGCGGAGGCGGCAACGGCGGGCGCGAGCGGATGCGTCGCCTTACCCGCGCCGATGTGGAGGTGCTTCTCAGCGAACCGGTGGGGGAGGGCGACCTGCTGGAGATTAGACCGGTGTCCGATCCGTCGCAGTTCCTGACCGCCCATGCCGAGGCCAACGCGGCGGCGGGGGAGACCATCACCTGCCGGACGTCCCGCCCGATGGAGGAAGGGTCGCTTGTCCGCGTGATTCGCTCGCAAGCGGCGCTCGACGAGGCGGCGCGCGTGGCCGACAAGGACGTGGTGCGTCGCCGACCGGTGCGCGTGCGCGTGGTCGCCCGCCTGGGTGAGCCGTTTGCGGTGGAGCTTGAGACGATCGACGGCGTGGCCGCGGCACGCTCCGAGGGCTTTGTCGTAGAGGCGGCGCGCACTCGGGCGGTCACCGAGGAAGACCTCGTCGAGCACGTTGGCCGTATGGGCCAGAGCGCGTTTGAGCCCGTGGAGTGGGGCGTCGAGCTGGATGCCGGTTGCGGCATGTCCTTCTCGGCCGTTCACAAGGTCCGGGCCGAGGCGTGCCGTCGCCTGGAGGAGACCCTCCTGGCTCCCTACACCGCCCGTGATACGAAGGGACAGTCCCTTCGTATCATTCCGAGCAAACATGATACGAAGGGACTGTCCCTTCGTATCATCGAGGTCTGCGCGGTGGTAACGACGCCGGAGTGCGCCGAGGCCGCGCTCGCTGCCGGTGCGACGCGCGTCTACGCGCCGGCGGATGACCTCGCGCGTGGCACATGGCCGGACGGTGTTGTTCCCTGGCTGGACGAGATCTGCCGCGAGGCCGATCACGCCCTCCTGGACCCGTGGGTGCGCGCCGGCGAGCCCGTTGCCGTGGGCAACGTCTCCGAGCTGGCCCTCGCCGCGGAGCGCGGTGCGCTGCCCGAGGTGCGCTCCTGCATCCCCGTCCACAACGAGGCCGCACTGGCGTCGCTCGCGGCTGCGGGCGCGGCGGGCGTCTGGCTCTCGCCCGAGCTCACGCTCGAGGAGGTTTGCGCCCTGGCCCGCACCTCGTCCGTGCCCGTTGGCCTCGCCGTCCTCGGCCGCGAGCGCGTGATGACGAGCGAGCACTGCGTTCTGCAGGCGCTCGGCCGCTGTCGCCACGACTGCGCCCGCTGCCCGGAGCGCGCCCGCCGCCTCTCGCTGCGCGACATCGACGGCAACCTCCTTCCCGTGCGCACGGACCTCAACGGCCGCTCGCGCATCTGGACGGCGCGCCCGCTCGACGCGACCCCGCAGATACCCGACCTCCTTGCGGCGGGCGTGACGCGCCTGCTCGTTGATGCCCAGCTCATGGATGTGTCCGAGACAGCCGCGGCGGTGGCGCGCGTCGCCCGCGCTCTCGAGGCAGCCCGCGAAAGCCGTCGCCCCGAGCCTCGCATGAAGGGTGCCACGTCGGGTCATCTCTTCTCGCCCATTGGGTAAGATGTCTCTCGGACAAGAGTCGCGCCCGGCGCACGCGTCGAGCGCTCAGCGAAAGGAACACCATGGCCGTTGATCGCGCACTTCTCGACGCCACCCTGGACGTCATCCGCCAGAGCCTCCAGGCAGACGGCGGTGACGTGGCCCTCATCGACGTCACCGACGACGGAGTCGTGACGCTGGAGATGCAGGGTGCCTGCGCCGGCTGCCCGCTTTCCTCCCTTGACATGTCCGAGGGCATCGAGCGCATCCTCATGGAGCACGTCCCCGGCGTGACGCGCGTCCAGCCCGCCGCCTTCTAGAGCCGGCGAGAAGAACGTGTTCCTGAACGACATCTACCAGGCCCTCGACCCAGTGGCCTTCTCGTTGGGGCCAATCGTGGTGCGCTGGTACGCGCTGGCCTATCTTGCCGGCTTTGTCTGCGCGGGCGTGGTGCTTTGGCGCACCCAGCGGCGCTGGGGCCTGGGGCTCTCCCTTGACGACGTGCTCTCGGTCATGATCGGCATCGTCTTTGGCATCATCATCGGGGCGCGCCTGTTCTACGTGCTCTTCTATGGGGCGGGCTACTATCTGGAGAACCCGCTCGAGATCTTCATGCTCAACCATGGTGGCATGAGCTTCCACGGCGGGCTCGTAGGTGCCGTTGTGGGTGGCTCTCTCGTGTGCTGGCGCCTTGGCATCTCGATTCCCACGGTCTGCGACATGGGCGTCATCGGCGCACCGATTGGCCTCTTCTTTGGACGCTGCGCAAACTTCGTAAATGGTGAGCTCTGGGGTAAGGAGACGGACCTTCCCTGGGGCGTGATGTTTGAGACGGGCGGCGGGGTGTACCGTCATCCCTCCCAGCTCTACGAGGCCGTGCTCGAGGGCATCGTCATCTTCGTCGTGCTCTACGTGCTGTCACGCCGCGTGCCGCCGCGCCCGCAGGGCACCTTCACGGGGGTGTTTCTTGCGCTCTATGGCACCTTCCGCTTTCTCGTGGAGTTCGTGCGCGTTCCAGACGCCCAGCTCGGCTACCTCTTTGGGCCCATCACGATGGGTCAGCTCCTGAGTCTGCCGCTCGTTGTGGCGGGGATTGTGCTGCTGGTGCTCGCCCATAGGGCAAACAAGCCGCAAGTGGGTTACGTGGGAGATTGCGCCAGCTAGACCGATGGGACCACTCATAGGCTCCTGACGGGCGTTAAGCAGCTTTTACAAAGATTTGTGGAGAGTTCGTGGCATACTGTGGTGGTGCTTAGCCGGAGATCTCTCTCCGAGAGCCACTATCTTTCAGGAGGTCACATGAGACTCGTTTCTGCTCCCAAGAAGGCCGCCCTCGCTGCCGTTGCCTCTCTCGCCCTCTGTGCCGCCGTCGTCCTGCCGGGCTGCGGTGGTGTGCTCGGCTTCAACTCCTCGGACGACGCTCCGGGTCAGGAGGAGGTCGGTGGCGTCCACAGCTCCGCTGAGAGCATTGCTGATGAGGTGACGAGTGGTTTTGAGGCGGTCGTCGACGATGGCTTCAGCTCCGATTCCATCAGTGACTGGATAGACGGCCTGCTTGACCTCATGCCCGAGGACGTACTCGAGGCCGCCCTCGACCAGAGTGGGATGTCGCGCTCGGAGTTCCGCGACTACTTGGGCCAAATGTTCGCCTCGACTGGCGTTGACTCGCTGGGAGCCCTGCTCGACTACGTCGACATGGAGGTCACCTTCGAGGTGGGCGACGAGCTCAGCTCGAGCGAGATCGACGACATCAACTCCACCTTCTCCGACGACGCCGGCGTGGACGCTGAGGTCACCTCGGGCTACCACCTCAGCATGGACATGACCATGACCCTGCTCGAGGATATGAACGGCTATGAGGCGGGCGAGACCGAGTCTCAGACCCAGGACGAGAGTGGTATCAAGGCCATTGAGGTTGACGGTGCCTGGTACGTGTGGATGGGCTAGGGTTAGCAGCATCTCTGGCGCCCCGGGGTTTGTCCGGGGCGCTTTCATACGTGTATGCGCTCAAGCGGAATCAATGTAGGAATCGAGGTAATTGATCATGAATTGTCCCAAGTGTGGAAGCAGTCTTTCTGACGGCGCGACGTTCTGCCCTAACTGCGGATCCATGCTCGGCGGTGCCCCTGCGTCCCAGTCGCCCTTCCAGCCGCAGTCTGACTATCAGAAGCAGTCACGACCCGGCTTCCAGCAGCAGTCCCAGTCTCCGTTCCAGCAGCAGCCTCAGTCCCAGTCTCCCTTCCAGCAACAGCCGCAGACTGGCTTCCAGCAGCAGTCCCAGTCTCCCTTCCAGTCGCAGTCCCAGTCGCCCTTCCAGCAGCAGTCGCAGCCTCGGCCCGACTTCCAGCAGCAGCCGCAGACTGGCTTCCAGCAGCAGTCCCAGTCTCCCTTCCAGTCACAGCCCCAGTCGCCTTTCCAGCAGCAGTCCCAGTCTCCCTTCCAGCAGCAGCCCCAGCCGGACTTTCAGTCTTCTGGGTCGAGCTACTACAACTACCCCGCTCCCAAGAAGAAGAGCAAGAAGCCGCTCATCATCGGCATAGCCGCGGGCGTCGTTGCGCTTATCGCCATCGTGCTCCTGGTCATCTTTGTCGTGCTTCCCGCCTTCAACGGCGGCTCGGAGGGCGAGAAGGGCGGTGCTCCCGTTACCAACGAGCAGGAGGCCGGCAACGTCCACGATTCCGTTGACAGCGTCATCGACGAGATGAACGACAGCACCGACAAGCTGATCGCCGGCGAGTTCAGCGCCGACGCCTACGACGAGTGGCTGGATGCCTTCGGCGACCTGGCTCCCGAGGACGCCAGGGAGGCCTTCATTGAAGATGCCGGCGACGACACCGGCATCGAGGAATTCGGAGCGGCTCTCGAATACATGGACCTGGAGCTTGTCTTTGACCAGGGCGAGGAGCTGAGCTCAGGCGAGCTCGACGACATCAACGCCGAGCTTGCCGATGCGGGCTCCAGCGCCGAGGCCACGTCCGGCTACCACGTCAGCTTGGAGGTAACCGCAACGCTGCTCGAGGACATGAACGGCCATGATGCGGGCGAGACTGAGTCTCAGACCCAGGACGAGAGCGATCTCTACGTCATCGAGGTTGACGGCTCCTGGTACCTCTGGGGTTAATCAGCCTTTTCTCGGGGCCGTCCGGGCGATATGCCCGTGGCGGCCCCTTTGCCGTATCTGTCGGCCTTGAACGGGTCTTGTTTTAAGTGGGGGGTTGCCCCATGGTTTGCCCGGTGTGTGGGACCAGTCTTCCTGATGGTGCGGCGTTTTGCGCCAACTGCGGGTCGCCTCTTGCCGCCCCGTCGTTCCCTCAGCCGCCTGCGAGGGGTGGCCTCTATCCCGATCCAGCTTCCTTCCCGCTTCCCGGGCAGGCGCCGTTTCCCGGCCCCACTCCCGAGAAGAGCAAGAAGCCGCTCGTCATCGGCATCATCGTTGGTGCCGTCGCGCTCGCTGCCGTTGTGCTTGTCGTGTTTCTCCTGGTGATTCCGGGTCTCAGCACTGGCTCGGAGGAGAGTCCAGACGTGAAGGCCCAGGTCAACGTTCACGAGTCTGCCGAGGCGGTCTGCGATGAGCTTACAAGAGGGGCCAACGATCTGATCGCAGACGGCGTGGGCCCCGATGCTCTTGAGGACGGACTTGATCTGCTCGTTGAGCTCGTGCCCGAGGAGGCTGCGGTCTACGTCTCTAAGGTCGGGTCGTCACATGAGAGCCTGATCGAGGGGCTCGACAGGGCCGCCGATCAAATGATGGGTTATAGCAACGTTTTTGCCTTGCTCAAATACGCTGATGTTGAGGTGAGCTTTGAGGTGGGCGCCGAGCTGGGTCACAGCGAGCTCACCAGAATCAACAACTACTTTTTCAGAATCGGGGCGGGCGGCGTTGAGGCAACTGCCGGCTATCGTCTTGACGTTGAGCTTTCGGTGACCGCGCTCGAGGACACGGGATCCTACGAGAAGGGCGAAAGCTACTTGGAAACCCCGGACGATACCGGCATCTATGCCATCGAAGTCAACGGATACTGGTACGTGTGGGGGATGTTCTAAAGGCTGGGCGGGCCTCTTGCCGGCGGGGCGCATCGCCTTGACGGAAGGTGGACAAAGCTCATGTGAGGAAGCGAAGGAGCGAGCATGATTTGCCCGAATTGCGGAAGTGCGATCCCTGACGGCGCGGCGTTCTGCCCGGTCTGCAGCAATGCCGTAGGGTCCTCGTGGCCAGGCGGATCACAACAGGGTGGCTTCACGCCGCAGCAACCCTATCAGAACGCGGGAGGTCAGTACCCCATGGGTCAGTATCCCGCGGGTCAGTACCCCATGGGGCAGGGCTCCGGCATGCCGGGGCAGTTTGGCTCCGGACAACCCTACGGAATGCCCCCCTATGGCGGCCAGCCGCCCAAGAAGGGCAAGGGTCCGCTGATCGCGGCTATCGTCGGTGGCATCGCTGCCGTGGCAGCGATAGCGCTCGTCGTGGTCTTTCTCGTTATCCCGGCAGTCACCGGCGGCGGCTCCGCCGGCGAGGGCCGCAACGAAGAGGTCTCCGAGCCAAAGGACAACGAGTCCGGCGCTTCCTCGATTGACGGTGGCCTGGGCTCCGCGGATCGCGTGGCCAGGGAAATCGGCGATCTGGAGGAAGAGTGCTGGAGCTCCGACCTCTCTTCGAGCGATGCGGCCGACTACGCCAACGGGGTTGACGAGCTCATGGCGCCCGGAGCCTTTGACCTGTTCCTGAGCGACCTTGGCATCTCGCGCGCTGACTTTGAGAACAACCTCATGGTCTCTGGGCAACAGATCATGGACGCTTCCACGCCCACCATCGATGATTTTGAGGTCGGCTCCTCGTTTGACGACGACGACCTTGATGAGGCCAACGATCAGCTTGGGTCCCTCGGTTATTCCGTGGATGACGGCTGCGTTTTGATTCCGCTCTCAAACGGCCGGAGAATGGTGTCGTCTGGTGTTGAGTACTGTGCCGTCGAGATAGACGGCTCGTGGTATCTCTGGTTTAGGATGACCGTCTAGCGAGCGCGAGGCGCGGAGTCCCTGAATGGGTGAGGAGGCAAGATGATTTGTCCAAGCTGTGGCGGGCAGGTTCCCGAGGGCTCCTATATGTGTCCTTTCTGCGGCGCTCCCTTGGTGCGGGACTCGGCTCAGCCGGGCAATTTGGCGCAGGGATTCCAGGGTGTCCAGGCTCCCTATGGACCTCCGAACCAGGATACAAACCTGCCGGGTAACCCGTATGGCGGCGCGTATCCAGATCCCTATGGGCGGCAGGGGATGGCGCCTCCCCCTGCTCAAAACAAGAGCCAGGCTCCATTGATCATTGCGGTCGCGGCCATTGTTGTGTCGCTTCTCGCGGTCGTTCTTGTCGTGGTTCTTGCGGTGATTCCAAAGTTTGACGGGGGGAGCACCGCTGTTGAGGATGAGCTGACGGAGCAGCAGAGGGACGACTCTGACGATGAGGGCGCCGTCTCGTCTGACGACAGAGACGAGGCGGACGACAGGGACGAGGCGGACGACAGGGACGACCGGAGCTCTGGTGCCGGGCTTGCCTCGGCGGATGATGTTGCCGCCGAGATCTCTGCCTCCTTCGATCAGGTCATCGAGAGCTCCTTTGACATCGAGAAGGTGCGTGATTGGGGCGTTGCGATCCTCGACCTCATGCCTCCCGAAGTGGAGGATCTCTTTGAGCTCTCTGGCTATACGAAAGACGACATCGCTGACGCCCTCGCCGGCTCCTTCCTCAGCTCTGACGTTGGGTCCTATGCCGAGATGCTTGATCTCATTAACTTCGATATTGAGTTCTATGTCTCTGGGGACATGCCACAAGAGGACCTGGACATGGTCTCTCTCGACATGGCACTTCTCGGTATTTCCGATGAGGTCACCGACGGCAAGTGGATCGGCATGCGGATGACGGGATCCTATGGCGGGAGGGATATGAGCGAGGAGACCGACTTCATTGGATACTGCGCGATCGAGATCGACGGGGACTGGTTCTTCTGGAGCACGAGCGTCGACGATGGGTCCGTGGCTGAGATACCGGAAGACGTGTCGGTCTCCTGAAGCGGCCCGCTGCGTCAAGGTTCTTCTCGGCCCTCATGCCTCCTCCGGCGCTCGGGCGGAGTCGCCGGGTGTGATGGTCATGGATTGGAAGCGATGCGCCATGTAGGCGTCGTCGTAGTGCTCGGCGTAGAACTCCTCAACGGGGGAGCTGGGCGCGATGCCGCTCTCGCGCTGATACCAGCACTCGAGCGCCTGGAGCGTCATGATGCCGTTCACCAGCATGAGCGCGGCGCAGAGCGCGGTCACGGAGTAGCGCATCTTCCAGGGGATGAGGTTGATGAGCTTGAGGAGCCAGGGCAGGCAGACCTTGATCCAGGCCAGGCCGAGGACGCCCCACATGCACATGAAGAGCGTGGAGGTGCGCCCGCCAAAGAGCACGGCGATGGGGTCCGGGAAGAGGCCGAAGATGGTGGAGCCCGAGTAGCTCCAGGCCTCGGCGCCAAAGCCGACCTGCATGAACCAGGCCGTCGCCGCCTCGAAGAGGCCGCCGATAACGGCGGATACCAGGAAGATGATCACCGGGCTCGCCTTGTAGAAGCGGTTGAGCGCCACCGTCATGAGCACGGCGCCAAAGCCGTAGATGGGCGAGAAGGGCCCGTAGAGCAGGCCGGCGCGGTCTTGGTAGACGCCCGGGTCAACGATGATCATGTGATAGATCGTCTCTATGACGAGGCCGAGTACGCAGCAGACTACGAAGACCCAGAATAGGTTGAAGAAGTCCAGCTCGATGAAGCCGCGGTCTCCCTTGGCGCGGCCGAGCGTGCCGGCCTCGGCGGCCTCCTCGGTCTCCATGTCCCGCAGCTTGCGTTGGAGCTGGCGCTCCGAGATGAGCGTGGGGTCGATGGTCGAGGCGATGACGATGAGTATGAGCAAACGGACGCCGTCATAGACGAGGTTATCGCCAAAGCCGTTGAGCATGATCTCGAGAAGGCCGCTCACGATGTTCACGGCTATCAGGCCGTAGGCGATCTGCGCGACGTGCCGGCGCCGGTTCTTGAGCATGAGCACGCCAAAGGCGACGTATCCAACGGAGCCCACGACAAACATAACGAGCTGGAGTATGGCGAGCGTCATCGTGAGCGTGACGTCGTGGCTCTCGCGGAAGAGCTGGGCGCCATATTGGATGAGCGGCACCATGATGAGGGCCATGATGACGAGCACCGCGGCGGCGGTGGCGAGGCAGTAGACGCCGTAGAGCTTGAGGAGGACAGAGATCTTGCGGCTTTCGGCGGGCACAGGGGCTTCGGGGGCGCTCATGGGTCTCCTTTTGGCGAGGGGTCTGGCGCGAGGTATGTAGCCCCATCGTACCCAGAAAGACGCGCCGCCTGTCCGGGAGACGCCGTTGGGCGGAATCTGCTCGTTAGCTGAAAACGCTGAGATTAGAGTGGTAAGAGGCCCGTCGTTCTTCTCGGGACGTATAGGAGGAAAGCCATGTTTTGCCCCCACTGTGGCAACACGCTCCCCGACGGAAGCATCTTTTGCGGAAAATGCGGCGCCCAGCTGAGCGCCAGCTCCGCCCCTCCGATGGGCTCTCAGAATCAGGCGGGCTCCGGCGCGTGGCCGGGCGGCGGATTTGCTGCCGGGCCCGGGATGACGCCTGGAAGCGGATACGCACCCGGGATGGGGTCGCAGCCAGGTGGCGGCTTTACACCTGGGCCCATGACGGGCGTCCCCGGCACCTCGTTCGGCGGGCCTCAGAACAAGCCCAAGAAGGCGCCTGTCGCCCTCATCGTTGCTGCGGTTGCCGTGGTGGCAATCGTGGGCCTGGTCATCTTTGGAGTTTCGCGCTGCGTGGGCGGAGGCGGTGGGAGGTCTGCGCAGGACGTGGCGAGCTCTGTTGATGCCATTTATGCGAAGTTCCTCGAGGACGACTTCTCCTCCAGTTCCATGGCGGATGGGGTCGACCAGATGATTGACCTCCTGCCGCCCGAGGTGGTCGACTCGATGATGGACGGGAGCGGCTTCTCTCGTGAAGAGCTTCGTGAAGAGGTGGAGAGCACCTTTGGGCCCATCGACCAGTACTCCTCCTATCTCAGCTTGGTTGACTTTGACGTCGAGGTAACACTGGGAGACGAGCTTGGCTCCAGCGAGCTTGACAGCATCAACTCGAGTCTTGAGGACTATGACGTGAGCTCCTCTGCTTCCGAGGGCTATTACATCTCGTTGGACGTAGAGGTCTCCGCGATGGGGCAGTCCTACAGCCAACAGATGGACGAGAGCGGGTTATATGCCATCTGCCTCGACGGCGGCTGGTACCTCTGGATGAACATGTAAAGGGCCGGGCAATCGAATGGACGAAATTCTCGCTAATTAAGCGCTGGAGCGGGGTTAGCCGTTGACGTTTGCCCAGTTGACGAGAAGCACGACGGGTCCGGATCTTTTGAATTTCGTCCATTCGATTCCCGTGCGAGCGGCTGGACGCCTTTGACAGGGGAGTTTTTCTCCTTGACGTTACATAGTATGTAACGTACTATAGCGTGCAACGATAGGAGAAAGAGGTCCCATGGCCAAGAAGACCCTGGACATCACGACGCGCGAGCAGCTGGACGTCTACATGAACCCGCAGCGCCAGCGCCTGCTGCACGAGATGCAGGTCCTCGCGCAGCCGGCTACGTGCAAGCAGCTGGCAGACGCCATGGGCATCTCCGCCTCCTCGGTCACGCACCACATGAAGAAGCTCGAGTCGCTGGGCCTTGTGGAGCTCGACCACACCGAGGTCATCCGCGGCATCACCGCGCGCTACTGGCGGGCCGTGCCTACGGACGTCTCGCTTCGCGCCAACGAGGGAGGGGACCTCCAGGAGGAGAAGATGTTTCTCGTGGACTATCTCAACCAGCAGGTCTTTGCGGGGCTGCGCGCCTACGCGGCGTCGGACGCGGTGGAGCGCGAGAAGGAGCTGGGCCTTACTCACGGCGAGCTGCTGAGCGGCGTGATGTACCTCACGGAGGACGCGGCGCGGGAGTTCCAGGACGTGGTGCGCGCGTTTGTCGAGAAGTACGACCAGCCGCAGGAGGGCGCGGTGCCCTGGGAGTTCAGTGTGGCCTGCTACCCGCATCGGAGCTTATCGGCGTAAGCTCCGCCTCCGCGCGACCATCCGCACAACCTAACTTGCAAAAGCCCGCCAGGGGAGGGGTTCGTCATGGAGAAGAACCGCGTTCTGCCCGTCTCGCACGCGCTCGTGTTCCTGCTGATTCATCTGGGGACGGGCCTTGCGGCCCCCGTGCTCTCGCTCATGCTACTGGCCCGCGGGGCCACGCTGGCAACGTTGCCTTTCGCGGTGGGCGTGACGACTGTGGTCACATGTCTCTGCGAGGTGCCGAGTGGCATCGCCGCGGACGTGCTGGGGCGACGGCGGGTCTTCGCGCTCTCGATGGCGCTGCAGGTGGCGACCTACGTGGTGTTGCTCGCGACCCCGAGCCTCGCCGTGGTGGCGGTCTCGGGCGTCCTGCGCGGTCTTGCACTCGCGGCGCGCACGGGGACGCTCGAGGCGGTCGAGCTGGATCGCGTGGTGGCGGAGCACCCGGAGGCGGCGGGGCGCCTCGCCGCGCTCGACTCGCTCAACGGGAGGCTCGCGCTGCTGGAGTCCGCGGGCGTGGGCGCGGGTGCCATCGCTGGCGGCGTGCTGGCAGCGCTCGACCCCAGCTACGTGCTGCTCATTGGTTGCATCATCGCGTCCGGGGTGGCCGCGCTGGCGGGCGGCCTGACACTCTTCCCGCCAGATACGCGCTCGTGCGCCCCGGTGTGCGAGCGGTTGCGCTCCACCCTCGCCGACATGCGTACGACGCTGGCCCAACCGGGTGACATCCGCCTGGTGCTCGCGGCCTCAGCCTCCGCGGGTGTGGTGATGGTCGCCGTGGAGACATACTGGCAGCTCGCCTTCGAGGGCCTCGTGGGCGCGGGCGGCACGTGGCTGCTCGGCTTTGTCAACTGCGCGGGCATGGGCGCGGCGGCGCTCGGCAGCGCGGCGGCGATGCGCTGGGGGAGCGCGGCGTTCGGTGCGCACGGACGGCGCGGGCTCTACCTGGCGCTGCAGGTGGCGGCGATCGTCTGCCTGGCGCTCTTCTCGGCCGCCGCGAGCGTGCCCGTGTTCGTGGCCGTCTACGTGGCGCTCTACCTTGCGCTCGGCGCGCGCAGCGTAATCGAGCAGACCGTGCTCCACAACGCCGTCCCCTCGCGCGAGCGCTCCGGCATGGCATCCGTGCAGTCAATCGCCCTGCGCGCTGGCGGCCTCGCGGGCTCGGCGGCGAGCGGGCCGGCCGTGGCGGCGCTCACGCTCGTCGGCGCGTGGCCGGTCCTCGCGGCACTCGCGGTCGCGCTCGCCGCGATAGGCTTCAGGCGGTGTGACCCATCGTAGAATGTCGCGCTTGGAGAGGGCGGAGCAAGGTTACGGCGGGGCGTATGGGAACAAGCTCGCCCTACTGGAAGAGGGGAACCCTCCCCAAGAGGAAGTCCTCTACGGGGAACTCGTCAGAGCCGATGACGAGGGCATAGGTTCCCGGGAATCTCTGGACGAACTCGCCAAGCCCC
>CALULC010000039.1 GCA_944321385.1 uncultured Atopobiaceae bacterium
TCCCACGGCATGCGCCAGAAGATGATGATCATGGGCGCCCTGCTGCCCGACCCGGCCATCTGGATCCTCGACGAGCCCATGACCGGCCTCGACCCCAAGGCGTCGTGGCTGCTCAAGCAGTCCATGCGCCGCCACGCGGACGCCGGCAAGACCGTGCTCTTCTCCACCCACGTGCTCGACGTGGCCGAGAAGGTCGTGGACCGCGTGGGCATCATCGCCCACGGCGAGCTGCTCTTTGTGGGTACCGTGACCGAGATGCGCGATCACTTCCGCAGCAACGGCTCCCTCGAGGAGATGTTCCTCGAGCTCACGTCCGAGAACTCGCCGTTTGCGCAGGGCGCTGCCGAGAAGGACGACGCCGCCGAGAAGGACGACGCCGCCGCAACGGAGGCCCGCTGATGGCGCGCTCGGTTGCACCCCAGGCCTTCTCCTGGCGCCAGTTCAAGGTGATGCTGCGCGTGATCATCCGCGGCGAGCAGCACCTGGACAGCACCGGCATGGGCTTTGGCGACGGCGATGCGGCCGACAAGCGCAAGGGCTTCTGGGGCAGCCTCGGCTCGGGCGCACGCAAGGTGGCAATGGGCTTTCTCTTTCTGCTTCTTGCCGCGATGTTCTTCATGATGGGCTTCATGCTGGGCGACCTGGGCGTCTCGCCCTACACGGCGTTCAGCCTCTGCGTGGTCTGCCTCGTGGGGCTCACGGTGCTCACGGGTCTCTACCAGGCCGTAAACATCCTCTACTTTGTGCGCGACCTCGGCTACTACCTCACACTGCCCGTCTCGGCAACCACGGTCATGTGGGCCAAGCTCGCGCACTTCCTGGGCATGAGCCTGCTCGGCGACCTCATCATCCTGCCGGTGGGCCTGGGGTGTCTGCTCGCCAACGGCGCCGCGCCGCTCACGTGGGTCGCCATGACTATCGCCTTCGTTCTGAGCGCCGTTGCCGTCAACCTGGCGCTCGTGATCATCTGCGTGCCCATCATGCGCTTCTCGCGCCTGGCGCACGACAAGGACCTCTTCTCGCGCGTCTTTGGCGGCCTCATCGTGGTGCTCGCGCTCGCCATTGGCGTGGGCAGCCAGTTTGCGCTCCAGGGCGACGGCCTGGCGTCTCTGGCCTCAGGCTCGGAGCAGCTGCTCTCGGGCGGCGTCCCCGCCATCGTGATGGGCGTCCTGTGTCCGCCGTCGCTGCTGGCGAGGCCGGTCGTCGAGGGCGACGCGCTGGGTGCGCTCGCCGGGCTTCTCGGCATGCTAGCGTGTGTGGCCGTCTACGCGCTGATCCTCTCGGCGGTGGCGCGCCGCTGGTACTTCGAGGGCGTGCAGGCGCTCCAGGGTGCGGGTGGCAAGCGCGGCCGTCGCGTGGAAGGCACCGAGCTCGCGCAGGCCACGCGCACGCGCGGCGCCTTTGCCGCCAACCTCAGCCGCGACTGGAAGACGATGGTCCGCGTGCCCGTGTTCTTCAACCAGTTTGTCCTGAGCTCGCTGCTCATGCCCCTCTACTTCATCGTCATCTTCGTGGTGAGCGGCGCGGTGGGCGTCTCCCAGGCGGCCGACGCCGGCATGGACCCGGCAGCGCTGCTCGAGATGGCGCGCTCGCTCGCGGCCCTGCTCACCTTCGACAGCCCCGCGCTCGCGTGGTGCGCCGCGGGCGTGCTCGCCTTTGGCCTCTTCCTGGGCTTCTCGTCCTACTCGTTCACGATGGGCGTGAGCCGCGACGGCGAGGACTTCTTCTTCATGCGCGGCCTGCCCATGAACTGGAGCGCGTATCTTGCCTCCAAGTTTGTCTCGCCGTTTCTGCTCTCCACGGTGCCGATGCTCCTGCTCATCGTGGTGGCGCTGGTGCTCCTGGGCGTCCCCGCGGCGTCCGGCGCCTATCTCGTGGGCGTCTACCTGGGCGCCACCGTCTCCCTCAGCCTGCTCTCGCTCGGCCTGGGCGCGCTCTTCCCGCGCCTCACGTGGGACAACGAGGCGCAGCTCGTCAAGGGTGGCGGCGCCACGCTGATGGTCTTCGCGGGGGTCCTGGTGGGCGTGGTCGTCATGGCGCTGCCCGCGCTCGCGCTGCTCGCCGGGGCGCTCTGGGGCCTGCTGGCGATTCCCGTCGCGCTTGGGCTTGCGCTCGCGATCTTTGTGGCGGAGTGCGCCGCGCTCGTGTGGTGGGTGCTCGGCCCCTGCGCGCGCAGCCTCTCCCGCCGCGAGCGCTAGGGCGGGAGGGCGCCCTCGGCCTGGGCCCCGCGCGGGCCTTTGGCGCCCCGTCTATGCGACAATAGCGTCGCCCGCTCCCTCGGAAAGGAAACCCGATGCTCAACCAAGGCCCGGACCTCAAGGACCTGTTCGACATGTTTAATCGCGGACATGCCGAGAAGGACGCGGGATCCGCCGCCCGTCCCGGGGCGTCGCTCGCCGACAAGATGCCCCAGTGGAGCCGCCGAGCCCTTGTCATTCTCGCCATCGTGGCGGTGGTGGTTCTGGGCGCGTGCTACTGGTGGTTCCATCCTGCGCTCAACCTCCAGAGCATGCAGGTGTGGACGTGGATCATCGGCATCTGCGTCGTGGGGCTGCTCACGCTGTGGGTTGCCGCGGAGCGCAACGTCATGCGCTCGAAGCTGTACCGCAAGCTCATGATCATCCCGGCCTCGCCAATCGTTGCCTTTGTGCTGGGCCTGCTGCTCTCCCAGCCGTTCTTTCCCGGCAACGCCGAGCGCTACGCGAGCGTGCTCAGCACCACGGACGGCGTCTTTGCGGAGGACATCCAGCAGGTTGACTACTCCGAGGTCCCCGTTATCGACCGCGACTCCGCCATCCTTCTGGGCAACCGCGCGATGGGCTCCATCCCGGAGTACGTGAGCCAGTTTGAGATCGCGGACACCTACAGCCAGATCAACTACCAGGGTCGCCCCGTGCGCGTGAGCCCGCTCGTCTACGCGGACCTTTTCAAGTGGTTTGCCAACCGCGACTCGGGCATCCCGGCGTACGTGCTGGTTGACATGGTGACCCAGGAGGCCGAGGTCGTGCGTCTGGAGGAGCCGATCCTCTACTCCGACTCCGAGCCGTTTGCGCGCAACGTGGACCGGCACGTGCAGCTCTCCTATCCCAGCCTCATGTTTGACCAGAAGTCCTTTGAGCTGGACGAGGAGGGCCATCCCTGGTGGGTCTACCCGGTCCAGCGCAGAACGATCGGCACCTTTGGCGGCACGGACATCTACGCTGTGGTGCTCGTGGACGCCTGCACGGGCGAGACGGACTTCTATTCCGTGGAGGAGGTTCCCACGTGGGTGGACCGCGCCTACCCCTCCGACCTTCTGATCGAGCAGTACAATTGGAGCGGCATGTACGAGAACGGCTGGCTCAACTCGTGGCTTGGCCAGGAGGGCGTGGTGCGCACCACGCCGGGCACCAACGGCCAGCTGGGCTACAACTACATCGCGCAGGGGGAGGACATCTACCTCTACACCGGCGTGACCTCCGTGACGGCGGATGACTCGAGCGTGGGCTTCATCCTGGTGAACCAGCGCACCGGCGAGTCGCACTTCTACCCGGTGGCGGGCGCGACGGAGGCCTCGGCCATGGCGAGCGCCGAGGGTCAGCTACAGAACCTGCGCTACCAGGCCACGTACCCGATTCTTCTCAACGTGGCCGGTCAGCCCACCTACTTTGTGAGCCTCAAGGACGACGCGGGCCTGGTCAAGATGTTTGCGATGATCAACATCGAGCAGTACCAGAGCGTGGCCACGGGCTCCACGGTGGAGGAGTGCCAGGAGGCCTACCTCTCGCTGCTGGCGGCGGACGGCCTGCTCAGCGAACAGGAGGCGGCCGACGCCTCGGTCACGGTGGAGGTCTCCGGCACGATTGCCACGATCGCACAGGCCGTGGTGGACGGCAACTCGCACTTCTACGTCACGCTCGAGGGGGACGAGACGATCTATGACTTTGCCCTGCCGGGCCTGCTTGAGATCGTGACATACCAGCCGGGCGACCAGATCGCGTTCCGCTGCGGCGAGAAAAGCGAGGAGGCCGTCACCGTCACGGTGAGCGACCTCCTCTGAGGTGCGTCCGTCAGCTGAGCCCGGACGCTAGATGGCGATGTCGAAGTTCTCGGCAGGAATCGTGTAGCTGGAGCCGCCCTCGGGGCCGCCGATCACGCTGACCTCGGTCTCCTCACGGGTGTAGCGCAGCGCGAGGTCATTGTCGCCGGAGCCGGTGTCAAAGTAGTAGAACAGCCAGCCCGAGATGGTCTCGCCCTGGCCGGCGCCCTCCGACGGCAGCGAGGCGAGGCCGTTCTCGTCGGCGAACGTCTGGAAGGTGCTGATGCGACTCGTGGTGGTCGTGACCTCCTCGCCGTCAACGAGCAGGCAGAGGTCGCTGTCGCGCAGCGTTGCCACGTACTCGCTGTCGTTTGTCAGCTCCACCTCGACGGCAACGTCCGTGCGGTAGCCGTCGGCCCAGATGTCGGCGTCGTCAAAGGGGATGTCGACGATGGCCTGCTTGAGGGTGATGGTGCAGCCGAGCTCATCGTCGGTGACGCTCTCCGTATCCGAGGCGGCGGGCGTCTGGTCCGTCGCGCCGCAGGCGGCCGGGCTATCTCGGCGTACGGTCGTGGTTGACGCTCTCGTAAAAGAGGCGGGCCACCTCGGCGGGGTCGCGTGTCTGGCCGAGCGCCCACATGGTCTTGGCCACGAGCGCCTCGGTGGTCATGTCGTCGCCGCGCAGGATTCCGTCCTTCTGGGCATAGGCATGGCCGACCTCGTAGACGCCGAGGTCAAGGCCCTCCTCGGGGACCTGCGTGGTCACGACGAGCGTGTGCCCCGACTCCACCCAGTCGTATATCGCGCGCTGGTACGCCCCCTCGTAGGAGGGGATTCCGCCGATCCCAAAGGTCTCCAGGATCACGGCGTCGTAGTCACGGGCGAGCAGCTCAAAGATGCTCGGCTGCAGCTCGGGCGTGAGCTTGAGGACGATCACGCGGTCATCGAGCGTGTCGAAGAAACGCGGCGCCCGCGCGTTCTTCTCGCCCGGCGCGGAGCCCTCCGCCCTCACGACGCGCTCCCCGCGAACGTAGGCGAGCGGCGGGTAGTTCATGCTCGAGAACGCGTTGAAGCTCATGGTGCGCTGCTTGCGGGCGCGCGTGCCGCAGATGACCTCGCCGCCAAAGACGACGCTCACGTCGCAGCTCGCGTCCTCGCAGGCGTAGAGGACGCTGTGGTAGAGGTTGAGCTTGGCGTCGGTGAAGGGGTTGGCCATGGGCTGCTGCGAGCCGGTGAGCACGACGGGCTTCTCGCTGCCCTGGATCAGATAGGAGAGGGCGGCTGCGGTGTAGGCCATGGTGTCGGTTCCGTGCAGGACCACAAAGCCGTCGTAGCGGTCGTAGGAGTCTTTGATCACCTGGGCTATGCGCAGCCAGTCGCGCGGGCGCATGTTGGTGCTGTCGATGTTCATGGGCTGAACAAAGTCCAGATCGCAAAGGGTGTCGAGCAGCGGAACGCGCTCGGCGAGCTCGCGACCGGTGAGGGTGGGGGCAAGGCCGTCGGCCCCTTGCGTGGAGGCGATCGTGCCCCCGGTGGCAACGATGAGGATGCGCTTCATGGCACGCCTACTCGGCGAGCAGAAAGCGGCGTACGGCCTCGGCGCAGCCGTCGTGGTCGTTGTCCGCCACCACGGCGCCCGCAGCCTGGCGGACGCGCTCCCGGGCGTTGCCCATGGCAACCGCCAGTCCCGCGCGCTCGAGGATGGGGAGGTCGTTATCCGAGTCCCCCACGGCGATGGTGGCCGCCAGGGGAAGGCCCACGATGCGACAGAGCTCCGCGAGGCCAGACCCCTTGCTGACGCCCGCGGGCGAGAACTCGAGGCTCGACGTCTCGGAGCGCGCGAGCTCGACGTCGGCGTCCGCGAGCTCGGCGAGCACGCGCTCCCGGGCCTCGACGCGGGCGAAGTGGAGGTTGAACTTCTGAAGGGGCAGCGCCCCGGAGGCGAGCACGTCCCAGGTGCTCTCCATCGGCTCCCCGAGGGCGCGGTAGGTCTCCTGGTAGGCCTGCATGTGGTAATGGCCCATGCGCTCGATGTCCGCGGCGGGATAGAAGAAGCCGCGGCCGGAGAATATCTCGCACATGAGGTCCTCGTCGCCCACCACGCTGATGACGCGGTCTATGACTTCCTGGTCGAAGGTGCGCTCGGTGAGGACGGCGTCCTCGGCGATGTCGTAGAGCGACGCGCCGCTCGTGCAGATGGCGTAGCGGACGCCCGGAAGCTCCGCGGCGTAGGGGGCGATCATCGAGGGGCATCTGCCGCTGGCGATGGCTACCGTCTTTCCGCTGGCGGCGGCCTCGCCGATGGCGGCCGAGGACGACGCGAGGACCCGCTTGCCGGAGTCGAGCAGCGTGCCGTCCATATCGAAGGCTATGAGCCGGTAGTTCACGAGGGTCCTTTCTCCTTGTGAATGGGCGTGGCGCGCCGTCCGCTCACCCCAGCAAATAGCGGCGGATTGCCTCGGCGACGCCGTCGTGGTCATTGTCGGCCACCACGACGTCGGCGGCGTCCCTGACCGAGTCGTTGGCGTTGCCCATTGCCACCGCGAGTCCCGCGGCGCGAAGCATCGGCAGATCGTTGTCGGCGTCACCAACCGCGATCGTGCGCTCCGCGGGAACGCCGAGAAGCGCGGCGAGGGCCCGCAGTCCCGTCCCCTTGTCGATGCCGGCGGGGGATAGCTCCAGGCTCGCCTTCTCGAAGTCGGTGAGTCCGAGCGGCAGGCCAGAGAGCTCAGTGCGAACGCGCTCACGCGTTGCGGCGTCACGGAAGTGGACGTTGAGCTTCTGGACGGCAAACGAGGGGTCCGCGATTTGGCGGCGCAGGTCGCGCCCGCACGTCCCGGCGGTGCGATACTCTGGGACGTAGACCCCGAGGCCGAAGGAGGGCATGCGCTCGAGGGCGTCCTCCTCGTAGAGGAAGCCGTTGGCGTGGAAGACCTCGAAGAGGCTGTCCGCCCCCGCGCACGCGTCGATCGCGCGCAGGACGCACTCGTGGGGGAGCCTGAACTCCTCGAGCATGCGATGCTCGAGGAGGTCGTAGAGGGCGGTTCCGCTGCCGCAGATGGCGTAGCGGACGTCGCCGAGGTCGTCGCGGCTGAGCTCGACCATCGAAGGGCAGCGGCCGGAGCAGATGGCGACGTGCCTTCCCGCTGCGGCGGCCTCGCGCACCGCCGCGGAGACGTCGGGGCGCACACGCTTGCCGCTGTCCAGCAAGGTGCCGTCCATGTCGAGGGCGATGAGCCGATAGTCCATGTCTGCCCCCATCAACGGTGGTAGTAGGTCTGGCGCTCGTACTTGGGCTCGCAGCACACGTTGATGCCGAGGTTGCGGTAGGTGCGCATGTCCGCCTCGGAGAGGATGACCGAGAAGTACGCGTCACAGCCGGCAAGCTGCTCGAGGGCGTCCACGGTGGCCTCGGCCTCGTCGTTGGTGGCAGAGGAGAGCGAGAGGGCGATGAGCATCTCGTCGGAGTGCAGGCGCGGGTTGTGGCTGCGCAGGTGCTCGGTCTTGAGGTGGCAGATGGGCACGAGCGCCTCCGAGCTCACCACGTAGGTCTTCTTGGGAATGCCCGCCATGTGCTTGGCGGCGTTGAGCAGAAGCGATGCCGCGGCGCCCATGAGGTCGGAGGTCTTGCCGGTCACAAGCTCGCCGTCGGGCAGGACCATGGCCGCAGCAGGGCCGCCCGTTGCCTCCTCCTTGGCGAGTGCTGCCTGATGGGCGGGGGAGTAGTCGCAGGTGACATCCACCTGGCGCATGAGCAGCTCGATCTTCTCCAGAGCCTCGGCGCCCTGCCCGGTGCGGCGGACCTCCTCAGCCGTGGCAAAGTAGCGGCGCACGATCTCGTTCTTTGCAGCCTCGCGGCAGACCTCGTCATCAGAGATGCACTTACCAACCATGTTGACGCCCATGTCGGTGGGGGACTGGTAGGGGCTCTCTCCGGCGATCTTCTCCATCATGGCCTTGAGCACGGGGAAGGTCTCGACGTCGCGGTTGTAGTTCACGGTGACGTCGCCGTAGGCCTCGAGGTGCCAGGGGTCGATGATGTTGCGGTCGTCGAGGTCGGCCGTCGCCGCCTCGTAGGCCACGTTCACGGGGTGCTTGAGCGGGAGGTTCCACACCGGGAAGGTCTCGTACTTGGCGTAGCCCGCCTGCACGCCGCGCTTGTTCTCGTGATAGAGCTGAGAGAGGCAGGTGGCAAGCTTGCCCGAGCCGGGGCCGGGGGCCGTGACCACCACGAGCGGGCGGCTCGTCTCGATGTAGTCGTTCTTGCCAAAGCCCTCGTCGGAGACGATGTGGTTGACGTCAGAGGGATAGCCGTCGATGAGGTAGTGGCGCCAGACCGAGACGCCCATGCCCTCGAGGCGGCGCTGGAAGGCCTCGGCGTGCGGCTGGCCGGTGAAGTGCGTGATGCAGATGCCACCGACCATGAGGTTGCGTGCGCGGAACGAGTCCATCAGGCGCAGCGCGTCCTCCTCGTAGGTGATGCCGATGTCCGAGCGGCGCTTGGCGTTCTCGATGTTGTCCGCGTTGATGACGATGATGGCCTCGGCCTCGTCGCGCAGGCTCTCCAGCATGCGGATCTTGGAGTCGGGCTCAAAGCCGGGCAGAACGCGGCTCGCGTGGTAGTCGTCAAAGAGTTTGCCGCCAAACTCGAGGTAGAGCTTGCCGCCAAACTGGCCGATGCGCTTGCGGATCTTCTCCGCCTGGAGGGCAATGTACTTGTCGTTGTCAAAGCCGATGCGCATGGGGGCGTCCTCTCTGTCGCGATTTCCAACTGGACAGCGTAGCACGAGCCCGCGGGCGAAGGGGCCTCAAGGGGCATCTCATCGAGAATACAGTGTTTACGGGTTTGCGCGAGAAAGGCGAGAAGGGCAATGGGTGCGGGTCGTAAAATAGCTGGAAAGGGCCTCGGGAAATTGCCGAGCGAGACGTGCGGGAGGCGCCCATGAGCGACCAGATGGGACAGTGGAACGGGCAGGGAAACTATGGCGGGGCGCCGTCGTCTGGATGGTGGACTCCCGACGAGCAGATGGGCGGCTCCCAGCAGTATCAGGATGCTTCTGGTCAGCAGTATCAGTCCGGCTATCAGGCGCCCGGCGCCGCCCAGCAACCCTACCAGCAGCCCTACTCTCAACCCTATCAGCAGCCCTACCAGCCTTATCCGCAGCCGGGTCAAGGCGCGTATCCTCAGCCCATGCCCGTTTCTGCGGCGGTCAGGGCGGCTCGTCGCGAGAACGTGGCGCTCGGCCTGTTGGGCGCCTTTCTCGGCTCTCTGGTCGGGGCGGTTCTGATCGTCGTTCTGAGCAGGATCGGTGTGGTGGCAGCTCTTTCGGGTATCGTGATGTCGCTCGCCGCGCTCAAGGGCTATGAGAAGTTCGCCGGGGGAATCTCAGGGCTGGGCATCGCTCTGACCTGTCTGATCATTGTGGCGATGGTCTTTGCCGCAGACTGGGTGGACTGGGCGATCGTGGCGGCGAGAGAACTCGACATCAGTTTCTTTAAGGCTCTGCAGATTCTTCCTGACCTGTTTGACCTGGGCGCCATCGACTCCTCTGAGTACGGCTCAAACCTCGGCATGCTCTACGCCTTCACGGCTCTCGGGGCGGTGCCCGTGATCATTGACTGTTTCAAGAACAGGCGTGCCTAGCGGGTTTGCGCAGGCAGAATGCGGGCTCAGACTGAGGCCTCCTTGCGCCCAATGGCGCGAGGAGGTTTCTGATTTGTGTCACCATTACATGAAGAATACGCGGACTTTGCGGCAAGGCGATATGATGGCTGATGCAAACTCAGGGAACGAACCGCACAAAACCAGTTATTTTGGGGGAACCATGAGCAAGAAGAACGTCGTCTGCACGAGCTCGATTCTGGGCAAGGAGATGCACGTCATCGTCCACGGCACCAAGGGCCTTCCGGTCATCGTCTTCCCGACGCAGGGTCAGGATCCGGAGAGCCTTGAGGAGGTCGGTCTGATCGACGAGCTCGAGGACTACATCGAGTCCGGCACCATCCAGCTCTTCTGCACCGAGACCGTCGACAACGAGTCCTGGGGCGGCACCGGCGACCCCGCCGAGCGTGCCGAGCGCCAGGAGAGCTACTACCACTACGTGGTCGACGAGCTCGTACCGCTCGTCACCAAGATGAGCAAGTCCAAGAACCGTCCGCTCGCTCTCGGCTTTGACGCCGGCGCCACGCAGGCCTCCATCGTCGCCCTGCGTCGCCCGGACCTCTTCCAGGGCTGCGTCTGCCTCTCCGGCTGCTACGACGTCCGTCGCTACTTCGGTGACTGGATGGACGCCACGCTCTATGACAACACCCCGTGCGCCTTCCTGCCCAACATGGATCCGGAGCACCCCTACGTTGCCGTCTACAACCAGCGTCAGCTCCTGTTCTGCACCGGTCAGGAGGCCTCCGAGGAGGACTCCGTGCGCTCCACGCGCGAGATGGAGGCTCAGCTTGCTCGTCTCGGCGTCGACGCCTGGTGCGACTACTGGGGTGGCGACGTGACCCACACCTGGTATTGGTGGAAGAAGCAGATCCGTTACTTCCTGCCGATCGTCCTCGCCGACGTGGAGAAGACCACGGCCGCCGAGAAGCCCGCCAAGAAGCGTGCGACCACGACGCGCAAGAAGGCCGCCACGACCACCGCTAAGAAGACCGCCGCTGCGGAGGAGAAGCCGGCTGCGAAGACCACGGCGAAGGCCGCGACCACTAAGGCCGCCGCGACCAAGGCCGCCGACGAGAAGCCCGCCACCAAGGCGACTGCTGCCAAGAAGACCGCGGCTGCCAAGAGCACGACCACCAAGGCCGCTGCAGCCAAGACGACCGCGACCAAGACTACGGCCGCCAAGAAGACCACGGCTGCCAAGAGCACGACCACCAAGGCCGCCGCGACCAAGACCACGGCCGCGAAGAAGACTGCTGCCAAGAGCACGACCACCAAGGCCGCCACGACCAAGACGACCGCGACCAAGGCCGCTTCCACCAAGGCCACGGCCGCCAAGACCGCTGCGACCAAGGACGCCACGAGCACGAAGTAAATGAACTTCGTATTTGTCTCCCCGCAGTTCCCTCCCGTCTACTGGCAGTTCTGCGCTGCCCTCAGGCGGGACGGGGCGCGGGTGCTTGGCATCGGCGACACGTCTTTCGAGCAGCTCGCCCCCGAGGTAAGCTCGTCGCTCGACGAGTACTACTGGGTGCACGACCTGGAGGACTACGACCAGGTCTATCGGGGTGTGGCGTACTTCTCGTATCGTTACGGCAAGCCGGACTGGATCGAATCTAACAACGAGCACTGGCTCGAGCTGGACGCGCGGCTTCGCGAGGACTTCAACCTCGCGAACGGCCCGCGTCCAGCCCAGTTGCGGCACTGGCAGAGCAAGGCAGCGCAAAAGCCGCTCCTTGCCGCCGCCGGCGTTCCCAGCGCCCGTCAGACGCGCCTCACGACTTTTGATGAGACGCGCTGGTACATAGGCGAGATGGGGCACTACCCCGTGTTCGCCAAGCCGGAGTTTGGCGTGGGCGCATGCGGCACGCGCGTCCTCTCCTCCGACGCCGACCTCCGCGACCTTCTCGCCGACCACGCCGACGTTCCCTATGTGGTCGAGCAGCTTGTCCACGGGGACATCTGCTCTTGGGACGCGATTCTCAACAGCCACGGCGAGCCCGTCTTTGAGAACCAAGAGGAGTTTCCGCCCTCGATGGCAGACGTGGTTCATGGCGGCCTTGACCTTGCGTATCTCTCGCGCCCGGGCGTGGACCCGGTGCTCTCCAGGAGCGGCCGCGCCGTTGCCCGGGCCTTTGGCCTCGCGAGCCGCTTCGTGCACATCGAGTTCTTCAGGCTGGACCGGGATCATCCCGGGCTGGGGCCAAAGGGGACCTACGTTTGCCTCGAGGTGAACGTCCGCCCGCCCGGCGGGACCACGCCCGAGATGATGAACTACGCCCACGCGCTCAACGTCTACCAGATCTGGGCGGACGTGATCTGCTTTGACGAGTGCCGCTGCAAGCAGGGCGGCGTCGACGCGTTCTGCGTCTACGCGAGCAGGAGAGACGCCCACCGCTATGCCCACACGCACGAAGAGGTGCTCGACCGCTTTGGCGAGGCCATCGTCGCCCACGGGCGCGTTCCCGAGGCGCTCTCGGACGACATGGGCAACTATCAGTACATGGGTCGCTTTGACACGCGGGCGGAGACCGAGGAGTTCACGGCCTTCGTCTGCGAGAGGGGGCATGACGAGGATGCAGGTTAGAAGAGCGTGCGAGAAGGACCTGGCGGGCGTTCACGAGCTCCTGAACCAGGTGCTGGCGGTCCATGCGGCGGGCAGGCCAGACATCTTCCGCGCCGGGACGCGCAAGTACACCGACGCCGAGCTTCTCGCCATGTTCGAGGACGATACGCACCCCGTCTTTGTGGCGGTGGACGATGGCGGGGCCGTGCTCGGTCACGCCTTCTGCGAGCTGCAGGACTACCGAAAGTCAAACAGCTGGCAGCCCATCATGAGCCTCTACATCGACGACATCTGCGTTGACGAGAAGAGCCGCGGGCAGCACGTGGGCACCGCCCTCTACCAGCACGTCATTGACTTTGCGCGCGAGAAGGGCTGCCACAACGTGACGCTCAACGTCTGGGAGTGCAACCCCGGCGCCCGCGCGTTCTACGACGCCATGGGCATGACTCCGCTAAAGACCTGCCTGGAACAGGTGCTGTAGCGCGTCCGGTCCGCCGCTGAACCGGCGGGAAGGGTCCACCGCTCAGACAGTCCTCGCCCTGCGAGGAGTCTGCCGACCATGTCCGCCGCGAGTTCTTGGCGCGCTCCCTGCGCCAAGCTGTCTGAGCGTCGGACATGGTCGGCAGACTCCCCTCCGGGCTGCGGAACTCGCGTCGGACCTTTCCCGCCGGGTCAGCGGCGGTCCTACGCTTCCATGACCCAGCTCTTGCCAAAGTCGTCCGTGACGCGGACCATGTCGCTCACGAGCGGGCACACGTGCGTGCGCACCACGCGCGCCGGGTTGCCCACGACGGTGGTGTTGGCGGGCACGTTGTCCACCACGACCGATCCGGCGCCGATGTAGGCCCCGTCGCCCACGGTGATGGCGCCGAGCAAGATGGAGCCGGCGCCCACGAGCACGCCGTTTCCGAGCGTGGGGTGGCGCTTGCCGCCGTGCTTGCCGGTCATGCCGAGCGTGGCGTTCTGGTACATGAGGCAGTCGTCGCCGATGATCGTGGT
>CALULC010000040.1 GCA_944321385.1 uncultured Atopobiaceae bacterium
CCGGAGCTGGCCGAGGGCTGGGCACAGAAGGACGGCGTGCTCAAGGGCGTTGCCGAGGGCATCTACGACCGCTACGCGAGCCGCATGGAGGTCTTTGACTACGCGGGTGCCAAGGACGTGGTCATGGAGCTCGTCCACGCTGCCAACCACTACATCGAGGACTCCGCGCCCTGGGCCGTGGCCAAGGACTCGGAGCGCGCCGGCGAGCTCGCAGACATCATCGTGAGCCTGCTCGAGTCCATCCGCATCTCCGCGCACCTGCTCGCGCCGTTCATGCCAAAGACCTCGGCCGAGGTCCTGCGCCGCATGTCGCTCGAGGACGAGGCCGCCACGGACGACCTGCGCGCGGCCTGCGCCTGGGGCGGCCTTGCGGGCGGCGTTGCCGTGACCAAGGGCGACGCGCTCTTCCCGCGCCTGGATAAAACGAAGTAGGCAGGCGTGGGCGGATCTCCTCTCGCAAACCCCGGCGCCACCCGCGCCCTGCTCGAGGCGTACGGCCTTGCGACCAAGCACAGCCTGGGCCAGAACTTCCTGGTCAACAACCACGTGATCGAGAAGATCATGGACCTGGCCGAGCTTGGCGAGAAGGACCGCGTGCTCGAGGTGGGCCCCGGCATCGGCACGCTCACGCTGGCGCTTCTTGCTGACGCCGGCCACGTGGTCTCCATCGAGATGGACCACGAGCTCGAGCCCGTGCTCTCCGCCCACTCCGCGGCGCATCCGAACTTTTCCTACATCATGGGTGACGCCCTGCGCGTGACGCCGGGTCAGATCGCCGATGCTGCGGGCGGCGAGCCCGACGTTCTTGTTGCCAACCTGCCCTACAACGTGGCCGCCACGGTGATCCTGCGCTACCTACAGGAGGTGCCGAGCCTGCGCCGCCTCGTGGTGATGGTGCAGGCCGAGGTGGCAGACCGCATCTGCGCGGGTCCCGGCAACCGCACCTACGGCGCCTACACGGCCAAGCTCGCACTTCTCGCCCGCGTGACCGGCCGCTTTGAGGTGGGGCCGGGCAACTTCATGCCGCCACCGCACGTGGACTCCGCCGTCGTGCGCATCGACCGTGCCCCGCTCGTGGACGCCGCGCGCGTTGCGGAGGTGTCCGCCGTGATTGACGCCGCGTTCGCGCAGCGCCGCAAGACCATACGCAACTCAATGTCCGCCTCCGGCTTCTCGCGCGACGCTCTGGACGCCGCCTTTGCCGGGACGGGCATCCAGCCCACCTGCCGCGCCGAGACCCTCGCGCCGGCAGACTTCGTGCGCCTTGCAGGCGCGCTTGCGCAGATCGCTTCCCAGTAAGGAGAGAAACCCATGACCGAAGAACAGATTGCCCTTGACGACCTCATGCTCACGGACGGCGAGCTCTTCCATGACCGCAAGGGCGCGGTCTGCGACTGGCCCCGCCCGCTCGCACCGCTGGCGGACACCCATGGCCACCTCACGAGCTTCCGTGCTCACGACCCCGCGATGGCGCTCGTGCGCGCGGCGCTCGCCGGCGTGCGCCTGCTCGTCATACCGGTGGACCCCGTGAGCGACGTTCCCCGCAAGTGGGAGAGCGTGAGCGCGTTCAACTCCTGGCTCGAGGGGCAGATCGACCTCGCCCGCGTGTGTCTGCTCGAGGCCCGCGAGATGGGCCTCACGCCGCCCGTCTTCGAGGGCTATGACGCGCCCGAGCTCCTGGACAACGTGCGTATTGTCGCCGGCGTTCACCCCTACGGCTCGGCCGAGGTGGATGACGCCGCGATCGAGCGCCTGCGCGAGCTGCTTGCCAGCCCGCGCGCCGTGGGCGTGGGCGAGTTTGGCCTGGACTACGGTCCCTACAACAAGGTCGCCCCGGACGTGCAGGAGGCCGCGTTCCGCCGTCAGCTGCGCGTTGCCCACGAGCTCAACCTGCCCGTCGAGCTGCACATCCGCGACGCCGCCGTGGACGTTCGCGCCAACGCGCACCGCCTGGCCGCCCAGGTCCTGCGCGAGGAGGGCGTGCCCGGATCTGGCTGCGACCTGCACTGCTTCACCTCGGACCTCAAGGTGATGGAGGACTTCACGCGCCTGGGCTGCCACGTTGCCTTTGGCGGCGCCGTCACCTTCACCCGCTCGGACGACATCCGCGAGGCGGCAACCTACTGCCCCGAGCGCTACCTGCTCACCGAGACCGACAGCCCCTACATGGCGCCCGTGCCCCTGCGCGGCGAGGAGTGCGAGCCGGCCATGGTGGCCTTCACGGCAGCCCGCATCGCCGACGTCCGCGAGGCCGCCGGACGCAGCGGCCGTCAGTCCACCTACGACGCCCTGTGGAAGAACGCCTGCACGTTCTTTGGGCTGTAGCGCCTGGGGCGTGATGCCCGCTTGCCGGCGGTGTCCCTCTCGTCGCCCTCGCCTAGCGCGGGCGACAGGTGAGGTGCGCGTAGCGTGAAGGCCGCACGTACCTCTCGCCTGCGGGCTCTGCGGCGAGAAGGGCGATGAGCAGCTGGTCCACCGCCTCGGAGACGCGGCGGCGCGCCCAGCCCATGCGCGGGCGGCCGGAGATGTGGGGCAGGAGGTTGGCGTCGCCCACGACCAGACCGCCCATCCAGGAGAGACCGCGCTCTTCGCAGCACCTCTCGAGGGCCGTGAGTGCGCGTGAGGCAACCTCGGGGTCCCCCTCTGTGCAGACCAAGGCGTAGACGCGCACCTCTGCCGAGGCATGGCCAACGGGCAGCCTCTCGATGCGCTCATCGCCGCGCTCTAGCTCAAGGGCGAGAAGGACCGTGTCGCAGCCGGCGAGGTCTTCTCCGGGGCGCGCGTTCTCGATCTTGGGCTCCTCCGCTCCCGCGAGCCAGGCATAGACGGGCAGCGCCTCGGCGGCGTCTGCGAGCAGCGTTGACGTGGGCGCGGTGGCGCTGGCGTCCACGAGCGCGACATGCCTTGGGGTCTGCGGTGACGGGTCGGCCGGGGCGCCCATTGCTCCTCCTCCTGACGGTGGCCCTATTGTGCGCCAAATGGGGGATGCGTGCGCCTGGCGGCTGCCCGCCCTTTGAGCGGGAGGGGGAGGGACTTGCGCGCCCTTTGGGTGGGCGGTAGCTATCGAGGTCGGCGCCCCTCTCTTTGGGGCTCCCAACCCAAATCCGTTTGGCGCTCCCAACCCAAATCCGTTTGGCGCCGAAAGGGGTCAGCGCCCTTGCGTGCTAGACTGCGCCCACCAGCTTCTCGCCATTCGAGATTCGGAAGGGGGGTGGTTGCCGCCCCGTTCATAGCGAGCATCGGCCGGGCCCTCCGCGACTCGGTTGCCGAGGCGCTCTTCCCAACCCGTTGCGTCCTCTGCGAGCAGCCGGGAGAGCTGCTCTGCGAGGAGTGCCGAGCGGCCCTGCCTTGGATCGAGCAGCGTCTGGCGTGCCCGAGCTGCGGGGCGCCGTATGGCTTTCTCACCTGTACGGAATGCGACGGGACTTGGGCGCCGCGTGCAACGGTCGCGGCCCTTGGGTTTCACGGTGCGCCGGCACGGATGGTGACCTGCTTCAAAGACGCACATGAGCTGCGGCTCGCCCCGGTGATGGCCGCCGCTATCGCGTGTGCGCTCGAGGAGTCCTCCGCATGGTCCGCCCGCGACGGCGACCCGCGGTTCTCGTTGGGAGGCGTCGACGCGCTCTGCTTTGTCCCTGCTACGGCCGAGGCGTATTCCAGGCGGGGATTCGATCACATGGAGCTCGTCGCGCGAGCGCTCTCCCGCGAGCTCGGCCTGCCGCTGGCAGACGTCCTCCAGCGCTCGAGCGCCCGGGACCAGCGAGACCTCGGACGAGACGAGCGGGCGGAGAACCTCTTGGGAACCATGCGCGCCGTCGAGGACCTGTCGGGTGCGCGCCTGCTGCTGGTCGATGACGTGGCAACCACGGGCGCGAGTCTTGCCGAGGGCACGCGTGCGCTTCTCGCCAGAGGAGCCTCGTCGGTCACGGCCTGCGTGCTCGCACGAGTGTGGTGAGGGGTGCCGTGGGGCTTGATGGGTTGACGGGTCCGTTGGGCGGGGTCGCGCATGTGCCTCAAGAAAATCGACGGGCGGCCAGGTATACTAGGAGGCGTCTCAACCCAGGTCTGTGGTTGCGGGTGTCGCCTCTGCGCGGCTCCCAAGTCCAGGCCAGACGAGGGCAAAGGGATCCACGTAAGCTCGGGCGTGCGCGTCCGTGCGATCATGGCTCGTCCTAGAGGTAAGCCGCACCGCCCGTCATACCATCCATGAGGCATCCGGCCTCGCGGGCGAGAGGGACAACAGTGGAGGCGCCGCGGCGCCAAAAGCAAAGTCCCCAGTGCGCGGGTGTGGGGTCAAAGACCAGGTCAGCTGGGTGAGACATCGAGGTCGAGAGACAGGGGTGTTTATGAAGCGTCACCAGATCTGCGCGATCGCCGCCGCCCTGACTGCCGCCACCGTGCTCGGGGGCTGCTCGGTTGGTTCGGTTGAGCTTGATGATTATCTGACGAGTCTTCCTTCGGTCGAGGAGTCCCGGGCTCAGAGGCGCGATAGCCTCACCCCCGTGGTCTCAGACTCGGCACTCAAGAATCCGGGCACGCTTGTCGTGGGCATCCCGCTCACGCAGACGGTGCCCTTCTCGGCGTCCACCGAGCAGGGCGATGTCGTTGGCCTGAGCGTCGAGACCGCCCACGCCATTGCCGACGAGCTTGGCATCGCCTCGATCAGCCTCGTGTCTGTGGGGGACGTGGAGTCTGCCCTGAAGGACCAGTGTGACATCGTGATTGGCGTGGAGCCGGATGACGTTGAGAGCTCGACGGTCCTCGGCCCCTACGCCCAGAGCGCGGCGGGCGTCTTCACGCGCGGGGACGTGTCCGCCCCCATCGACGCCTCCCAGCTTACCGGGGCGTCGGTTGGCGTGCAGGAGGGCTCCGTCTCGGCGGTCACGCTCGACGGCTATGACCTCGACGTCAGCCGTGCCCACTTCACGAGCCTCAACGAGGCGTTCGACGCTCTCGAGGACGGTGCCGTGAAGTACGTGGTCTGCGACGCCTATGCGGGCGCCTATCTTGCGGCGATCTATTCCGACGTCTCGTTTGCCGGCACGCTCGACGACCCAACGGTCGTGGGCGTCTCCGCGGCAAACCCGGAGCTCGAGGATGCCGTGGGGGCTGCCCTCGAGACGCTGAGGACGAGCGGCCTGAGCGCCGTTGCCCGCGCGAGCTGGGTGGGCGACCTCCCGGACCTCTCCACAGACAGCCGCATCACGGGCCTCGTGGAGCGCGTGGAGGAGCAGGAGCCGGCCGATGAGGCAGAGGGCGAGGGCGAGGAGGCCGAGGGCGAGGAGACCGAAGGGGAAGAGACCCAGACCCCTGAGGACCAGGAGGGCGACTCCCAGACCTCCGACGGTCAGGAGGGCGAGGCCCAGACGCCCGAGGGCGAAGAGGAGCCTGTCCAGAACGACGCTATGTAACGCCTGCCGAGTAGGTTCGCCCGCTCGGGCCGCGGGGTGATGCGAGCGCCCCCGAGTGGGTATGAGTGTCCTAGGGTGCGACTTCGGTCGCGCCGAGAAGCGCACCGGAACGCGGTGGCGCGCTCAACCGTAAGGAGGTTCGCATGGTGGACATCAAGATCTCGGGTCGCAAGGTCAGTGTCTCTGACTCGCTGCGCGAGCATGTGGAGGAGAAGATCTCTGACGCCCTCAAGGTGTTTGACATCAAGCCCATGACTTGCGACGTGGTCCTGCGCGTGGACAAGAACCCCTCCAACCCCGAGCGCAAGGCCTGTGAGGTCACCGTCTTCGTACGCGACAACGTGGTTCGCGTGGTCGCCAGCTCGGACGACATGTTCACGGCAATCGACGAGGCGGCGGACAAGGTCACCCGTCAGCTCCGCAAGTACAAGACCCGCATCATCGATCGTCGTCAGCGCATGCAGCAGGCCAAGGTCGGCACCGTCACCCAGGAGGACCTTGCCGCCCTCATCGAGCCCGGTCCCGACGAGACCGAGGATGACCAGCTCGTTCGCGAGAAGTACATCGACCTCGTGCCCATGACCGAGGAGGAGGCCCTCGTCCAGACCGATCTTATCGGCCATGACTTCTATGTCTTCACAAATGCGACAACTGGACTTGTCAATGTCATCTATCACCGCAAAAATGGCGGGTATGGCATCATCAAGCCCAAGATAGAGGAAGAGAATGAGCAGTAGCCAGGATATAGAGAACAACGAGAGCACCGACGCCCGCGAGGAAGCGGGCGTCTCCAACGCCCAGGCGTCGCAGGAGGCTGCGCGCCTGGGCCGCGCTTATCACAGAAAGTCAAACGTCAAGCTGATCGTGGACTCCTGCGCGGACTTTGCCCCGGAGGTCGCCGAGGCCCTTGGCGTTGAGGTCGTCCAGTTCACCTATGTCATGGGTGGCAAGGAGTATCCTGACGACCTCTGGAAGACCATGACCCCCAAGGAGTTCTACGACCGCATGAGGGCGGGCGAGTATGCCACCACCTCCGCGGTCACGCCTGGTCACTACCTTGAGGTCTTCGAGCGTGCGGCGCAGGAGGGGACCCCGACGGTCTATCTCGCCTTCACGCGCGGCCTCTCCTCGAGCGTCGACGCCGCCCGTCAGGCGGCCGACATGGTTCGAGAGAGTCACCCGGACTTCGAGATCCACGTCGTGGACAACGTCTGCCCGTCCGCCGCGGCAGAGCTTCTCGCCATCGAGGCGGTCCATCAGGCGGCGAGCGGCCTCACCGCCAAGGAGCTCGTTGCCTGGGCCGAGGAGGCGCGCTACTACATCCACGGCTACTTCACCCTGGACTCCTTCGACGCCCTCGCTCGTGGCGGGCGCATCCCGCCTGCGGCTGCCACGGTGGGCGGCAAGCTCGACATCAAGCCCGAGCTCTCCTATGACACCAACGGCGCCCTCACGCTGCGCGGCATGTGCCGCGGCCGCAAGAAGGCCCTGCGCGCGATCATCGCCGACTTCAAGGCAAACTACCTCGGCGCCGAGGGCGGGGACGAGAAGCTTCCCATGGCCATCGTCTCCTCCGACGCCGAGAAGGACGCCCGCTGGATAGCGGACCAGGTGCGTCGCGAGCCCGGGTGCGAGGACGTGCCGATCATCTACAGCTCGGTGGGCCCGGTCATCGGCGCCCACGTGGGCCCCGGCATGGTGGCGCTGCTCTTCTGGGGCAAGGACCGCCGCGAGAGCCTCTCGTTCACCGACCGTATCGCCCGCAAGGTTCGCGGCCAGTAGCGTGACAAAGGGGTCGCAGCCGACTGTCACGTTTCTCTGTGACAGACGGCTGCGACCCCTTTGTCACGCCCTTTCGAAAGGAACAGCTTTGCAGATTAGTAATGTCGCCTTCATCGGCACCGGAATCATGGGCGCTCGCATCGCGGGCCATCTCATGGATGCCGGTTATGACCTCACTGTGTACAACCGCACGCGTGAGAAGGCCGAGGGGCTTCTCGCCCGTGGCGCCCGCTGGGCGGACAGCCCCGCCGAGGCCGCCGCAGACGCCGACGTGGTCTTCACGATGGTGGGCTATCCCACGGACGTGGAGGACGTCTACCTCTCCACCGACGGCCTCATCCGCGCCGCCAAGAAGGGTGCCTGGCTCATCGACCTCACCACGAGCTCCCCGCAGCTCGCGCGCGACATCCACGACGCCGCCGAGGTCGAGGACAAGCACGCCTTCGACTGCCCGGTCACGGGCGGCGAGCAGGGCGCGATCGACGGCACCCTCACGCTGATCATCGGCGCGGCCGAGAAGGACGTTGCTCCCGTGATGCCGCTGCTGGAGTGCTTCTCGTCCCGTCGGTTCTTCTTTGACCAGCCCGGCGGCGGCCAGACGGCCAAGCTCTGCAACCAGGTGAGCCTTGCCTCCTGCATGGTGGGCTACGCCGACGCGCTTGCCCTCGCCGAGCAGTCCGGCATCGATGCCGAGAAGGTCCTCGAGGTGATGGCCTCTGGGACGGGTGGCTCCGGTGCGTCCAAGACCCTTGCCCCCAAGTCCCTCGCCGGCGACTACAAGCCGGGCTTTCTCGCCGAGCACCTGCGCAAGGACATCGCGCTCGCACTTCAGCGCTCCGAGGACCTGGAGATCACGCTTCCCGGCGCGGAGACCGCCTTCACGCTCTTTGACATGCTCTGCCAGATCGGCGGCTCCCGCATGGGCACCCAGGCTCTGACGCTCCTCTACCAGGAGGAGGGCACCTGTGCCGCGGCCGGCCTCGACTGGTCTTTGCTCGAGCAGGGCGATGAGGACGACGAGCACGAGTGCTGCTGCGGTCACGACCACGGCGACGAGCACGAGTGCTGCGGCGGCCACGGTCACCATCACGACGGCGACCACGAGTGCCACTGCCACGACCACGACCACGAGGGGCGCGCCTAGTGTTTGGTAGCTTTGAGAGCGCGGTCCTTGCGCTCGTGTTCTTCCTCTTTGGCATCTTTGCTGGCGTGGGTCTGGGCGAGCGCCTTGTCGTGAGATGCGTGACCAAGAAGGAGTACGTGATTGCCAACGTCCTCACGCTGCTCGCTGGGGCCGTTGTCTCCGCAATCGTCATGATCACGCCCTACCCGATGTTTGTTACGCTCGTCATTGGCCTCATCGGCGGCACGATTGCCGGCCTCAAGATGGGGTTTGGCGAGTCCGTTGGCCCGTGGAAGGCGCACGACCGGTACTTTCGCGTCAACAAGGAGCAGCTCAAGCGCTCCGAGACGGGAGAGCGCGCCGAGGCCGTGCGCCGGGCTCGCCGTGACGGCACGCCCGAGCCCGAGCTCATGAGCGTCCAACAGGACGACAAGAAGAAATGATACGAAGGGACTGTCCCTTCGTATCATGAGGAGATGCATGAACACGAACGACAACCCGCAGAGCTCCATTGCGGTGCTCATCGACTTTGAGAATCTGGCCCTGGGGACCGGCCGTCGCAAGCGCAACGGTCACCAGGAGCCGGGGCCGCTTCCCGACGTCAAGCTCATCCTCGAGCGCCTCGTGGACAAGGGCCGCATCACCGCCAAGCGCGCCTACTGCGACTGGCAGCGCTTCGAGGCGGCGGTCACGCCCCTTCACGAGCTGGGCATCGAGCTCATAGAGATCCCGGATCGCGCCTACACCGGCAAGAACTCCGCAGACATCCGTCTCGCCGTGGACGCGATGGAGATCTGTCTCACCAAGGACCACATCGACACCTTTGCAATCCTCTCCGGCGACTCGGACTTCTCGCCCCTCGTCTCCAAGCTCAAGGAGTTTGGCAAGACGGTCATCGGCGTGGGCATGAAGGACGCCACCAGTTCGCTGCTCACCGAGGTCTGCGACGAGTTCATCTTCTACGAGGACATCACCCGCGGCCCGGGCATCCCGGACTTCTCGTCTAAGGTTCCCAAGGACAAGCAGGACTGCTACCAGCTCCTCTTTGAGACGATCGACGCCTTGCAGCGCGAGAGCGACACCTTCATCCTGGCCTCGCGCCTCAAGGACACGATGAAGCGCAAGCGCCCGCAGTTCTCGGAGTCCAGCTACGGGTATCGTTCGTTCACGGCGCTTCTCCGCGAGGCTGCCAAGCTCGGCTTTATTGAGATTCATCAGGACCCCAAGAGCGGCACTGCCGTGGTCGACGGGTTCTGCGAGTAGGGAAGAAAGGAACTGATTGCCATGGCAGACAATGACGGCGCGCAGGTTGCGGGCCTTATCGAGGAGCTCTCCGGGTCGAGCAGGCGCAGGCGCCAAGAGGTTGCCCACCAGCTCGCCCTTGTTGCAAAGGCGCACCCGGGGCTGATGCTCTCGTACGTTGACGCTCTTGTGGACGCCCTCTACCGGCCCGAGGCCCAGACGCGCTGGGAGGTGCTCGACGCCCTCTCCGCGATCGCCGAGGAGAACGCAGACGCGGTGGCGGAAGCCTATGACGGCGCCGAAGCGTCGCTCTTTGACGACGGCTCCGCCACGGTGCGCCTCTCCGCCTTTGTCTTCCTGTGCCGACTTGGGGCGAGCACGCCCGAGCGCTCCGACATGGTGTGGCCCGTGCTTGACGAGGCGATCCAGTGCTATCACGGAGACGCCGAGTATCGTGACATGCTTGCCGCCCTCATCGGGCTTGCCCGTGGTTCCGCGTCCGAGGCGACCCGCAAGGCGCTCGCCGACCGCGTTGCGTTTGACGCGGAGAACGGGGCCGGCTACATCAAGACCTTCTCTGCCGAGATTCTTCAAGCTCTCGAGTAGGTTTGTGCACGCTTCGTAAAATCGTCTTCATGGAACTAGAATCAAGCTGATTTATCCCTCGCCAAACGAAAGGGAGAGAAGTGAACGACAAGAACGAGGAGCTCGACGCCGCGGAGGACATGAGCGGCGAGGAGACCGAGCAGGACGTCCAGGCCGAGCAGGTCGAGCAGGACGAGGCTGCTGCCGAGGAGGCCGAGAAGCCCGCGCAGGCCGAGGACGAGGTCCCTGCCGAGGAGCCCGAGCAGGCCGAGAACGAGGTTCCTGCCGAGAAGCCCGCGCAGCTCGAGGACGCGAAGGAGGCTTCGCCCGTGGAGGAGGAGCCCGCCAAGGACTCCGATGCCCCCGAGAAGGCGTCGCACGGGATCTCTCGCTCCGTCTGCGTGGTAATTGCCATCGTCGCCCTTGCCGTGGGCGTTGCCCTCGGCTACTTCCTCATGGGAGGTCCCTCCGGCTCCAGCGTCTCTCTCAACGGGCGCTCCACGCTCTCCGAGAGCGAGCTCGACAGCACCATCGCCACGTACACCTTTGATGGGGCCACCCACAAGATCACCGCTCGCGACGTGCTGACCTTTGGCGGCTCCGAGCTCGTGGCAAACGACGACGGCACCTATGACGTTCCGGGCGCCACGTCCATCCTCAACTACGCCCAGACTCAGCTCATGCTCTCCGACGCCGAGGCGCGCGGCATCACCGCGACCGATGACGAGATCAACGAGTTCCTTGCTACCTCCTACGGCTCCGATGTTGACCTCGCCACCTTTGCCTCCGGCACGGGAATGACCGAGGACGCCGCACGTGAGATGCTCGAGTACTGGGTGATCATCAACAAGCTCGGCGAGGACGTTGCTGGCGGCACCCTGCCCGAGGCCCCCGTGGAGCCTACGGCCCCCGAGGAGGGCGAGGAGGAGACTCCTACGGCCGAGTACGCCGAGTACGTCATCGGCCTCGTGGGTGACGAGTGGGACGCCGACGCCAACACCTGGGCGAGCTCCGACGGCGACTACTACGCAACCCTCTCCAGCTACGAGATTTCCAACGATTCCGCGACCTACGCCGCTGCCTCCGCGGCCTACAGCGTTGCCTACACCAAGTACCAGGAGGCCTACACCGCCGCCGCGGAGATGCAGAACGACTACACCAACGAGCTCTTCACCAGGGGGAGCATCCAGATTGGGACGCTCCTGAACTAGCATGCGCGTAGCAATCAGTCACTGTCTGCTTGGGGCTCCCGTCCGTTATGACGGGGGCTCCAAGCCCGTTTCCGAGGTCATGGAGCTTGCCGCGAAGGTCGAGGTCGTGCGCGTGTGCCCCGAGACGGCGGCGGGACTTCCGGTTCCGCGGCCGCCGGCGGAGCAGCGAGACGGGCGCGTGTTTCTCGCCGACGGGCGTGACGTGAGCGCGGAGTTTGCCCTAGGCGCGGACCGCTGCCTGGAGAGGGTGCGCCGCCTGCCGGTCTCGTTGGCCGTGCTCAAGGCAAAGAGCCCCTCCTGCGGCGTTGGTCTCGTCTACGATGGGACGTATACCGGAAGACTCGTTAAGGGCCAGGGCATCTTTGCCAAGCTGCTCGAGAGGGAGGGGATCTGCGTGGTCACCGAGGACACCGTGCGGGAGTGCAAGCCGAGCGTGGAGCATCCCGTTGCCATTGTGCTGGGAAGCGGCCTGGGGCATCTGGGCAGCCTCGTGCGCCCCGTGCGCCGCATCGACTACCGCGACATCGACGGCTTCCCGCTCTCGGCGCGACCCGTGGCGGGGCACAGCTTTGAGGCCACGGTCGGCACGATAGACGACGTTCCCGTGGTTGTCTACCCGGGGCGCATCCACCTCTACCAGGGCTACTCGGCCGCCGAGGTGACCGCGCTCGTGCGTCATGCGCATCACCTGGGCTGCCGCGACATCGTCTTTGCCTGCGCGACGGGCGCGGTCCCGGGCAACGCAGGCGTTGGCCTTGGCATCCTCACCGACCAGATCAACCTCACCGGGCGCAACCCGCTCGCCGAGTGGGACGGCCTGCGCGACGTTGAGAGCCCGTTCGTGGACATGAACGATGCGTACTCGCCCTATCTGCGCGCGCTCGCTCGCGGCGTGGCGGACGACCTCGGCATCCACGTGGAGGAGGGCGTCTACGCGGGCGTGCTCGGCCCGTGCTTCGAGACGCCCGCCGAGGTTGCCGCCCTGCGCACGCTCGGCGTGTCCTACGTGGGCATGTCCACGGTGCTCGAGGTGATCATGGCGCGTGCGCTCGGCATGAACGTGCTGGGCTTCACGCTCGCCGCAAACGAGTCCGGTGCCCCGGCGGTCTCCCACGAGACGGTTCTCGCGGAGGCCGAGAAGCGCGCGGAAGACTTCGAGGCCCTGGTGCGCGGCGTGCTGCGCCTGCTGTAGCGGGGTTTTCTCGCCGGGCGCCGGGCGTCAACCGAGGCGACGGGGATACGAGAAAATCGCGCTTGCGTGGGTGTCTCGTTTCCCGTATAGTGGGATGTCGCTGATACGCCAGCTTAGCTCAGTTGGTAGAGCACCGCTCTCGTAAAGCGGGGGTCACCAGTTCGAGTCTGGTAGCTGGCTCC
>CALULC010000041.1 GCA_944321385.1 uncultured Atopobiaceae bacterium
GTCCAGGAGCAGCGCGCCATCCGCCAGCTGCTGGGCTACCGCGAGAACACCGCCGGCCGCATCATGACCTCCGAGGTAGCCACGGTCTCCGAGGACGGCACCGTGGCAGACGCCGTGGCCATGCTGCGCGGGCTGGACGAGGACTTCGAGTCCGTGCGCTACGTCTATCTCGTTGACGAGAAGCACAAGCTCACGGGCGTTGTCACGCTGAACGCGCTCATTGCGGGCGAGCCCGAGACCCGCCTCTCCGAGATCGCCACCGAGGACCTGGTGACCGCGAGTCCCGAGGATGACCAGGAGGACGTTGCTGAGGACATTGCCAAGTACAACCTGCTGGCCATGCCTGTAGTGAACGACGAGGGGCGCCTTCTGGGCATTGTCACCGTCGACGACGCGCTGGACGTCCTGGAGGAGGAGCACGCAGAGGACCTGCGCGTTGCCGGCGGCTCCGCAGACGCCGAGGACTCCGGGCACGCGAGCGCGCTTATCTGGCTTGTGCGCCGCAACGCGTGGGTTGGCCTGTGGGCGCTCGGCGTGCTGGCGCTGGCGCTTGGCGTGGCAGGACGACTGGCCCTGCACGAGACGCTGGCCATAGCCATTCCGCTCGCAGTTGCGCTCGTGCTGGCGGACGACTCCATCTCCTACGTCACCAACTTCTTCCTCGAGCACGACCCCGACGACGAGGACTCCCCCTCGCTCATCGGCTTCACGTTCCGCGGCCTGGGCATCGGCCTCGCGCTGGCGGCGCTCGTGGCGCTCATCGTGGTTGCCCTCATGAACGTCATCGCCTCGCCCGCGGTTCCCACGTCCGGCCCGTTTGAGGGCAGCGTGGGGGACGCCCTGGTCACGGGCGGCTTTGCCGCGGCGGCCAGCATCTTTGTCTCGTTCGCACTTACCCCCATCTACCTGCGTGTTCTCCGTCTCCGCGACGAGGCCAACAAGGAGACCTCGGGCTTTACCCTCTCCGTGATCGCCATGGTTGTTGCCGTGGCCGTCTTTGTTGCGGCAGCCCTCCTCCTCGCCGGCCCCGGCGGCATGGTGGGCGCCGGGTGGTAGCCATGCCCAAGACGGACGAGAAGGACATCGCGGCCGCAAAGCCCGAGCGCGCCCGGCTGGAGCCGCGCCGCATCCTCGCGGCGATGGGCCCGGGCCTCGTTGCGGCGCTCGCGGGCGCAGACGCCGGCGGCGTGGCAACCTACTCCAACGCCGGTGCCCTCTTCGGCTTCATGCAGCTCTGGACCGTGCCGGTGATGTGCTTCCTGCTGATCGTGGCGCAGGAGACCGCGGCGCGCATGGGATGCGTCACAGGCAAGGGCCTCGCCTCACTCATCCGAGAGCAGTTTGGCGTGCGCCTCTCCGCCCTCGCCATGCTCGCGCTTCTTGTCTCAAACACCACGGTTACGCTCTCCGAGTTTGCCGGCATCGCCTCCGCGCTCGCGCTCTTTGGCGTGCCGGTCTACGTGAGCGTGCCCGTTGCGGCGCTCGCAATCTGGCTGCTCACGATGAGCGGGTCGTACCGCCGCATAGAGAAGGTGCTTCTTGCCATTGCGTGCGTCTTCATCACCTACATCGTTGCTGGCGTGATGGTGGGCCCCAACTGGGGAGACGCCCTCTTCCATACCGTCGTGCCGCAGGTGGAGGCCTCGCCGCAGTATCTGTCGCTGCTGGTGGCAAGCGTGGGCACCGCCATCGCGCCGTGGATGCTCTTTTTGGCCCAATCCAACGTGGTCGAGAAGAATGCCCATGCCGAGGACCTGCCCTACCAGCGCATCGACACCGTGACGGGCGCCGTGGCGGCGAGCGTCATCTCCTGGTTCATCATCCTCACCACCGGCGCCGTGCTGCACCCCGCCGGCGTTGTGGTGAGCGGCGCGGAGGACGCGGCGGCCGCGCTCGCGCCGCTCGTGGGTGACTACGCCGAGCTCCTCTTTGGCGCGGGCCTGGTGGGGGCGTCCTTCCTCGCCGCCTGCGTGCTGCCCGGCATCACGTCGAGCGCCGTCTGCGAGGCCTTTGGCTGGGAGCGCGGCGCGGACCGCAGCTGGGCCGAGGCGCCGGCGTACCGCGGCATCATCACCGCAGTCATCGCCATCTCGGCCGTTGTCGTAATGCTACCGGGCGTGAACCTCTTTGGCATCATGATGATTGCCCAGGTCATCAACGGCGTGCTCTTGCCCGTTCTTCTTGTCTTTATGGTGCTCATCGCCAGTGACAAGCACGTGATGGGCCGCCACGTCAACGGCCGTGGCTGGAACGCGCTCACGTGGTTCACAATCGTGGCTGTGACGGTGCTCACGATCATCATGTTTGTCATGCAGGCCATGGGATTGTAGGCGCCGGCGGCCGTTTTTGAGGAAAATGCCCCCCATTGGCTGTCGCCGCTGCATCGTCTGTATTTTTTGGCGGAACCATCAAATACAGACGATACGCGCAACCTTTTTACCTGCGGATTCTTTTTGGCACCCATCGTCTGTATTTCGCCTTTCTCCACAATAATACAGACGATGCGTTCCCAAGAGCGTTCCGTCCCCAAGAGGCCGCTGGCAGCATCAGAACGACGCCGCCGAATGTGACAAAGGGGTCTGACCCCTTTGTCACATACAATGGGCCCATGACTGGCAAGGAGATAAGAGGCTGGCTCGAGGCACGACGCGTCCAACTTGTGGGCACGTTGCCCGTCATCGTGTTCTTCATCGCGCTGTTCTGGATCGTGCAGCTCGGCTTTGGCGACCAGTACCTGCTTGCCGTCTCCCCGTTCACCACGCTCTTTGAGACGCGCCTCAAGAAGTACAACCCCCCGAGCCAGTACGCCCGCTTCTTCCTGGTGAGCGCCCTTGCCCTCGCGGGTGCGCGACTCGCCGTCAGCAATCTCGCCCTGTGCGTGGTCGTGAACCTGGCGATGCCCTTTGCGCTCGTCTTCATGCGCTCGTCCCAGCTCAACCCACGCCGCTACTTCCCCTATACGATGCTCTTTGCCTTTCTGCAGCTGCGGCCAGCCAACCTCGAAAGCAGTCTCGCCACGCAGACGGCGGTGCTCGTGGCCTGCTGCGCCACGCTGAGCGTGGGGCTGCTTCTGGCGGGGGCGCTTCGCCACCGCGCCCGCGAGGCTCGCGCCCGCCTCCACGAGTGCGTGCTCCGCCTTGCCGACGCCCTCGACCGCGCGTCGGAGCACGGCATCGACGAGGCCCTGCGCTCCGAGCTGCTCGACCTGCGCCGAGACTTTGCCGTGCTCGCCTACTCCGCGCGCGAGGACTCCACCGCACCGCCGCGCACGAGGAACCTCCTCGACATGCTCGCCACGCTCGCGCAGCGCACTGCGTACCTGACCGGAAACTCTGATTGGGAGAACGCCCACCGCCGCAGGCACGCTGCCCTTCTTGCCCAGCTCTCCGCACTCACGCGCGAGCTCGATGCGGTCATCGACGCCCGCGCGAACAAGGGCCGCCGCGCCACGCTCGCCAGGCGTGCCGAGGCGCTGCTCACCAACCTCTCCGTGGACGAGCCTCGCTTCCGCATCTTCTGCCAGAGCTACCTCAACATGCTGCTGCTCATCCTGCGCACCGCCAGCGACCGACGCCAGCGCGTCTGGCACATGTCCGCCGCCCACGCCGCTCGCACCGTTCTCTACCGCAAGCGCCCCACGCTCGACTCCTTTGAGATGCGCTTCTCCGTGCGCTGCGGCATTGTGTTGGCCGTGAGCTGCAGCGTCAACCTGCTGTTTCCCGTTGACCACCTCTATTGGTACGTGCTCCACGCCTACCTGCTCCTGCAGCCCTTCCCCAACGAGAGCTCGCGCCGCATGCGCACCCGCATGGCGGGCACAGCGCTGGGCTGCGTGTTCGTTCACGCGGTGGCACTTCTCAACCTTGGCTGGGCCGGCGTGATCGTCTTGGGCATGGTGCTCGTGGCGCCGCTCTACGCCGCGCGGCCGGGTACCGTGACCTCGGCGTTCTTTGCCACCGCCTACGCGGTGACGATGGCCTCGGTCTCAATCGACGACGGCTACGCCACCATGATGCGCCTTGCCTCGCTCGCGCTGGCGGTGATCACCGTGGCGCTGGTCAACCGACTCGTGCTGCCCACCTCGGACCGGCGCCTCTTTGCCGCCGACGTGCGCCAGCTCTTCTCTATGATCCGGCGCGGCTGGGACCTCGTGCGCACGACGCTCGACGAGCGTGTGGACACCGTCGTCTCCTCGGAGCGGCTGCTCCACTTCCAGATGGTGCACACCCAGGCCGTTGAGCTTCTGGGCGCCATCTCCGCCGCAGGCGAGAAGAACGCGGAGATTGCCGAGGTGGCGCTCTACAAGGACGCCGCCGAGCGCATGCTCTTCTGCCTGTGGGAGATTGGCTGCGAGCTTGAGCAGCTGGAGCTCCTGGTGCGTCTGGGTGCCGTGCGGGACGGCGAGCGCGAGGCGTTTGTCGCCATCGCAAAGCTCGCCGAGATGAACTGCGACCCCGAGCTGTTTGGCACGAGCGTGAACGTGGTCACACCCCTGATCATGGAGCTGGAGAGCGAGGACCTGCGCTACGTCCTGCGACAGTACGTGGACCGTGCGCGAGAGCTGCGGCGCGCCGTGGACGAGGCGCGCGGCGCACTCGTGGAGCGGCCCCGCTACCTGGACGAGGTCCGCCACCCGTGAGCCAGGGACGACCCCCGATCAACAGTTGCCAACGCAGACATGGGCAAGGTGGCGGCAGGCGACGTCGGCAAGGCGTCGCACGGTCGTCACGGGCGTGGGCGCCGCGTCCGCCATGCGCCAGTGCGGGAAGAAGCGCGTCACGTGATAGACGATCTCCTCGCGCCCGCGGCCACCATTAAGGCCGGCCAGCCACGCGGCGATGGCGTCGACCTCGGCCTCTGAGTCGTTCATCCCCGGAACCACGAGCGTCGTAACCTCGAGGTGGCAACCCGGCTCGGCGGCAAGCCGCTCGATCGTGGCGCGTACGGCATCGAGCGAGCCCTCCGCGGCGCCGCACGCCTCGTAGAATGCGGGCGAGAAGCCCTTGAGGTCGATGTTCGCCGCGTCGAGCAGGGGTGCCAGCTCGTCGATGAAGCCCGAGCACGCGCATCCGTTTGAGACGAGCGCGGTCACGAGGCCCCGCTCGCGGGCGGCCAGCGCGGAGTCGCGCACGAACTCCCAGGCAACGAGCGGCTCGTTGTAGGTGTGCGCGATCCCGATAACGCGCGGATCCCGGCGGCGCGCCTCCTCGGCGAGCGCGGCAAGCTCCTCGGGCCGCAGGCGCCGCCAAGACACGTCGCCCTCGCCGGCCTGGGAGATGCGGTGATTCTGACAGAACGGACAGGTGAGGTTGCAGCCGTAGCTACCAACGGAGAGCAGGTAGGAGCCGGGATGAAACCGCGCGAGGGGCTTCTTCTCAACAGGGTCGAGCGCCAGGGACGTCACGCGACCGTAGCCCTCCGGCACGCTGCGGCCGTCCACGTTGCGCCGCGCGCGACAGCGCCCGAGCGCGCCCGGCGCCAGGCGACAATGCCGCGGGCAAACCGGGCAGACAACGGCATCGGCCACGCCAGGAGCGCCACCCCCGCTCACAGGTGACGCACCACCTCAAAGCGCTCCAGCCGCACGCCCTTCTCGGCAAGCGATATGCCGCCCTTGCGAGCCGCGATGCGCAGCTGCTCCTCCACGGTGTCCACGCCGTCGAGCGCGGGCAGGAGCAGGCCACGCCGTCCGTCCGGCGTGCTCACGATCACGCCGTAGCGGCCTGGGTCCAGCTCGGAGCGGTCCTCCACGGCCTCCGGCTCGCCCAGGACATCCACGTCGTAGACGAGCTCCGCGAGCTCCTCCTCGCGCACGGGCGAGAAGCGCGGGTCGTGAAGACCGGCGCTCACCGCGTTGGCAACGATCTCCTCGGCCAGGCTCGCGCGCGTTGGCGCAATCGTACCTATGCAGCCGCGCAGACGGCCGTCCTTCTTGATCGAGACAAAGGCGCCGGCGCGGCGCTCCGAGAGCTCCGCGGGGAGGTCCGTCGGCAGAGGGAGGCGCTGCCCCGTTCGCACGCAGTGCTCGAGAGAGGCGCGGGCGAGACGGACGTAGGGGTCCTCGGCAGCGCGCGTGCGCTCGAGCAGATTGGCGTGCCATGCGAGGTAGGCGCCCTCGTAGCGGCGCGAGGGGTCCGATCCCTCCGGCCCCTCTGGCGTGAACGCGGCCACGCCGTAGCCCACGCCAAAGGGCGCCTCGTGCGAGAGCAGCTCCGTGCGCAGGGGCGTGCCGTCCAGGGCTCCGGCCATGGTCTGGAAGGAGCGCAAACCGCACTCGGCGGCGCGCTCGCAGAGGCCGGGGTCCATCGTGAGCAGGCGCAGGAAGTCGCCGGCGGCAAGCGCCTCGCAGAGCGCCTCGTCAAAGACCGGGCCGTCGGGAGCAAAACCGTACGGGCCCTCGGCCGAGAGCTTGTGCGAGAGGTCCCCGGATGCCACGTACACCACGCGCCTCCCCAAACGGGCGGCGACCTGCTGCACCAAGCGCCCAAGCCGGTAGTGATCGAGCGGCGAGAAACCCGCGAGCCCCATGCGGACAACGTCAAAGGCCTGATAGCGAGCCTGGATGAAGTGGAGCGGCACCAGCACGCCCCAGTCAAGCGCAGGGTCCTTCTCGCCGCGCGTCCCCGCGGGGATGCCGGCGTCCGCCGCCGCGCGGCAGAGCTCGGAGACAAACCGCTCGTCATAGCTCACCTCGGAGCCGTCGGCGCGGTCGCCAAAGTCACGAAAGTCCCCTCGGGCCGCCGACCCCGGGGCGATGTGCAGGTAGTCAAGATATGAGGCGGTATGCGGGCTGGAGATCACCAGCGTATCCGGGGCAAGCTCAGCGATGCGCCGGGCAACCTCGTCATACGCGGCCACGGTCTGCGCGATGTCCTTCTCGCGGCCATGGCCCACGCCCGGCACGGCAAGTGGCGGATGGGGAACGACAAACGCTGCAACAACAGGCACGGCAACCCCCTCTTCCCAGGACTTTTGCACGAGCACCTGGCGCTTCTCGCCTGGCGAGAAACACGATGCGCCCGGCTGACCTGCTCACATGCAGTCATCAACCATTTTGGCACTTGGAGCGCTCATGCAAAAGTCGGGGTTTCCCGCTTGGCCGGCAGCGTAGCCTAGGCCTCGTAGGCCTCCGGGCCCTCTGACTTGAGCTCACGGCCCATGAGCAGGGAGGTCGCATCCTCGGGCTTGATCTTGCCGGAGACCACCATGTCCACCATCTCGCAGATGGGCATCTCCACGCCGCAGTGGTGCGAGAGCTCGAGCACGGCGGGCAGGGCGTTCAGGCCCTCCACGACGGCGCCGATCTGGGCCACGGCCTCGTCGACGGGCACGCCCGAGCCTATGAGCTTGCCGCAGCGCAGGTTGCGACTGTGGAGGCTGCCGGCCGTGACCACAAGGTCGCCGGCGCACGCCAGCCCGAAGAAGGTCTCCTGGTCGCAGCCGAGCGCGGTTCCCAAGCGGCGAATCTCGGCCAGGCCGCGCGTGATGAGGGCGGCAGAGGAGTTGTCTCCAAAGCCCAGGCCCCGGGCAATGCCGCAGGCGAGGGCAATCACGTTCTTGATGGCTCCGCAGAGCTCCACGCCGTGAACGTCTGCGCTGGTGTAGACGCGCAGCACGTCGTTTGAGAAGAGCTCCTGGACAAGACGTGCGGCGGCGGCGTTATGGCTCGCGGCCACGATGGCCGTGGGCATGTCGAAGGCCACCTCCTCGGCGTGGCTGGGGCCGGAGAGCGCCACGGTCACGGGCGTGACGCCGGGGCGCGCCTTGGCAACCTCGCCAGCGATGACCTCGGTCATCGTGTCGAGTGTGCCCTCCTCGAGGCCCTTCGTGGCGCAGACGAGAACGGCATCCGAGCGCAGGTACGGCGCAGCCTGGGCCGCCATGCTCCGCACGAAACGAGACGACGTCACAAAGACCACGACGTCCTTCTCGGCAACCGCCTCCTCGACGCTCGTGGTGAGCGCAATCTGGGCGGGGAGCTCCGGATCGCCGGGCAGTGGGATGATGCGCGTGGTGCTCAGGCGCTCGACCACCTGTTCGGACTCTGACCACACGATGACGTCGTGGCCCTCTCGCGAGAAGAGCCGCGCAAGCGCGAGGCCCCATGCGCCGCTTCCCAGCACGCCCACCTTGGCGTGACGCTGAACCTTCTCGCTCACGATTACCTCCGCTTTGCCCTTGGTGAAAAGTGCCCGCCCCGTATCCCGTGTGAGGGAGGGGCGGGCATCTATTGTCGCACCTACTTGTTTGCCTTGTTGAACTCGTCCTTGAAGTCGCCGAACATCTTGCCAAAGGCGCCGAGCTGCTTGCCGGCGGCGCGGGCGACCTTGTCGCTGGTGGTCACGGGCTTCTTGGCAGTCGCCTGCTTCTTGGTGGCAGCCGGCTTCTTTGAGGCTGCACCCTTCTTGGCGGCGGGAGCATAGGTCTTGACCGGCGCCTTCTTGGAGTCACCCGCGGTGGGTGCGCTCTTCTCGGCAATCCGCTCGACGGGCTTCTCCACGCGGACGTCCGCCGCCGGAACGGCAGGGCGCGGTGAGGCCGCGTCTTTGGCGCCTTTGGGACGAGGCTCGTCTTCCGCGGCCTCCGCCATGGCCCGCTTGGCCTTGCCGAGCGCGCGGCCCAGCGCAAACGAGCCCTTGTCCACAACCTCGCCCGCCGCGGCGCCCGCCTTCTTGCCAAGCTTGGACGCGCCAGCCTTGGCGCGGGCATAGCCCTCGCCCGCCGCCCCGGCAAGACCGCCGTCGAGGGAGACGCGCTCGCCCTGGGTGTCCACGACCATGAAGCCGTTGGAGTAGCCGCGCACCATCTCGGGAGCAATCACAAACGAGCCGATGAGCGCCTTGGCCATGCCACCGTCGTCGGTGAAGAAACGCGTGACCTGGCCGGTCTTCTCGTCATACTCGGCGTCGGAAACGTAGCCGAGGGGCTTGCCGTCCGTGGTCTTGGCGTCCATGCCCGCCCACATGATGCAGTTGTCCCAGTCCAGGTCAAGGCGACGCAGCGCGGCGTCGTCCAGACCGTCCTCCGGGCGAGACACCAGCATGTTCTTCTCGTCAAAACGTCCTAGGGCGTCGAGGGCAACAAACGCGTCCCCGCGCCTGATCATGCCAACAACGTCTGGCCGCTTGACGACAAAACCCACCACTCGCCTGCCGTCAGGCGAGAACACCGCCGCGCGAAGGCGGCCGAACTTCTGGTACTTGTCCGTGACAACGCCGTCCTTGTCCTTTTTTGTCTTCTTGAGGAGAAGGACGGGCTTGCCGGTCAGGGCGCTGATTCTTGGCACGCGCTAGGCCTCGGCGTTCTCGGCGGCCTCGTCGATATCGTCGTCAACGACCTCGATGTGGACGTTCTCGGCGGGCTTCTCGCCGGTGGACGCGTCACCGGTCATGGCGTTAACGCGATCGACGACCGCACTCGCGGCGTCCTTGACCTGGGAGGAAGCCCCGGCAACGGCGTCAGAGAGCGACTCGCGGAGCTGGTCCATGCGCTCGCGGGCAAGGTCGACCTTGGCACGGAGCTCGTCGGCCTTGGCGTCAACGGTGGGGCGGACGGAGTTGATCTTGTCGTTCACGACGCTGGCGCCGCGCTCGTAGGTATCAACCGCGGAATCCCAGGCGTCGTTCATGGCGTCGGCCGCCATGGCACGGCTCTCGGCCCCGGAGCGGGGAGCGAGCATGATGCCCGCGACAACACCAGCAGCGGCGCCGATGATGCTGCCAAAGATGAAGCCAACCGTCTTCTTGTTCATGAGTACCTCCTGTCGATGCGGCCGTGCAGAGTGCGCGGGCGGCGCGCCTTAACGGGCGTTAACGGACGAGATGCGGACGAGGGACGTCACCCATGTCCCAGTCATCGGTATTGGGGGCAGAGGCGGTCTCGGCGCTGGGCGCGGGGGAGTCCTCGGGGAAGAGGTCGCCGGTCTGCTCGGCCTCCGCCGCCTCGTCCTCTTCGAACTGGCCCACCGTTTCGGCAGCCTGGTCGTCGAGAGCGTGGTCCTCTCCAAACTCGGCAGACCCCTCTGAGGGCGCGTCCTCGACGAGCTCCGCTTCGGCGGCCGCAGCCTCTGCGGCAGCCTCAAGCTCGGCCTCGGCCTGCGCCCGGGCCTCCGCCTCGGAGGCGCAGAGGTCCTCGACGAGCTCCACGAGGCCGCCGACGGTGGCCTCGACATTGGGCTCGGGCTCGCCGCCGCCGGAGAACGCCCACTGCAGAATCCATGCGGCGCTGGAGAGAGCCCCGGCAACCAGCACGTCATCAGGACACCCGAGGGTGATCTCGTAGACGCGCTCGCCAACCTCCTGGGTCTGGCCGCGGGCAATGTCGCCAGCGATGTTGGACTGCGCGAGCAGCTCGACGCTCACGTGCTCGAGCAGGTGCGCAAGCTCGGTGTCGTAGATCACCTCGCCAAACGTGGGCGCGGCATCTCCGAGACAAACGTGGTCGGACAGCCCCGGCATGATTCCGAGGATGAGGTCGATCGCGTTGGGGTCCTCGCTGGTCATGAGCGGCGCGTCGGGCGCAAGCTCAACCCTTGCGGTAAGGGCGCGAGGCCCCACGGTGACCTTCTTGAACTCGAACATCTGAGCCATCGGATGCTCCCTCTCGATCAGCTGCGCCGCCAGACGACGGCGCCTCCTGTCATTGTAATAAAAAGTCTACCCGCAGGCCTACTCCTTGGCCGCAGGCGCGTCCTTCTCCTCGTCGTCCTCGCTACCCTCTTCCTCCGCTGAAGGCTCGGGGGCAATCACACGAAGCATCGAGAGGCGGCGGCCGCGCATCGACTGGACGCGGAACTGATAGCCGTCCTTCTCAAAGACGTCGCCGGGATGAGGCAGCTTGTCGGCCTGGTCAAGGACAAAGCCCGCGATCGTCTCAAACTCTTCGGAGTCCTCGACGGGCCAGCCCAGCTCGATGGCGTCGTCGATGGAGAAGCGCCCGTCGACGAGCCACTCGCGCTCAGAGAGCTGGGTGAGGTACTTGTTGTCCGGATCGAACTCGTCCTCGATCTCGCCGACGACCTCCTCGACGATGTCCTCGATCGTGATGACGCCGGCCGTGCCGCCGTACTCGTCCACCACGATCACCATCTGGTCGTGGCTGGACTGCATCTCGGAGAGAAGCGGGATGATGTCCTTGGTGTCCGGGATGAAGCTGGCGGTGCGAGTGTGGCGCGAGACCGGGTCGCTCGAGCGTCCGTCGTCAAGGATGGGGCTGATGATGTCCTTGATGTGCGCAACGCCCACGATACGGTCCACGGACTCGTGGTAGACGGGGATGCGCGAGTAGCCGGTGCGACGCATGATGGCCAGAACCTCGGAGAGGGTGGCGGTGTCCTCGACGGCGGTCATGTCCACGCGCGGGACCATAACCTCGCGGGCAATGGTGTCGCCGAGTTCGATGACCTCGTGAATCATCGACTTCTCCTCGTCGGAGAGCTCGTCGGCGTCGGCCACCATGTACTTGATCTCCTCTTCGGAGACGCTGTCTCGCTCGTCGGCAGACTTGATGCCCAGCAGGGCGGAGAGGCCGTTGGCGGACTTGGCGGTGAGCCAGACGAGCGGTCGGGCAACGTGCATGAAGCCGCGGATGGGGCCGGCAACGGACTTTGCCGTGCGCTCGGCGTTAGAGAGCGCGATGCGCTTGGGCACGAGCTCGCCCACGACGATGGAGAGGTAGGAGACGGCGAGGGTGATGATCACCGGTGCGAGCGGGGTGGCGATGCCGGCGGGCATGCCGAGGCTCATGAACCAGTTGCCGAGAGGATCGGAGAGGCTCGTGCTCGCAAACGCCGAGGAGGCAAAGCCCACGAGCGTGATGGCAACCTGAATGGTGGCGAGGAACTGCTCGGAGTTGGAGCCCAGATCGAGGGCGGCGCGCGCCTTGCGATCACCCTCCTCAGCCTCGGGCTCGAGCACTGCCCTCTTGGCGCTCACCACCGCCAGCTCTGACATCGAGAAGTAACCGTTGGCCAGGGTGAGCAGAAACGTGACCACAATAGATATCGCTACGTCCATGCGCTTGAGCGCAACCTCCTTGGTCGGGTGACAGATACATGCCGCGGCAAGGACCCCCGCCGTCGACACAGTAGATTGATTCTATCAGGTCAGGAGTCCGTTCGCTCAGTCAACAAAATGCTCAGACAGCCGTTAAGGGCTCGCTGGCCCTTGTCGCCAAGCACCGGAAGACAAGGCGGGAGGGGCGACCCAACGGGCCGCCCCTCCTGTCGCTTCTGGATATGAGGTCGCCCCCTACGCCATGAGCTCCTTCACGGCGTCCTTGGCGGCGGCGAGCTGCTCCTCGCTGGGGATCCAGTTGACGGCGAGCGTCTTCACCGGCATCTGGAAGCCCGCGGCCTCGAGCTCCTTGGCCACGTTGTTGGGACCGAGCGGCGCCCAGCCGTAGGAGCCAAACGCCAAGCCCACGCGGTTCTCGTTCTTGGGTGAGAGGCCCTTCATGTACGTGAGGAAGCCGGCCACGGTGGGCAGCATCTGGCTGTTGAGCGTCGGCGAGCCCACGCA
>CALULC010000042.1 GCA_944321385.1 uncultured Atopobiaceae bacterium
CTGGCCCGTGCCAAAGAGCGTCTCGCGGTTGGTGATGACGGGCAGCCACCACTCCTTGAAGCCAGCCTTGACGTGCATGTCGATCATGAAGCTGATGAGGGCGCGCTCCATGCGGGCGCCAAGGCCGCCCAGCACGTAGAAGCGGGTGCCGGCGATCTTGACGCCGCGGTCAAAGTCGATGGTGCCCGTGGCGGGGCCAAGGTCCCAGTGCGCCTTGGGCTCAAAGCCGTCCGCGGAGAAGTCGCGCGGGGTGCCCCAGCGGCGCACCTCGGGGTTGTCCGAGTCGTCCTTGCCGTAGGGCACGGACTCGTGCGGGATGTTGGGGATGGCCGCCACCAGGTCAAAGAGCTCCTGCTCGACCTCGGCGCGCTTGTCGTCGAGCTCGGCGATGCGCTCCTTGTTGGCGGCGACCTTGGCCTTTGCGGCCTCGGCCTCGGCCTTCTTGCCCTCGCGCATGAGCTGGCCGATCTCCTTGGAGACGGCGTTGCGCTCGGCCTGGAGCGTCTCGACCTCCACGATCACGGAACGACGCGCCTCGTCCAGCTCGAAGAACTTCTCGCGATCCCAATGGGCGTTCTGTCGGGACTCGCACGCCTTGTCGACGGCGTCGGGGTTCTCGCGAACGAACTTGATGTCGAGCATGCTGGCTCCTAGCTTTGGATGCGTGCACTGCGCCGGCGCTTCCGCGACGGCCCTCCAAGTATATACTTGTGCGCGTGAATCGGCGCACCAGGGAGGCAGCATGCAGGGGATCTCGGACTTCTTTACGTGGCTCTTCAGCGACAAGGTCGGTGTTCTCTGCCTCATTGCGGGCGGAATCGTCATCTGCCTGATCATCGCCATCCTCATGGAGCGCAAGACCAAGAAGCGCTACTTCAACCACGAGAAGTCCGAGAGCGACTGGGATCTCTTCGGCGACGACGAGGACGACGAGTAGCGCGGCGAAGCGCTGTCGAAAAGCGCCGCCCGCAAGCAAACACAGCGACAAGAACGCGCACGAAAAAGGCCCCGGCGCTGCCGCCGGGACCCTATCAGTTATGGTGCGGGCGAAAGGACTTGAACCTTCATGGAGTTGCCCCCATACGGACCTGAACCGTACGCGTCTGCCAATTCCGCCACGCCCGCGTGCTGGGATATCGTAGCGCATCGGCCGCTCGCTGCCAAGTGTTTTCTCGGATGTGCCACTAAGGGGTAGAATGGACACACACGGCCAAACGCAGCTTAATCGACGAGGAGGTGCCGTGAGCGAGAACCCGACCAAGGTGCGGGCGGCAACACCCATACAGCTTCCCCAGGCGTCTCATGACGAGATTCTCCTGCGGCGCTACCGCGTACTCGAGCGACGCGGTCGCGGCGGCTTTGGAACGGTCTGCACCTGCTGGGACACGCGCCTCCAGCGTCGGGTCGCAATAAAGCGCCTCCCCCTTGCCGAATGGGGGACCACGGTCGAGGAGGCCCTGGCCGAGGCCCGTACCGCCTGCATGCTCAACCATCCCAACATCGTGACGGTGTACGACTTTGAGACGGACGGCACCTTTGCGTACCTGGTGATGGAGCACGTGGACGGCCTCAATATCGCGGAGCTTCTCGCCCGCGTTGAGGGTGGGCGCCTCACGCCCGAGGAATGCTCCCACGTGCTCTACAGCGTTGCCGATGCGCTCTCTTTTGCTCATGAGAACCGCGTGCTGCACCTCGACATCAAGCCAACGAACATCATGGTGGACCGCAAGGGCACCGTTAAGCTTGCCGACTTTGGCATGTCAACGCTCGCGTCTGCCGCGGGTTACGGCGGGGCGCGGGGCGGGACCGTTGGCTACATGCCGCCCGAGCAAATCCAGGGCGAGATGGTTGACGAGAGGGCGGACGTCTTTGCCCTCGGTGCCGTCGTCTGGCAGGCCCTCACGGGCTTCAACCCCTTCCTGGCAAGAAGCGCCGAGGACTCTCAAAAGAGGATCGAACGCGGGCCGGGCAACCTGCAGAAGGACTGCCCCGGCCTAGACCCCGCCGTGGAGCAGGCGCTCCTCGCGGCGCTGTCCCCATCCCCTGCCCAGCGCACCGCCGACGTCTTGGAGCTCTCGGACGAGCTCGTGCCGCGCCTCGGGTCTCCTCGGGAGGGCGCGGCCTCGCTTCAGGACCTCGTCTCCCAGGCAGAGGACGACGAAGACGAGTCAACGGACATACGCCGCGCGGAGGCATTTCGCGCGAGACGGCGCCTTCCCGAGGGCGTCCTCGCGCGAGCGGCGACAGCCCTCGTGTGCTTCTCGGCGATCAGGCTCCTTGCGCCCTTTGTCCTTCCCTCGGACGCATCGGCCGCGGCCGTTGGAATTCCCCTCGTGTGCGCCTTTGCCTCGGCCGTCTGGCCTCCGTTGGCGTCTCTTCTTGTTGGGGGGTCGCTCGTTGCCGCCCTCGCCCTCGGGGCGTCGGGCGGGAGCGCCCCTATGGTCGTTGCGGCGTGCGCGCTTGCGGTCGTGCTCGTTGCCTGGTGGGTTCTCGTGGGGAGAAAAGACCGCCTCTCCTCAATCTGCCTGCTCCTGCCCTCTTGCCTCCCCAGCGCCGCGTCCTCCTGCGCCCCATCGGCGTATGCGCTCGACCCGCTGCCCGCCGCGGCAACCACGGCGGTCGCGTACCTGACGGCCACCCTGTACCGCGGGGCGGTCGCTGGCGCCTTCACCTCAGAAGCCGTGGCCTCGGCCCTTCTCGCGGACGCGACCGACCCCTCGTTCTGGCTGCTGTTCGCCGGCTCCGCCCTCAGCTCCGCTCTCGCCTCCTCCGTTGCCCTGCAGGGCTCGGTCGCGGCGGGCATCGGGGGTCAGGCGCTTGGGTTTGCGGGCATCTTTGCCTCCTGCGTTTTGGCTGCTAGCGTGAAGAATAGCGGGATATGGGGCGTGCTCGATTGGTCGACAGTGGTGCTTGCGCTACTCTTAGGAGTGCTTATGTGCATCGCAACTGTCCTGAGGGGTCCCCTCTACGAGGACCAAGAGGGAGAGGATCTAGATGAGTTTTCTGAGTGACTTTGAGGCGCGCATCGGCTCCGTCTTTGGGGCTGCGCCGCAGGGCTACACCGAGCCGTTCTCCTTCAAGAAGCTCGCCAAGCGGGCTGCAAGGGAAATGGAGAACGAGACCTACGAGATCGACGGCGTGGACACCGCGCCGGCGCTCTACACCATTCTGGTCTCCGCGGCAGACGACTCCCTCATGAGGCCGCTCTACGAGCAGATCACCTACGAGACGTCAACGTTTGTCACCGCCCAGGCGCAGAAGAGGGGCTATGCCTTCGTGGGCAACCCCCTCGTGCGCTTCATGGTTGACCCCGGCCTGAAGTCCGGCAAGTTTGTGGTCTTTGCCGAGAACGTGGACGCAGGGACCCTCAACCGCCTCCGCCAGGAGGAGCGCGAGTTCCTCGCCGGCAACTCGAGCGCCGGGGGCGCCGCCGCCCAGGTCCACCCCCGTGGGGCGAGCAGGCCGGCCACACGAACCTCCGCACCCTCCAAACTCGCGGGGGAGGACTCCGGGCTCGACGTCATGCCCCTCGACATCCTGGATTCCAGCGAGCCTGACATCCCCCTTGCCAGCCCCTCGGCGTCGACCCCCATGCCCGTGCCCCTCGCCGCGTCCACGCCGATGGTTGGCCCCGGCGACACGCCGGGCTCCACCCCCGTGCCGCAGACGCAGGGCCGCAACGTCCCGCTTGTCGACCCCCGTCGCGGCGTTGGCGCCTTCGCAAGCCCCGGCGCGGCGGGCTCCGGAAGCTCGGACGGCCCGCGCGTGGCCAGCTGCCTTCTCATAGACAGGCAGAGCGGCCGCACCTATACCGCCAAGGCGCCCTCGACCGTCATCGGCCGAGAGAGCTCCCAGGCGGGGATCGTCCTTCGCGACCCCAACATCTCCCGTCGTCATGCCGAGCTCAGCTTTGACGGGCGCGACTGGTGCATCACCGACCTCGGCTCCACCAACGGCACGCTCGTGAACGACGTTGACGTGAGCGCCTGCACCCTTCGCGACGGCGACCTCATCACCTTCGGCCTCCTCAACCTAGAGTTCCGGGAGAACCCCCGATGATTGACCTCGTGCTGTTTGCGGGACGAGTTCTTCTCGTCATCGTCCTCTACCTCTTCCTGTTTGCCGTCATGCGCACGGGCGTTGGCCTGGTGCGCGGGCAGCGTCGTGACGCCGCCATCTGGGCGATTGACGTCGAGAAGGGCACGCGCTCGCTCCGCGGGCTCCACGTGGACATCCTCGGCCCCGTTGTCATCGGGCGCTCCCCGTCCTCTGACATCGTCATCGACGAGCCCTACGTCTCTTCCACTCACGCGCGCCTCGCTCTCCAGGGCCCCGCCCTCGTTCTCGAGGACCTTGGCTCGACCAACGGCACGCTCGTGAACGGCCACGTCATCGAACAGCCCGTCACGCTTCGCGAGGGAGACGAGGTGCAGGTGGGCGACACCATCATGCGAGTGAGCCGCGGATGACGACCCCCGACCCCCAGACGACTCAGGTCGCTGAGCCGACAAACGCCCCTGGACGCGCAGAGATGCCCGTCGAGGGACGCGCCGGTGCAGACGCGGTCTCTGGCGCCAACGAGTTCATCTCCTGGGGGGCGCGCAGCGACGTCGGCCTCGTTCGAACCCATAACGAGGACTCCTTTCTTCTCCAGGCGCCCCTCTTCGTGGTCTCGGACGGCATGGGCGGCCACGCGGCAGGCGAGGTCGCAAGCTCCATCGCCATAGAGACCATTGGGCAGCAGGCCCCAGGGTCCGCGGACGACGTCCTTCTCGGCGCCGCCGTGGAATCAGCAAACACCAGCGTCATCTCCGCGGCAGAGCAGGGCATTGGAAAGCCCGGGATGGGCTGCACGGCAACCGCCGTCATCATCGACAAGAACCACATGGCTGTGGCGCACGTGGGAGACTCCCGCGCCTACGTCCTGAGGCAGGGAACCCTCGTCCGCGTGACGCACGACCACTCCTACGTCGAGGAGCTCGTCGACTCCGGGCAGATCACCGCCGACGAGGCGCGAACGCATCCGTCGCGCTCGATAATCACGCGCGCGCTCGGCTCGGACCCAGACATGTACGCCGACCACTTCTCGCTCGAGGTCGGGGACGGAGACCGCATCATCCTGTGCTCAGACGGCCTCTCCGGAATGATCGGGGACGGCCAGATCGAGTCCCTCGCGGTCTCAAGCGCGACCCCCCAGCAGGCAGCCGACAACCTCGTTGCCGCCGCGCTCACGGCAGGCGGGGCCGACAACGTCACCGTGGTCGTGATCGACGTGCTCGACGACGGCGTTGCCGAGGCCGCACGCAAGACGCTCCTGCGCCGAGCGGGCAGCATCTCTGCGATCATCCTCGGCGTGATGGCCGCGGTGGTCCTTATCGCCATGGCGTTTGTGCGCAGCGAGTGGTACCTCGGCGTCAACGGATCGACCGTCGGGCTCTACCGGGGCATCAACGGAAACTTCTTTGGGGTCTCCATGAGCGAGCTCGTGGGAACGAGCGCCGTGGAGCTGTCCGACCTGCCCGTTGCCGTTCAAGACCAGCTCGAAAACGGGATCAGGGTCGACAGCGAGGAGGCGGGACGCGCCGCGATCGACTCGTACCACGAACAGATCAACGCCGAGAAGGACCGTGCCGCCGAGATCGCGGAAACGGCCCGCTCGGAGACGGACGAAGGCGCCGACGAGGGCGCCGATCAGAAGGCAACGACCACGGACGGAGGTGATTTGCAGTGAGACGGAAGAACTTCGTGGGCGCCCAGACCCGCGCCCAGATGGAGGCAATGGCGGCAGCGATGCCCTCTCCCGGCCGCGAGGTCCGACGCCGCGGCCACGGACGCAGAAACACCGAGCTCTTCCTGCTCTGTCTCGCCGCGATCCCCGTCATCCTCCTCTACGCGCTCTACGTGCTCGATTCCAGCATCCCGCTCAGCGTCTCAACGCTCGGCGTGCCTATCGGGCTGTTTGCCGCATTTGCCGCGGCGCACGTTGCCATCCGCTTCCTGGCCCCGGGCGCCGACCCCGCCATACTTCCCATCGTGCTCACGCTCTCCGGTGTGGGCATCACCTTCCTGACGAGGCTCTCGCCCGACGGGGTGGTAAGCCAGGTGGTCTGGCTCTTCGTCTCCGTGGCGGCGATGGTCGGCGTGCTCGCGCTCGTCCGGGACCTCGACTCCCTCGCAGACTACAAGTACACCCTTGGCATAGTTGGCGTGGCCCTGCTCGTCCTTCCCATGATTCTGGGCACCGAGGTGAACGGCTCAAAGCTGTGGATCGTCATCGGCGGCTTTAGCTTCCAGCCCGGCGAGTTTGCAAAGATCCTGATTACTCTCTTCCTCGCCTTCTATCTCGCCACCAACCGCGAGGCGCTCTCGGCGTCCATGCGTCAGGTGGGCCCCTTTAGGGTCCCGCGCATGAGGATGCTCCTGCCGCTGCTGATCATGTGGGGCATCAGCCTGCTCGTCGTGATCTTTGAGCGAGACCTAGGAAGCGCGCTTCTCTTCTTCGCCTTCTTCGTGATCATGATCTACGTGGCAACCGGTCGCGTGAGCTACGTCGTGGTGAGCCTTCTTCTGCTCGCCGCGGGCGGCGTGGCCTGCTACTTCCTCTTCGGGCACGTGCAGAACCGAGTGAACATCTGGATCGACCCCTGGTCGGCGGCCACGAGCGGCGGCTACCAGATCGTCCAGGGCCTCTACTCCCTTGCCGACGGCGGTCTTGTGGGAACGGGAATCGGAAAGGGCATGCCCACCGTCATTCCGTTTGTCCAGAGCGACTTCATCTTTGCGGCAATCGGCGAGGAGATGGGCCTTCTTGGCGGATCCGCCGTTCTCATCCTGTTCCTGCTCTTCTGTGTGAGAGGGCTCGTTACCGCCGCGCGCGCCAAGTCCGACTGCTCCGCCTTTGCCGCCGTCGGCCTCACCTGTTCCATCTCGTTCCAGGCGTTCGTCATCGTCGGCGGCGTCACCAAGCTCCTCCCGCTCACGGGAGTGACGCTTCCCTTCATGAGCCAGGGCGGCACGTCCCTTCTCGCCAGCTTTGTTGTTGTGGCGCTTCTGCTGCGCGCGGGCGACGAGGGAACGGGACGAGAGGCCCAGCTGAGCAGCGCCACCGAGCGCAAGAGCCTGCGTCGGGACCCCGTCCTCAACCTTGCCGGCCAGCCCCAGAGCAGCCACGCCTCTGAGGTCGTCCACGGCAGCCACGCGCGAGGGAGCTTTGGCCTTGTGACCGAGGAGTCCGGCGTGCTCGGCCGCGTTGCCCTTGGCAAGCGTCTGACCTCGCTCATCTCGGTCTTTGCGCTCCTGTTTGCCGCGCTTATCGCAAACCTCACCTACATCCAGCAGATCGACGCCGCGCGCATCCAGGGCCTCCCCTCCAACAACCACACGATCGCAAAGAGCGCCTACGTGCAGCGAGGGGCAATCATCACCTCCGACGGCGTGACCCTCGCAGAGAGCACGCAGCAGGCGGACGGCACCTACGCCCGAAGCTACCCCCAGGGAACGCTCGCGCGTCACACGGTGGGCTACATCTCAACGGAATACGGCTCGGACGGCATAGAGGCCTCTATGAACGAGACCCTCACCGGCCGGAAGGACTTCTCCAACTGGAGAAGCGCCCTGTACTCGCTCGCCGGGGTCTCGCAGCCCGGCTCCACTGTCCAGCTGACCATCAACTCCCAGATCCAGCGCGCCGCGGAGCGTGCACTGGAGGGTCGCACGGGCGCCATCGTTGTTCTTGACCCGAGCACGGGAGCCGTGCTCGCCAAGGCGTCGAGCCCCACCTACACCGTTGAGAATCTCGGGGAGGTCATCACGAGCGGAACAAACGGCGAGCTCGTTGACCGTTCGACCGACGCCCTCTACCCGCCGGGATCGACCTTCAAGGCGCTCACGCTCGCCGCGGCGCTCGACACGGGTTCGGCCTCGCTCGACGACGTTCTTGACGCGTCGGCAAAGATCGAGATCGGCGGCGGAGAGGTCACCAACATCAACGATGCCGACTACGGCTACATCTCTCTTCTCGATGCATTTGCCGTCTCTTCCAACACGGCCTTTGCCCAGGTGGGCGATGACCTTGGCGCCAACTCCCTCGTGAGCTACGCAAACGCCTTTGGTTACGGCCAGAACGTTGGCCAGGACTTTGATTGCCTGACCTCCCTCATGCCGGATCCCTCGGAGATGACGAGCTGGGAGACGGCCTGGGCCGCCTGCGGGCAGCCCGTTGGCCAGCACGAGAGCCCGGCCGGCCCCCAGACCACCGTCATGCAGAACGCGATTCTCGCCCAGGCGATTGCCAACAACGGCATCGCCATGAATCCCTATGTGGTTGGCCACGTGCTCTCCCCCGAGGGCGTGGAGACCTACGCCACCACGCCGCGCTCGCTCGGCCAGCCCATCTCGGGCGAGACGGCCGAGCAGGTCAAGGCGGCGATGCTCGAGGTCGTTGAGAACGGCACCGGAACTGCCGCGCAGGTCTACGGCACCCGCGTGGGAGGCAAGACCGGCACCGCCGAGGCCGGCGGCGACAACGTGAACTCCCTCTTCATAGGGTTTGCGCCCTACGATGACCCAACGCTCGTGATCTCTGTGTGCGTCGAGGGCAACGGGAGCAACGTGGAGGGCCAGGCGGCGGCGATTGCCGGCCAGGTCCTGGTAGACAGCCTCAAGATTCAGGCATCGGGGGCTGCGAAATGACGACGATATTCACGCCGGGCTTTGAGGCGCTGCCCAAGTCCGGCAGACGAGATATAGATTCGCGAAGGTGCTTCGCGCGGAGTGGGGAGTGAGTATGTCAGCAATGCTTCTGGGCGGACGCTATCAGGTTCTAGACAGGATTGGCACCGGCGGCATGGCCACGGTCTACCGCGGCCTGGACGAGGTCCTTGGTCGTACGGTGGCAATCAAGACCATGCTTCCGCAATACGCCAACGACCCCTCCTTCGCCGCCCGCTTCAAGCAGGAGGCGCAGGCGGCGGCCGCGCTCCAGAGCCCCTACATCGTGAGCGTCTATGACTGGGGCAAGGACGCCGACACCTACTACATCGTCATGGAGTACCTCCGCGGAACCGACCTCAAGAGCGGCATCCGCAAGCACGGGGCGCTCGACTGCAAGAAGGTCGCGCAGATCGGCTCGCAGATCGCGCAGGCGCTCTCGGTGGCCCACAAGCACGACATCATCCACCGCGACATCAAGCCGCAGAACATCATGGTGCAGCCCGACGGCAACATCAAGGTTATGGACTTCGGCATCGCCCGCGCCAAGAACAGCCATCTCACGCAGGACAACTCGGTCCTGGGCACCGCCCACTACGTGTCTCCCGAGCAGACCCAGGGCAAGGAGCTCGGCCCCACGACGGACATCTACTCCCTCGGCATCGTCATGTACGAGGCTGCCACCGGGCAGGTTCCCTTCCAGGGTGACGACGCCATCACGGTGGCCCTCAAGCAGGTGAACGAGCAGCCCAAGCCGCCCAGCGAGATCAACTCCTCCGTTGACCCCCAGCTCGAGGCCATCATCCTCAAGTGCATGCAGAAGAACCCCGCCGACCGCTTCCAGACGGCCGATGAGCTCTATCGCACGCTGCGCGACTATCTCGCGGGCCGCATGCAGGCCGTGAGCGCCGCGGCGGCCGTTGCCCCTGTTCCCGTGACCGGCAAGCTCGACCGCGCGACTGCCCCCCTCGGCTCTGGCACCGCATCGCTTCCCCGCGTCGAGCGTCCCAACAGGTATCGCGGCCAGAGCGCCACGCAGCAGGCCGCCGAGGAGGAGGCCGAGCGACAGCGCCGTCATCGCCGTCATGTGATCATCGGCGTCGTCGGCGCGGTCGCGGCAATCGTCGTCGCCATCATCGGGTTTGTCGCCCTTATGGGGTCCGGTGCCGAGATGGGCACCGTCCCCAACCTCTCCGACCAGACGGTGGCCGGAGCCGAGAAGGCCATCCGCGACGCCGGCTTTGTTCCGGGCGAGCCCGAATACACCTACAACGAGCGCATCGAGAAGGACCACGTCTGCGAGCAGAGCCCCGAGGCGTATAGCGAGGTGGCCAAGGGCACGGTCATCAACTTCAAGGTCTCGAAGGGCCCGACTCCCGCCAAGGAGGTCGAGGTTCCCGACCTGACCAACAAGACGCAGGAAGAGGCCGACGAGCTCCTTGACGAGTGCGGTCTCATCGGGCGTCGCGGGGACGACCAGGAGAGTGACGAGGTGGAGGCAGGCAAGGTCTGCGCCCAGGACACCGAGGCTGGCGCCGTGGCCAAGGCGGGCGACACCGTCACGTACCACATCTCCTCTGGCAGCGGAACTGCCACCATTCCCGAGGTCGGCAGCTCGACCGAGGAGGAGTACACCGCGCTTCTCACCGATGCGGGCCTCGTTCCGAAGGTTGTGAGCATCAACTCCGACGTCACCGCGGGCTATGTGGCCTACACCGACCCAGAGGCCGGCACCGAGGTCGACAAGGGCACCACGGTCACCGTCTATGTCTCCGAGGGCCCCGAGGCTCCCCAGGAGGTCAGCGTCCCCGGCGTCGTTGGCGAGTCCGTGGCCAACGCGAAGCTGCGCCTCGAGAGCGCGGGCTTCAACGTGATCGTGAGCGGTCCGTCCGACGGCATCGTCTCCAATCAGTCCTTCTCCGGCACGGCGCCTTATGGGGCAACCATCACCCTCACCTCCAAGGCGGTCCAGACCGACCCCGATCCCTCGACCGACCCCAGCGGCCAGGGCTCCGGCACCGGCGGACAGGGCACCGGCACCGGAACGGGAACCGGCTCCGAAACGGGAACTGGGTCAGAGTCCGGCTCTGGCACGGGCTCAAGCACCGACCCGGGCACCGGGGACGGCACGCTCTAGCCGCCGGACGCAGCGACACGTACAAAGAGCCGCCGGGCGCTCTCCCCCAGCTGGGCGGGCGCCCGTCTCGTATTATTCGCCCCATTCTGTCGCGGCTTCCGCCTCGCCGAAACTCTGACTTTTGCACGAGCGGCCGGTGCTTCTCGTCACTGCTCTTATCGCGAGCAACACGTCTATCTGCGGATATGTGCGATTTGATCTTTCCCCAGCGCCAGTCGCTCGTGCAAAAGTCGGAGTTCTGCGCACGGGCTCGCTCGTCTCAGCGTTAGCTTGCAAGGCAGGGGCAACCCACACGCCGAGACGAACAGGACGCCCAAGCGGGCGCAAGACCCTGCCGAGATACGAAAGCAGGTCAGCAGCCATATGGCTGCTGACCTGCGTCTTTTCTGGTGCCCCCGGGCCGATTCGAACGGCCGACACCCGCTTTAGGAGAGCGGTGCTCTATCCCCTGAGCTACGAAGGCGTACGTGACATTCTAGCACCTAGGCCGCCGGCAACAAAGCCACCGGGCACTAGTCCTTCTTGGATCCGCGCTCCTGCTCGAAGAGCTCCAGCAGGCGCTTGTCGCTCATGCCGTTGACACGGGCACGCGCCGCCTTCCTGTGGGGACGACGCTTGGCAAAGTCGTAGACCAAGGCGCTGATGATGAAGACGTAGGCCAGCACCAAGGTGACCACGCAGAGCACGCCCTGCCAGGACCTGAGGTCGACGTTCTGGCCAAAGACGTAGGTCTCCACAAGAGACGCAACCGCAAAGAACGTGCCGGTGCCCACGATAATCCAGAAGGTCTTCTCGCAGGAGCGATACTCAGCGTTGTCGCGCAGGACAAGATCGTAGGCGCGGGTGCGCAGGGTGTTCTCGGAGCGCTCGCGCTCGCGGCGCTCGCGCTTCTCCTGCTTGGTCTCGGGCGCAGACTGAGCGCCGGCCTTATAGGACGAGGAGACCGTGCGGACGGATGCCGCCGCCTCGCGAGCAGGGCGCGCCTTGGACGCAGAGCTCTTCGAGAAGCCCTTCTTCTCGTCGCCAACGACCGTGGCGACCTCCTTCTTGGGGCGTCCCGCGGCGTTGCCCTCGGCCTCGCGGCGGGCCCCCTCGATGGTGTCTCGCAGTGACATGTGTCTCCTTAAGCGTTAAGCGCGAACGGGCTCAAACTCGGTGCCCGTGATGATCCGGAAGGCCTCCTGATAGCGCTTGGAGGTGCCCTCGATGACCTCGGCCGGGATGCGCGGGGGCTCGCCGGTCATGTCCCAGTTGGCACGCAGCCAGTCGCGGACGTACTGCTTGTCGTAGCTCGGCTGGACCTTGCCCTCCTCGTAGGAGTCGGCGGGCCAGAAGCGGCTCGAGTCGGGCGTGAGGCACTCGTCGATCAGCGTGAGCTTGCCGTCGATGAAGCCAAACTCGAACTTGGTGTCGGCGATGATGATGCCCTGCTCGGCGGCGTAGTCGGCAGCGGCCTTGTAGATCGAGAGGGACGCATCGCGCAGCTGGGCCGCAACGTCCTCGCCCACGATCTCGCAGCAGCGCTCGAAGGAGATGTTCTCGTCGTGGTCGCCGAGCTC
>CALULC010000043.1 GCA_944321385.1 uncultured Atopobiaceae bacterium
GCCGTCATCACCTACATCGAGGGCGAGAACCGCGCCGGTCGCGCGATCAACCTGCCCGACCTGGCGGCGAGCTTCGAGGCCGCGGTCATAGACGTGCAGGTGGCCAAGGCCGTGACCGCGGTGGAGGAGACCGGCGTCTCCGACTTCTGCGTCGGCGGCGGCGTGGCGGCCAACCCGGGCCTGCGCGCGGCGTACAAGAAGGCGCTCGAGAAGCGCGGCGTGCGCGTGACCGTGCCGCCCATGCGCGCCTGCGGCGACAACGCGGCGATGATCGGCATCGCGGCCCTGAGGAGCTACAACGCCGGGTCCTTCTCGCCGCTCACCCTGGACGCCGACCCCAACGCCGCCCTGGGCACCTGGGCCACCCCCAACGCCCCCGTCCCTCCCACCTGGGAATGATACGAAGGGACAGTCCCTTCGTATCATTTTGGAGGTCGGTATGCGCGTCTGCGACTACGAATCTCCGCTGGGGCGGATCCTGCTCGCGGCCGACGATGCCGGCCTGACGGGCGCCTGGTTCTACGGGCAGCGCTACTTTGCCCGCGGGCTGGAGGATGTCGAGAAGAACGCGGCGGCCGAGGCACTCGCGCTGGCGGCGGCGCGCCACTGGTTGGACGCCTACTTCGCGGGTGGGTGTCCGGACGTGGCGGACGTCCCGCTGACGCCGCGCGGCACCGCGTTCCAGCGTCGCGTGTGGGGCGTGCTTCTCTCCATCCCGTACGGGGAGACCCGCACGTACGGCGAGCTTGCTGCTGAGCTGGGATCCTCGCCTCGTGCCGTCGGCGCCGCCGTGGGCAGGAATCCCATCAGCGTGATTATCCCGTGCCACCGCGTGCTGGGCGCGAATGGCTCCCTCACCGGTTACGCCGGCGGCCTCGACCGCAAGCGGGCCCTCCTCGAGCTAGAGCGGGGACATGCGCCGTAGAGGTCGCATGCGTAAACCAGGTTTTGGAAATGCGGGCCTCCGTCCCGGACCCGCGAGGGTCCAACTTTTCGTCCGCATCCCCGTTTTGCGTCACTACCGTGACTTATTGCCCCCTGACAAGTTGCTGCACTCTTGCAGTGCGATATAATCTCAAAAACGCACTATGAGAGTGCAGCATAATGGAGGCGCTCATGGACCAGCTCTACGAGTACATGCTCCGACAGCTCGCTCAGACCCCGGACTCATTCCGCCGCTACATCTACGACTCCATCAACTGGGACAACCGCATGCTCGGCCTGGTGGGTCCGCGTGGCGTGGGCAAGACGACCCTCTTCCTGCAGCGCATCAAAGAGGCGCACTCGACACGGGACGCGCTCTATGTCTCCGCAGACCACCTATACTTCTCCACCCATTCCCTCTATGGGGTGGCGGAGCGTCTCTATCAGGACGGAGGGTCGCACCTCTTCATCGACGAGGTCCACAAGTATCCCAACTGGTCGCGCGAGCTCAAGATGATGTTTGACTCGTTGCCCGGTCTGCACGTGTACTTTACGGGATCGTCCGTCCTGGATATCGAACGGGGGGATGCCGACCTCAGCCGGCGTGCTCCCAGATACGAGATGCAGGGCCTTTCGTTCAGGGAGTATCTCGCGATACACCATGGGATAGAGGTGCCCGTGCGTCCGCTTGATGACATCCTTGCTGGCGACACGGGGCTGCCGGGCATCGAGCATCCGCTGCCGCTCTTCCGCGACTACCTGCGGCGAGGCTACTATCCCTTTGGCTCGGACGTCGACTTTGACCTGGAACTCGCGCAGGTCATCACGAGAACGCTCGAGACGGACATCCCGCAGTACGCAAACATGACCGCAGCGACGGGCAGAAAGCTCAAGAAGCTCATGGCCGTCGTGAGCACGCTCGCTCCGTTCAAGCCCAATATGACGAGCTTGGGAAGTCAGATTCAGGCCAGTCGCAACAACGTGGAGGACTACCTGCTCTACATGGAGAAGGCCGGAATGGTGGCGCAACTTCGCACGGACGCCAGCGGCCTCGGGGCGCTCGGCAAGCCGGAGAAGGTCTATCTGGACAACACCAACATCCTCTATAACCTGAGCGACGGACGGGAGGACATCGGCAGCGTTCGCGAGACGTTCTTCTTCAACCAGATGCGCGTCAACCACCTGGTGACGGCGTCGAAGATTTCTGACTTCCAGATTGGGGGCCTCATGTTTGAGGTGGGCGGCAGGTCAAAGACCTCCGATCAACTCAAGGAGGCCGAGAAGGGCTACGTGGTGAAGGAAGACGTCGAGTTTGGCCACGGCAATGTCATCCCCCTCTGGGCCTTTGGGTTGACGTACTAAAGGCGCGGACTGCCCCCCGGAGGGTTAGCACGCGCCAGACCCGCACATGAGCTCGATGATCGTGCGGTCCGTCTCGCGCATGCCCTGTGCCGCGAGCACGCCCACGTTGCGGATCGTGTTCTCCACGCCCTTGACAACGATGCCGTCGCCGCCGTAGAACTGCTTGCCCTGTTGCTGCATCTGCATGCCCAGAAGGCCGGCCTCAACCGCGCTCGCGATCTTGGCCGCGCAGCTCGCCTTGGCGCCGTCGCAGACCATGCCGGAGTCGATGGCGATGGCGTTCACCACCGTGTGCGCGATCTCGTCCGCGCGCCCGCCGTAGAGGTAGGTGATGCCGGCCGCCGCTCCCGCGCCCGCGCTCGTGGCGCCACAGTAGGCGGAGAGCCGGCCGATGCCGGTCTTGAGGTGGATGGTCACCAGGTTGGACACCACGAGCGCGCGCAGCAGCTCCTCGTGGGAGACGTCCAGCTCCTGCGCGTAGACGATCACGGGGACGCTGGCCGTGAGGCCCTGGTTGCCGCTGCCGGAGTTGATGACCACGGGCAGCTCGCAGCCGCCCATGCGCGCGTCGGAGCCGGCGGCCGCCCAGGCCTTGGCGCGGTTGGCCACGCCGTCACCGTACGCGGAGAGCAGCACGCTGCCGATGTTGGCACCCCAGCTGCCGTGGAGGCCCTCGCGCGCGATGGCCATGTTGCAGGCAATCTGGCGGCCAAGCAGCTGCTTGACGTCGTCCAGGTTCACCGCGCCGGCAAACTCGACGATCTCCTCGATGGAGAGGCAGCCGCGGTCCGTCCCCGCGTCCTTCTCGCCCGCCGTCTCCTCGAAGGGCGTATCGAGAAGAACCTCGCCGTCGCGCTCCACGCGGATGACGTTGGTGTGCGAGCCGGCGATCTCGCAGAGCGCCTCGTGGCCGTCGCCCAAGACGCGCACCTGGATGTCAAAGATCCACGGCCGCTCGCTCGGCGCCACCGTGACCTCGTGCGTGGCGAGAAAATCGCGCATCTCGGCAATCTGCTCTCCGGTCACGCCGGCCAGGACCTCGAGCTTGGCGTCCGCGTCACCAGCGACCACGCCTGCCGCCGCGGCAGCCTCGATGCCGCGCGCGCCGCCCGTGTTGGGCACGATGACGCTCTTCACGTTCTTGATGATGTTGGCGGATGCCGCCACGTCCACGCGCTCAGGCAGCGCGCCGAGCGTCTGGCGCGCGAGCGCCGCGCAGTAGGCAACGGCGATGGGCTCGGTGCACCCCATCGCGCAGACGAGCTCCTCCTCGAGAATGGCAACGTAGGCGTCGTAGACTTCCTGCTCCATGCGTCCTCCGGATGATACGAAGGGACAGTCCCTTTGTCTCATTTACGTTTTGATGATACGAAGGGACTGTCCCTTCGTATCACCCGTTACGGCGATGTTTCCCAAGATGGTATCAGCTCAGAGCGCCTCTCGCTTCGTTGTATCCTGCCGACGTGCGCGTAACTTTCTCGCATCGGGTGCGCCCGCTTGCAAGGGGGAGGGGAATGGGTCCCCTCCGGTTGCGTCGCGCGGAAGGGGATTACTCAAAAAGGGAAAGGAACCACCATGAAGGCCACCCCGCACGTTCTTGTATCTGACAGAGTCTCTCGCCGCGACTTCCTCAAGCTGTCGAGCCTCGTGGCGGGCATGGGAGGCGTGATGGTCCTTTCCGGCTGCGGCCCCGCCGCGCAGGAGCCCGCGGGCACCTCCGATGACGCCACCGACGAGCCCGACGCCGATACCGCCGGGGCGACCCTCGGCGACGGCGTGACGCTGCGCGTTGGCATGGAGGCGGCCTACGCCCCGTACAACTGGCAGGTCTCCGAGGAGTCCGAGTTCACCATCCCCATCGAGAACGTCTCCGGCGCGTACGCCGACGGCTATGACGTGCAGGTTGCCAAGCGCATCGCCGAGGCCCTGGGCATGGAGCCCGTTGCCGTGAAGCTCGACTTTGCGGGCCTCATCGACGCCCTCAACAACGGCCAGATCGACATCGTCTGCGCCGGCATGTCCGTTGATCCGGACCGCGCCCAGTCCGCGGACTTCTCTGACTCCTACATCGACGACGACATCGTCATGATCACCACCAAGGACTCGCCCTACGCCAGCGCCACTACCTTCGCCGACCTCGCGGGCGCCTCGATCATGGGCCAGGCCGCCACGATGTTCAACGACGTCATCGAGCAGATCCCCGACATCAACCACATGACGCCGGGCGAGACCGTGCCCGTGGTCGTGGAGAGCCTCGCCTCCGGCACGAGCGACGTCATCACCTACTCGATGCTCTCCGTGCCCAAGCTGCTCGAGACCTACCCCGACTTCGTGGAGCTCGAGATGACCGACAAGTTCGAGGGCTCCGTCATGCCGGACAACGCCGCCATCGCCAAGGGCCAGGAGGCCGTCCTCGAAGAGATCAACGAGGTCATCAACGCCATCCCGGAGGACGAGCGCCAGCAGATGTGGAACGACTGCATGGACCGTCAGCCGGCCTAATGTGGAGAAGGGGTAATCCCTCGCAACGTTGCGTAAGATAGGGGCGCGTGCCGCAAGTTCGGCGCGCGCCCGCACGCGTGAAATAGAAGGAGAGAGAAATGAGCTCTGCCCCCACAGGCGAGCAGGCGGCGAGAAGGACGCGCGGTCGCGTGGCCTCGTTCCTTCTTGACGACCATCGCTACGTTCTTCTCGGCACCAGCGCGGCGGCGCTGGCGGGCATGCTGCTCTCGAGCTCGGGGCGACCGGCGATGAGCTTCCTCGCGCAGGCGTTCACCGTCGAGCTCGTGATGTACTACCTGCTCGTCGCCTGGCTCGTGGTGAGCGCCGTGGCACTCGTGACCAAGCTCGCCAAGTGGCGCGACTACGCGTCCGTCTCGCCGTTTGCCAAGCCGGGCGTGCGCCGCGTGCTGCGCTACGCATCGTACGTGGTCTGGGCCATCGTGCTCGTGCTCTTCATCGACCGCGTGGTCATGGGCGTGGCGTCTGCGTGGAACGTGGCGGTGGAGGCGGCGAACATGGCCAAGCCGCGCCGCCCGGAGCCCATGCTCGAGAGCATGTGCTACATCCTCTACCAGGGCCGTCAGACGTTCCTCACCGGTCTGGCTACCACCGTCCAGCTGGCCGTCTTTGGCACGATCATCGCGTTTTTCCTGGCACTGCTGCTCGTGTTCTGCCGCATCCAGCGCATCGACCGCCCCGACAACGACTTCGTGCGCTTCTGGAAGGTCGTGGGCGCCGGCTTTGCCAGGCTCTACTCGACGGTGGTGCGCGGCACGCCGATGATGGTCCAGGCAATGATCATCTACTACGGCGTCTTTGGCATCCTGCGCCTGACGAGCCTCACCACCACGCAGATCAACGGCATTTGGACGACGTTCATCGCCGGCCTGGTCACGATCACGCTCAACTCGACGGCCTACATGATGGAGGTCCTGCGCGGCGGTATCGAGTCCGTGGACAAGGGCCAGACGGAGGCCGCCCGCTCGCTGGGCCTCTCGCAGTGGCAGGCCATGGTCAAGGTCGTCTTCCCGCAGGGCATCAAGTATGCGATCCCCGGTCTCTCCAACGAGCTGGTCATCAACATCAAGGACTCGTCGGTCCTCTCCGTCATCGGAACGTTTGACCTCATGTTTGCCACCACCACGGTGGCTGGCATCTACTACCAGCAGTTCCAGACGGCGCTCATCTCCACGGTTGCCTACCTCATCCTCACGATGCTCGCGTCGTGGCTGCTCGGTCGCTTTGCGCACCGCTTCAACGTGAAGACCGAGGCTGTGGGCAGCACGTCTGATCAGCCCGTGAAGGTGGAGGAGTAAGCCATGAGCGATAAGAACGTTCGCGCCGCAAGTTCCACCGCCGAGCCCATGGTCCGCATCGAGGGCCTGCGCAAGTCCTTCGGCAGCCTCGAGGTCCTGCGCGACATCAATCTCGACGTCATGCCCGGCCAGGTGGTCACGATCATCGGCGCCTCCGGCTCCGGCAAGTCAACGCTTTTGCGCTGCATCAACCTGCTCGAGACGCCCGACGCCGGTCACGTCTGGTTCCACGGCGCGGACCTCGCGGCCGAGCACGTTGACGTGAACCGCCTGCGCGAGAAGATCGGCATGGTCTTCCAGGGCTTCAACCTGTTCAACAACATGAACGTGCTGGACAACTGCACCCTCGCGCCCGTAACGCTCAAGAAGATGAAGAAGGCCGAGGCCGAGGAGGTCGCGCTGCGCCATCTTGACTCCGTTGGCCTGGCGGACTTTGCGCGCGCCGACGTCAACAACCTCTCCGGCGGCCAGAAGCAGCGCGTCGCCATCGCGCGCGCCCTCTGCATGCAGCCCGACCTCATGCTCTTCGACGAGCCCACCTCGGCGCTCGACCCGGAGATCGTGGGCGAGGTCCTCGAGGTCATGCGACGCCTGGCCGCCGAGGGCATGACGATGGTCGTGGTCACGCACGAGATGGCCTTCGCCAAGAACGTCTCCGACGAGGTCGTCTTCATGGACAAGGGCGTTATTGCCGAGAAGGGCGCGCCCTCCAAGATCTTCTCGTCCCCTGACCACCCGCGCACCCGCGAGTTCCTCGCCCGTTACCTCGAGGGATGATGTGGAAAAGGGACAGTCCCTTTTCCACAAATCGGCCGGGCCCTTGCTGAGAGGGTCCGGCCGATTTTTCGGGGCGAGCTTTGCCTCGTCGCGCGGGAACTTCCCGCAGACAGGTCTCCTAGTTGGAGCGGGAGTCCAGGACGAGGAGGGCAACTCCGGCGATGAGGGTGAGCCAGACGCCGATGCCGATGTACTTGAAGGCGTCAAAGCCCCCGCCAGAGACCATGAGGCCAAAGACCCACAGGACGGGCGCAACAACGACCACGACGCCCGTGATCTTGTGGAGGATGCCCGGGACCTTGGCGACGAGCTGCTGAACCTCGGGGGAGGGAATGAGGGCCGCAATGCGCACGACGGCGGACGCGATGCAGAGCACGGTCGCAACGATGATGAGGATGTTCATGAAGCCGACGAAGAAAACGAGCGTCCCGGCCTCTCCGGAGAGGCCGCTCCCGCCAAGGGACGACGCAAGCCCGGTGAGCCCCTGAATGTATCCGTTGATATCGCCGACGCTCATGTCCCCGAACCCGCCGATGCCGGGGATGCTAATCCACGCCATGTTGAGGAAGAAGATGGCGAGAACCGCCACGATCGCGGCGGCGAGGGCAAAGACGTTGAGGCCGTGCGCGGGCCCGACGCCAATGCCGGCCTGCGGGGTTGGCGTCCAGGGCTGGGGGCCAACGCCAGACGGCTGGGGTCCGGGGCCGGTGGGCTGGTTAGGGGCGGATATGGGGGCTCCGCAGACGCCGCAGAACTTGCTGCCGTCGGGCTGCTGGCTTCCGCACTTGGGGCAGAACATATGACTCCCTTCTCGCGTTGCGCGCGAGCGGTTGGCTCGCAACTGACATAGGTAGATTATGACGCTTCTGTGGCACGAGCGGCCTGCGAGTCGGGGTTTGGCATGCTACGATTTCTCAAAGTAGGGTTTGCGCGAGGAGGGTCTCATGCAGGACGGGTTTGTCAAGGTCGCGGCGGTGACGCCGGAGGTCCGCGTGGCGGACGTCACCTTCAACGTTGATGCGTGCGTTGCCGCGGCGGAGCGCGCCTGCACCGAGGACGGCGCCTCGGTCGTGGTGCTGCCCGAGCTCGCGATCACGGGCTACACCTGCGAGGATCTCTTCTGGCAAGACGCCCTGCTCAGCGCCGCCGAGCGCGGCCTCGCCGACTTTGTCGCCCGCACGGCGGAGCTGGACGCGCTCCTGCTGATGGGCGTGCCCGTGCGCGTGAACGCAAAGCTCTACAACTGCTGCGCCGTCGTTGCCTCCGGCACGATTCTCGGCGTGGTGCCCAAGCGCCACATCCCCACCTACAACGAGTTCTACGAGGGTCGCCACTTTGTCCCCGGCACGGCGGACGTCGTTCCCATAGACGTGGCGGGGCAGCTGGACGTTCCCTTTGGCATGAGCCAGCTCTTTGCCTGCGAGGAGTTGCCGGAGCTCGTCGTTGCCGCGGAGATCTGCGAGGACCTCTGGGTGCCGGAGCCGCCGTCGATTCGCCATGCGCAGGCGGGGGCCACGCTGATCTGCAACCTCAGCGCCTCCAACGCGCTCGTCGGCAAGGCGGACTACCGCCGCGAGTTGGTGCGCGGCCAGAGCGCACGTCTCGTCTGCGGCTACGTCTACGCCAGCGCCGGCACCGGCGAGTCCACCCAGGACCTCGTCTTCTCCGGACATGATCTTGTGGCCGAGAACGGCCGCCTCCTCGCCGAGGGTGCTCCTTTCGGCGACGGCCGTGCGCTCACGGAGATGGACGTCCGCCAGCTCGTTGCCGAGCGCCGCCGCATGTCCACGTTCGAGACCGTCGCCAACGCGGCGCAGCTCGACTACCACGTGAGTCGCTTCACGCTGGACGTCCATCACGTGCATCTCACGCGTTGGGTTGACCCGCACCCCTTTGTGCCCTCAGATGCTGCCCGCCGCGCCGAGCGCTGCGAGGACGTCTTCTCCATCCAGGCCCACGGCCTCGCCAAGCGCCTTGCGCACACGCATTCCACGCGCGCGGTCATCGGCGTCTCCGGCGGTCTGGACTCCACGCTCGCGCTGCTCGTGGCCGTGCGCGCCTTCGACCTTCTGTGTCTTGATCGCACGGGCATCGTCGCCGTGACCATGCCGGGCTTTGGCACCACCGACCGCACGCACGACAACGCCACCCTGCTCTCGCAGGCGCTCGGCGTGCAACTGCGCGAGATCGTGATCGGCCCCGCCGTTCGCCAGCACTTCTCCGACATCGGTCACGACGAGTCCGTCCACGACGTCACCTACGAGAACTCTCAGGCCCGCGAGCGCACACAGATCCTCATGGACGTGGCCAACCAGGAGGGCGGCCTCGTCATCGGCACCGGTGACCTCTCCGAGCTGGCCCTCGGCTGGGCCACCTACAACGGCGACCACATGTCCATGTACGCCGTCAACGCGAGCGTGCCCAAGACGCTGGTGCGCCACCTGGTGCGCTACGTGGCCGACACCTGCGGAAACGCCGCCGAGAAGGACGTTCTTCTCGACGTTCTGGACACGCCGGTCTCCCCGGAGCTCCTGCCTGCCACGGGCGACGGCAAGATTGCGCAGAAGACCGAGGACCTCGTGGGTCCCTACGAGTTGCACGACTTCTTCCTCTACGAGGTGCTGCGACACGGTGCGGGCCCGCGCAAGGTCTTCCGCTTGGCGCGTCATGCGCTTGGCGAGAAGTACGACGACGCCACGATTCTCTCCTGGCTCAAGGTCTTCTACCGCCGCTACTTTGCCCAGCAGTTCAAGCGCAGCTGCCTGCCCGACGGCCCCAAGGTGGGCTCGGCGGCCGTGAGCCCGCGTGGCGACCTGCGCATGCCGTCGGACGCCTGCTCCGCCCTCTGGCTTGCCGAGCTCGAAGAGCTGTGATGCAGGGGGCAAAGCCCCTTACCCACTTGAATCAGCTGACGGTGAAGACATACTCGACGCGGTCGCCCTCTGACGGGTCGGGCCCAAAGCGTGTGCTGATGGCATAGCGCCGCCCCGGCGTGACCTCAAACGTGAGCACGTCGTCCTCAAACGTCGACGGGACCTCCTCGCCCAACGTGTTTGCAAAGTCACGCCAGTAGCGGGCGCGCCAGGCAAGCGGCTTGCCCGCAAGATCATCCTTGGAGAGGTCCTTCTCGTCCCAGCTCTGCACATAGGTGGTGAGCGGTGCTTCGTCAAAGGTCACGGTGACTCTTGTCGTTGATGCGGCGGAAACGTGCGCCAGTTCGTCCACATTCCACACCTGGGGACCTATCTGTAGGAGGGTCTCGCCGTAGTTCTGGCCGTTTGCCACATAGCTCCACGAGTATCGGCCGAGGGTGAGGGTGGTCTCGTCATCGTTGCCGGCGACCCGTGCGTGTGCGTTGGGCACGTCTGCCTCGGGGAGGGGCTCGCGCGGAAGCATCTGGCAAGAGATCAGGGTGACAACGGCGATGGCGATGATGGCAACGATTGCGATGGTGCGCGATGTCTTGGGTTTCATGGTGACCCCCGTTCCGCGGAATCAACCATAGTATTCCCTGAAAGCGAGAAATGAGTCAGCGCGGCTGCCTGCGTCCACCTGTGCTCGCATCGTCTGTGTTTTTTGGCCGTTTGGCAAAATACAGACGATGTAAGCAAATCGTCTACCTGCGCATATATGAATACTCGCATCGTCTGTATCGGCGTTGTGCCGTAAAAAACACAGACGATGCGAGAAATGGCCAATATTGAGGGGTTTGATCCTATGCGGTGAAGGCGTAGGTGGCCTCGCCGGCGTCAAAGGTGGCGGAAATTGCGTAGCGATACCCCGGCTCCACGGTAAAGACGACGTTGCCATCCACGATCTCACGGTCGTCGACGGTCCAGGCGTCTCCCTCGACGCTGCCTATCTCAACCGCCTGGGCAGACCCAGCTGCCTCCGCTGCGGCTTCGAGCTCGTCCTCGGGCCAGCGCACGATGCCCGCCGCCGTGCAGGGCACGTCAAAGCTCACGATGACCTCGGTGGGGCCGTCCACGCGCGCGTCGGAAAGCTCGGCTGCTTCCAGCTGGGTGGGGTGCGGCGCGTCCACGGTCACGGTCTGCTCCGAGCCGCCCTCCTCGTAGGTCCAGGTGTAGCCGTACGTTCCGAGCATGACGGACGTTGCGGCCAGCTCCGTCGTGTACTCGAGCGAGGCCAGCGGCGGCTCGGACGGGTCCTTGGGCTGCCAGATTTGCGCCACTAGCTCGTCGTACTTCTCGGCGTCCGCGGGCGTCCCCTTCTCGATCACCTCAACGCCCGTGATTCCCGGGTACTGCGAGGGGTAGCTCTCCAGCATGATGCCGTTGCCGGTCACGCGCACGATGTTGCCAGCCGCGAGCTCGGGCGCGTCTGATGGCAGGCTGGTGGGGTAGTAGGGGGTCCCGGTCTCCTGGTCCACAAAGAGGACCTCGCCGTCGCCAAACGTGACGACCATCGCAGTGCTCACGAACTCGTCCATGTTGTCCTCCGCGCCCTCGGCTCCCTTGACGTCAAAGAGGTAGCCCGCGTCGCCGCCCTCGAACCAGGCGCACACGTAGTAGCGCCAGCCCGGCTCGACGTCAAAGGTGGCGACGCCGTCCTCGAGCGCGCACTCGACACCCTCGAGGCTGTCGTCCTCGGCGTAGCGCACTGCCTCGACTTCGGTCGCGGGCTGCGAGAAGGAAACGCGCACCTCGGTTGCGCCCGCGACCTCGATGTCGGGGACGTCGTCGTCACTGAGCTCGGTGGGCGCGTCGGGATCGTTGGATTCGCCGTCCCAGGTGTAGCCGTGCAGGAGCAGCCCCATGTTCACGACGGCGCCTTCGGTCTCGTAGCGAACGGTGCCCGAGGGCGGCTCGTTCTTGGAGCAGCCAACGATCACGAGGGCGCACGCAACGGCGAATGCGCAGGCGAGAAGAACGCGGGAGATATGACGTACGGATCGGGCAGAGCGGCTCAGCATGGGTCTGTCCTCCAAGGGTCGATGTGGTGTGGCCATCATACAAGAGTGCCGCCGGGCGAGAAGGGCGTCGGGTTTGGGGATTCGCCGGGCGAGAAGGGCATCGGGTTTGGGGATTCGCCAGACGAGAAGGGCGCCGGGCGGTCGTTCTTCTCGCCTGAGCTGAAACGCCTCAGAAAATCTAAGTGCGTCTTGTAAGATTTTTTCACGCGAGGTGGTATAAGTCGGCGCGTCTGGGTATGATTCTGAGCGTTGGCTACAGCGGTGCGGAATGTGCCGCAGACGTGCCCCAGGGGCACAAAGAAGGAGGTACTTGAACATGACTCTCAAGCCGCTTGGTGATCGCGTTCTCGTGAAGCCCGCCCCCAAGGAGGAGAAGACCTCGACTGGTCTCTACATCTCTAGTGGTGCGCAGGAGAAGCCGCAGCGCGGTCAGGTTGTTGCCGTGGGCGCCGGCAAGATGAACGAGCACGGCGAGCGCATCGCCATCGACGTCAAGGTTGGCGACGAGGTCTACTACGGCAAGTTCGGCGGCAACGAGGTGAAGAT
>CALULC010000044.1 GCA_944321385.1 uncultured Atopobiaceae bacterium
ATGTGCGGCAAGCGCGCCGACGACGCCTGGAACCAGCGCTTTGACGAGTACGACTTCTTCGACGCCAAGGGCGTGGTCGAGGAGCTGCTGGACGCCCTGCGCGTGACCAAGGTCCGCTTCAAGGCGGCCGACCCCGAGCAGTACCCGTGGCTCCAGCCGGGCCGCGCCGCCGAGGTCCTGGCCCGCGGCGAGGTCATCGGCTGGGTGGGCAACGTCCACCCGCGCGGTCTGCGCGCGACGGGCGTGGATGCGCCGGTGGTGGCCTTCGAGCTCTCCCAGGCGGCGCTGCTGCGCCTGGCTGCCGACCAGCTGCCCTACGAGGACGTGCCCACGCTCCCCGGCGTGGACGTGGACCTGGCCATCGTCGTGGACGAGTCCGTGACCTGCGAGACCCTCATGCAGCGTATCGCCTCTGCCGGCGGCAAGCTTCTCGCCGACGTCCGCCTCTTCGACGTCTACCGTGACGAGAAGCGCGTGGGCGCGGGCAAGAAGTCCATGGCCTTCTCGCTCACCTACCGCGCGGCGGACCGCACCCTCACCTCCGACGAGGTGGAGAAGGCTCACGCCAAGCTCGTGACCAAGGTCTGCAAGGCCACCGGCGGCGAGGTCCGCAGCTAGGCTGGTCTCACGCTCGTCTCTTCCGGCCGCCGCCCGTACCGCTCGGGTGGCGGCCTTTTGCGAGAGGGGGCTCGTCTCAGCCTTGCGGCGTAAGGACTTGACGAAAGTGGCCTCGTCTCAGCCTGTCGGGCTTCTCGCTTGACGAAACGAGGCTCGTCTCAGCCTGCGGGGGCCCTGCGACTGAGACAAGACAGCTTTCGTCAAGCGAGAGCCGCCTCAACCCTGAGACAAGACAGCTTTCGTCAAGCGAGAAGCGCCTCCACCCTGAGACGAGCCCGTCTTTATGAAAGCCGCGGCCGACGCACGCCGATTTTGAGGCGTCAGGCGCAGCGGCAACGGTTATTCTCATGCTATCGAGTGAGGGAGCAACCATGTTTTGTAGAAACTGCGGGTCCGAGCAGCGCGACGGAGTGAAGTTCTGCACCAACTGCGGTGCGTCTCTTGAGGAGCTCCAGCAGGAGCCCGCCCAGACCCAGCAGGATTCCTCCCAGACGTCGGATCTTGCCCAGCCCCAGCAGGAGCCCGTCCAGTTCGATTATTATCAGCAGGATGCCTACCAGTACCAGCAGGACGCCTACCAGTACCAGCAGAACTACTATCAGCCGGCACCCAATCAGGAGGCCATAGACACGATCTATATTGACCAGGACGGTCAGAACTACCAGTTCATCCCTGGTGACGCCGCGCCGCCAAAGTCTGGCCGGGGCCTTGTGGCCGTGGCCGTCATCCTCATCGTGTTTGCAATCGTCTCTGTGGTGGGGGTCGCCGGGGCTCTCACCAACGGCTTTGGACTGCTGACTCCGGCCGAGGAGACCACTTCGTCAAAAGACGAATCCGAATCAAAGGCAGACTCGGAGCACGACTCTGATTCGGAGGCCGATTCAGAGCAGGACCCTGATCCGGAACCAGAGACGGAACCCGCTCCGGAGGTTCGCTCCAACGTGGCGGAATACAGCTGGGAGGAGCTCTCCCAAATCTCCGAGCTCATCTCCGCCGCGGGGAACGAGACCGAGGCTCGCGAGATTGCCATCGAGTACCACCTCTGCAACTCGGACGGCACGCTCGACGGCACCCAGACCAAGCAGCTCAAGCTCTCCAACGGGACTACCGTTACCATGCAGGTGCTCGGCTTCTATCATGACGAGCGCGAGGATGGCGGCATGGCCGGCATCACGTTTGGGTCGCGCGGCATCGTGGGCGAGTGCGCCATGAACAAAGCAGACACCACGGTTGGCGGCTGGCGCGACTCTGACCTGCGCGCTTGGATGAACAGCGACCTTCTTGACATGCTCCCCTCCGAGGTGGCGAGCCAGATTGTCCCTGTGATCAAGTACACCAACGCCGCGGGCGAGACGACCGACCCCGCATCCGTTGTTGCCACGACCGACACTCTCTGGGCCCCGGCGTACGCCGAGCTGGGCGGACACATGTACCTGCCGGACGAGAAGCACGACGAGGTGTTCAACGCCGAGGGCGAGCAGTACCAGCTCTATGCGGACATGCGCGCCACCTGGGACGCCCCCAATGACATCCTTGCCATCGATGGGGTCGAACGCTGGTGGGAGCGCTCGCCAGACCCGATGGACGCCCGCTACAGCATGGCCGTTGGTCCAGATGGAATCCCCTGGTACGGCAACACGCCGAAGAACGTGTACGGTGTGGTCATGTGCTTCTGCATCTAGGCCGAACGGCCGCTCAGAGCCATATTTGGCTCACTGAGAGGCGTGCATATGCGCAGAGAAAGGACGAGAAGCCATGTTCTGTACACGCTGCGGAGCCCAGAACCCGGATGGCGCGATGTTCTGCGGCACGTGTGGCGCTTCGCTCTCGGCGTCGGGCGGGGGTCCCGCGCCAACTCCCGGTCCCGTGATCCCGCAGGTCCAGCCGCGCCCGCGCCGCGCTCCGATACTTGCGGTCATCGTCGCCGCTGCGATTCTTCTCATTGGCGGCGCGGCAGTTGGCATCTGGCTGGCGTTCTTCTCGCCCTGGCCCATCGACAAGGCCAACTTCCCAGACCCCGCCGTTCGCGCGGTGGTCGAGGAGGCCTGCGACAAAGACGGCAACGGCGAGCTCTCCCGTGACGAGGCGCGCGCCGTGACGGAGCTCGCCGTGGATGACGCCGAGGCCTTCGAGGGCATGGGAGCCTACTTCCCCAACCTCGAGCGCCTGGAGTTCAGAGGCGGGAATCTTGCGCTTCTCGACGTCTCTGACCTGCCAAAACTGACTTCGATCGAAGCTGCGAACGAGCCGCTGGCCCTGCTCGACGTCTCGTCCAATCACGACCTTGCCGCCCTGAGCGTCCCTGACTCCACCGAGGTCACCGGCCTCGGCTCCACGCTGCTCCACGAGAGCTGGGTGGTTACCAGCGTGGAGGAGGCGCACGACTTTGGCTACGTTGTCTCCTACTTTGTGGAGCGAGACGACGAGGGCAGGGTTTCTGCGCGCCGCTATACAGACGGAGACAACGACATACGCTGGGAGTATGAGTACGACGAGCGGGGCCTGCTCGTGGCCCAGTACGAGGACTCGTACTTCATGGGGTATCAGAACGACTACACAAGGACGTTTACCTACGACGCCAACGAGAGGCTGGCTGGCTGGAATGAGCTCGTGGGAGGGTATGGGGCCAGCTACGATTATGACGAGGAGGGTCGCGTCTGTAAGATGAGCACTGGCCCCGGGAGCGACCCCGATAGGTTTACGACCTACACCTACGATGACGAGGGCCGCCTGGAGAGCCTGACCCTCTCATATGATGACAGCCCGGGCGTGACAAGCACCTTCTCCTACGATGAAGAGGGCAGGCTCATCAAGAAGGTCCACACGAACGATGAGGACGGCAAGGTCGTCGAGACCACGACTTACGAGTATGACGATGCCGGCAACCTGGTTCGCACGGATCTCTCCAACAGGTATGACAACACGGACACCTACAGTGACTATCACGCGCCGGTCGACTTCTCCTATGACAGCGAGGGGCGCTTGACCAAGGCCACCGCCACGATCGGCGAAGACGTCTACACGGCCACGCTCACCTACGACGAGCAGGGCAACCTCGAGCAGGTCGTGGACGGCATCGAGGGTGGGTACCAAGCAACCTACACGCTCACCTACACGCGCCAATTCCTGACGGAGGACGACCGCGAGCCAGACTCCGGCATCACCGTGGGCGCAGAGTACCGGCCGCTCGTCTTGGCGCAGCGCACCGCGCTCGTCAACGTGTGGGCAACGCCGAGCGTCTATCCTGACCCGGAGCCCTTCGCGCAGGGCGAGTCTATGATCATCACCGGATAGGGGCAAGATGAGAAGGACGATGACTCTTGGTGCGCTTCTGGCGCTTGCGCTGCTTCTGGCGGGATGCTCCGGAGCGCCTGCGGAGAAGGGCGAGGATCCGGCGCCCCGGGACGACGCCTCCGTAGAGGAGCCCGCAGGCCACGGGATAGCGAGCGGGCTCGAGGGTCTCTTTGACGCTGACGAGCTGGAGAAGGACGCCGACAAGGACGCGGACAAAGACGCCGACAAAGACGCCGAGCCGCAACGTCCCACGGCCGACGAGCTGCGCGCACGGCTGGACATCACCGAGGACTACCACGACGAGTTTGACCACGGCCCCAAGGGTGCTGAGCACCAGCGCTACATCGTGCTCCATGACACGGAGGGCGAGGGAGCCCCAGAGAACGTGGTCTCGTGGTGGGCGAGCAACGGCAACCTGGTGGCGGCGCACTTTGTGATAGGCAAGGACGGCCACATCGTCCAGTGCGTTCCGCTCGACCGCATCGCGCACCACTCGGGATACGGCGACACGGGCCACAACGAGGCCTTTGGCATAACCGAGGACGGACGCGACGACATGAAGGGCACCACACCCATAGGCTCGAGCTTTGCGGACTATGGCATGAACGCCTGGTCGGTGGGCATCGAGCTCGTGCACGTGGGCGGCTCCGGAGACTACCCGCCCGAGCAGCTCGAGGCGCTCGACGGCCTCATTGCCTACATCGACGCGTATTATGGGTTTGAGAGCGAGATTACCGATCACAAGGCGTGGCGCTCCGGAAACTCCGACACCTCGCCCGAGTTTGCTGGGTATCTGGCCAATTACCAGGACCATCGCACGCACGACTGAGAGGAACGCTATGTATTGCAGGAAATGCGGCGCGCAGGTTCCCGATGGGAACAAGTTCTGCACGAGCTGCGGAGCCCCGATGGACGACCCTACCGTGGAGGCCGCGAGCGCTCCGGAGCAGGGCGCAACCCAGATGTGGCAGGAGGGGGCAGCCCCGACGACCGTGATGGGTGGCGACGCCGCTCCGGCGGGCGACTACGGTTGGGATGTCACGCAAACGAGCGTGCTGGGGGAGAGCCAGGTGGAGGACACCGCTGGCATGGCTGGGGCTTCGTTTGAGAGCGCCCCGTACGCCCAGCCTTACGACGAGAGCGCCTACGTTGATGGCCCCCAGAAAAAGGCGGGGCGCGGTTTGGTCGTGGCGGCGGTTGTCATGGGGCTTCTCGCCGTACTTGCCGTGGGAGCCGTCGTGGTCGTGTTTGCTGATCCGTTTGGACTGAACCTCCTTGGGTCCGAGCAGCCCGAGGACGCCGAGGAGTCCGAGGACGCCGACTCCAAGAAAGACGAGGACAAGGACAAGGACGAGAAGGACGACAAGAAGGACGACAAGTCCGACGAGGACGAGGAGGTCGTCGACAAGGACGACAAGGACGATGCCGATGACGCTGACGACGAGGCAAAGGTCGAGCTGATTGCGATCGGCGAGGCGCCGTCCAAGACCGAGTACAAAGTGGGGGAGGACCTTGACCCCTCTGGCCTTGTCCTCACACTCGTGTATGACAACGGCGAGAAGGAGGACGTCAGGTACTCCTCGAGCAACGCCGCGGACTTCTCCTTTGACCCGAGCACCCTTGACTCTGCCGGGGACGTTGGCGTGACCGTGACGTACGAGGGCCTTGAGGCGGTCTTTACCGTTGAGGTCGAGGAGGTCCAGCAGAGCAATCCCGGCGGCGGCTCGGGAAGTGGGTCCGGCGGTGGTTCGACGACGCCCTCCAGCGGCAGCTACGTTCTCCCCGACAGCTCCACGCGACTCTACAGCGCCAGCGAGCTCCAGGGCCTCTCAAACTGGGATCTCTACATTGCCCGCAACGAGATCTACGCCCGTCACGGTCGCATGTTCCAGAAGGACGACCTCCAGAGCTATTTCAACGGCCAGTCCTGGTACACGCCGCGGTACTCGCCCGAGCAGTTTGACTCCATGGGGCTTCTCAACAGCATCGAGCAGCAGAACGCCGCCACGATTCTCTCGATCGAGCAGTCGCGCGGGTCGGAATATCTCTAGGGCACGTTCTGAATGAAGGCAGGGGCGGGGTGTATACTCTCTGCCAAGGATTACCTTTCGTGAGGAGGACATCATGATGTATTGTCCCAAGTGCGGCGCCCAGAACCCGGACGGCTCGCGCTTCTGCGGTTCGTGTGGAATGACGTTTGGCGCCACTCAGACGTCCGCGGGCGGTCAGGGTGGTATGGGTGCCGGCGGCACCGTGCCCGGCGGCTTTGGCGGCACGTCCGTAGCCGGCGGATTTGGCGGAAATACCGTGCCCGGCGGCTTTGGCGGCAACAACGCTGGGGGCGGCTTTGGCGGCAACAACGCTGGGGGCGGCTTTGGCGGCAACAATGCTGGGGGCGGCTTTGGCGGCACCGTGTCCGGCGGCTTTGGCCTCTTCACGATCATCTCGGTCGTCGCGGTCCTCATCGCGGCGGTCCTCCTGCTCCTCCCGAGCGTTACCGAGGAGGGTGCCGACATCTACGGCAGCGGAGTTGAGCTTACGACCACCATTCCCGGGTATTCCTCCCTTCTCGGCCCCTTCGCCAACGAGGCGAACGACCGGCTTTCCGAGGTAACCGACCTCAGCAGGAAGCAGGAGGGCGCAATCGGCTCGTTTGGGATGGCGAGCTTTGTCAACACCCTCGTCTTCCCTCTCTGGGTCGTCTCGATTGCAGCCACCGCCATCGCCGTTTTCGACGCGATAAAGTCCAAGACCCCGGGGTCCATTCCCCTGATTGTCGCAGGGTTTGCCTGTGCGCTGACGGCGCTCCTCTGGATTATTGCCGTGGGCAACTTCGTCGCGGGCGCCAATGCCCTCTCTGACGTTGAGGGCGGCGTTGCGTGGACCGTCTGGGTCGCTCTGTTTGCCGGCCTTGCCGCGGGCGTCATTGCTCTGCTTGAGAAGCTCGGCATCCTGCGCAGCTAGCCTTTCTTGCCACGCGCACTTTGGACGCCCTGGGGTTACGGCCCTGGGGCGTCTTTCTTTTTGGGGCGCCGGTTCCGTGCTAGCATGTGACCATGCCAAGTTGGAACATACATACCGCGCACGTGGAGCGGCTCCTTCGCGAGGAGGGGGCGGCTGCCCTGGGCGTGCGTGACGAGAACGCGTTTCTTCTCGGCAACTTGGCCCCCGACGTCTACGTGGGCTACATGGTCCCCAACACCACCGTGCGCATAGACTACAAGCTCACGCACTACGCCATCCGCGAGCACATTCCCCTGCCGCGCTACGACGACTTCTGGGACTTCTACATCGCAGGCCGTGATGACGTCTCTGACGTGGTGCTTGGCGCGTGGGCGCATCTGGTGGCGGATCACGTGTACAACGCGCACACGCGAGCCTACCTGGCGAGCATCGGCATGGAGCCGGGGGAGCGGGCGCGCATCGGCAAGCAGGGGGACTTCGCGCTCTTTGGGCGCACCCTGAACATCTCGCTCGTGCCGCACGTTGACGAGGCGCTTCTCGCCCAGTGCGCCGCGTTCCCGCCGTACTCCATCTTGGAGCGAGACGTGCGCGGCGCCGTGGAGTCCGCTCATAGGATCGTGGAGAAGAACCAGGCGGAGCACCTGAGCGGAATCCCGGAGTACCAGCTGCTCACGGCCGAGTTCTTTGACGTGGCCCGCGAGGAGGCCAACGCCACGATCGTAGAGGGGCTCTCAAGCCGCGTGTGAGTCATCCCGCCGCTTGCGGCGCACAAATTAGGCGAACGGCGCCCAGCTAGAATGGATGGGTCTGTTGTCTGTGCCGGGAGGTGCGCGCATGAGCTGGTTTGAGCCGTCGTTTGTCTATCAGATCTATCCGCTGGGCCTCTGCGGTGCCCCATATGAGAACGACGGCGTGCTCGAGCATCGCCTGCTCAAGATCGTTGACGACGGCTGGGTCGACCACATGGCCAGGATGGGCGTCACGTGCCTGCTGCTCAACCCGGTCTTCGAGTCCGACGCGCACGGCTACGACACGCGCGACTACACGCGCGTGGATTGCCGTCTCGGCACCAACGAGGACCTGCGCACGGTTGTGGACGCATGCCACGCCGCCGGCATCAAGGTCCTTCTCGACGGCGTCTTCAACCACGTGGGGCGTGGCTTCTGGGCGTTCCAGGACGTGCTGGCCCGCCGCGGCGAGAGCCCGTACGCCGGGTGGTTTGAGATCGACTGGGGCGGCAACAACTGCTTCAACGACGGTCTCTCCTACAGCTGCTGGGAGGGTGCGGTCAACCTGGTGAAGCTCAACCACTGGAACGGCGAGCTCAACGACTACCTGGCCGACGTCATTCGCGGCTGGGTGCGTGAGTTTGACATCGACGGCCTGCGTCTGGACGTGGCCTACTGTCTGGACCAGGGGTTCCTGCGCTTCCTGAGGGGCGTGGCCAACCAGATTGGCCAGGAGCGCGGCGAGAAGTTCCCGCTGGTGGGCGAGACCATGTTTGGCGACTACAATCAGTGGATGGGTGAGGACCTCTGCGACTCCGTGACCAACTACGAGGCCTACAAGGGCCTGTGGTCCTCCATGAACGCGGCCAACATGCATGAGATCGCCTACGCGCTGGAGCGCCAGAGCGGCAGCCACCCGTGGGACCTCTACACGGGGCGTCACATGCTGGACTTTGTGGACAACCACGACGTGCCCCGCATTGCCACCAAGCTGGACAACAAGAACCAGCTCGTGCCGCTCTACGGGCTGCTCTTTGCCATGAGCGGCGTGCCGGCGGTCTACTACGGCAGCGAGTGGGGCATCGAGGGCGAGCAGCTCCCCGGTGACCACGAGCTGCGCCCCGCGCTCGACGCGCCGGAGTGGAACGCGCTCACGAATTGGATTGCCGCGCTGGCGGCGGCGCGTGCCGGGAGCGAGGCGCTCGTCTGGGGCGACTACACGCAGCTCCAGTGCCAGCCGCAGCAGCTGGTGTTCCAGCGCCGCAGCGAGGGCGAGCGCGTGATCGTGGCGATAAACGCGGCGGACTCGCCGGCCGTGGTGCACTTTGATGCGCAGTGCGGCCGCGCCGTGGACCTCATCACCGGCGAGGAGCACGATTTTGGCGGCGGTTCCGAGCTCAAGCCCTTCTCGGCGTACTACTGGCGCTGCGAGCGGTAGGGGCGCTGCGCTTCGCTTGACCAAACGGGGCTCGTCTCAGCCCTGCGGGCGGAAAGCTTGACCAAACGGGGCTCGTCTCAGCTTTGAACGCGCTTCAGGCTGAGACGAGCCCGCCACCGTCAAGCGAGAAGCCCGCAGGGCTGAGACGAGCCCGCTTTCGTCAAGCGAGAAACCCCGCAGGGCTGAGACGAGCCCGCCACCGTCAAGCGAGAAGCCCCGCGGGCCTGAGACGAGCCCGCCACCGTCAAGCGAGAAGCCCCGCGGGCCTGAGACGAGCCCGCCGCCGTCAAGCGAGAAGCCCGAAGGGCACGCAAAAGGGCCCCGAGCGCATGCCCGGGGCCCTGCGAGTCGACGTTCTTCTCGGCTACTGGACCTGTGCCACCATCGCCATGTTGGTGGAGGTGGTGTAATCACCCAGGCGCGGCGAGGTCTGGGCGTCGCCGGCGGTGATGACGACGATGTCGCCGGCCTCGACCAGGCCGTTGTTCTTTGCCGTGGTCAGCGCGTTGTAGAGCGTGCTGGAGAGCGAGCCCTGCTCCACGGTGCGGTACGCGTAGACGCCCCAGTAGAAGCAGGTGCGACGGATGGTCTCCTCGCTCGGGGACGTGGCGTAGAGCGGCATCTTGGGACGGAAGGTGGAAATCAGGCGCGCGGAGCGGCCGGAGTGCGTGGGGGCGAGGATGCACTTGGCGTTCACGCGGTCGGCCATCTCGAGCGCGGCAAAGCCGGTGGCGCCGTTGACGTTGCGCACGCCGCCGCGGTCGTGGTACTCCTTGCGCTCGGGCACGTACTTCTCGGTCTCCTTGCAGATCTCGGACATGGTCTTCACGGCCTCGATCGGGTACTTGCCGGCCGCGGTCTCGCCGGAGAGCATGACGCAGTCGGTGCCGTCGTAGATGGCGTTGGCAACGTCGGTGACTTCGGCGCGCGTCGGGCGCGGGTTGCGCTGCATGGAGTCGAGCATCTGCGTGGCGGTGATGACCGGCTTGTAGTGCTGGTTGCACTTGCGGATGATGGTCTTCTGGATGTGCGGGACCTCGGCGGCCGGCACCTCAACGCCCAGGTCGCCGCGGGCGACCATGCAGCCGTCCGCCTCGTGGAGGATCTCGTCGAAGTTCTTCACGCCCAGGGCGCTCTCGATCTTGGGGAAGATGAGAATGTTGGGCGTGCCCATCTCGATGCAGATCTTGCGGATCTCCTGGACTGCCTTGCCGTCGCGGATGAAGGAGGCGGCGATGGCGTCGATGCCCAGCTCGCAGCCAAACATGATGTCCGCGCGGTCCTGGGCGGTGACGGAGGGCAGGCTGATGTTGACGTTGGGGATGTTCACGCCCTTGCGCTCGCCGAGCAGGCCGCCGTTGGTGATCTTGCAGTACATGTCGGTGCCCTCGACGTGGTCGACCTCCAGGCCGATGAGGCCGTCGTCGATCAGGATGACGGAGCCCTTCTCCACCTCGTTGGGCAGCTCCTTGTAGTCGAGCGAGAAGCGCTCGGCGGTGCCGATGACGTCGTCGTCGGTGGTGACGATGCAGGTCTTGCCGGTCTCAAGCTGGACCTTCTCGCCGTCCTTGAGAAGGCCGGTGCGGACCTCGGGACCCTTGGTGTCGAGCAGGATGGCAACCGGGATGGAGAGCTCGCGGGAGAGCTTGCGCACGCGCTCGATGTTCTTGCGGTGGTACTCGTGGGAGCCGTGCGAGAAATTGAAGCGCGCAACGTTCATGCCGTGAAGGATGAGCTGGCGCAGCACCTCCTCGTCCTCAACGGCCGGACCCATGGTGCATACGATCTTGGTCTTCTTCTTCTTGAAAGTTGCCATCTGAGCCTCTCTCTTCGCTCGGACAGGGGAAACAGGGGACGGGGCGGGCGATGTCGGCTAGCAGACCACGCTGCGATCCACGAAGTCGGTGCCGTTGGCGTAGGCGCGCGCGTTGTCGAGCGTGACGCGGGCGATCTCGCCGAGGGCCTCGTGCGTGAAGAACGCCTGGTGGCTGGTCATGACGACGTTGGGGAAGGAGCAGAGGCGCGCGGTCACGGAGTCGATGACCTGGCCGCCGCGGTTCTGGTAGACGTTGGGGCCCTCCTCGTCGTAGACGTCGAGGCCGGCGGCGCCGATCTTGCCGGAGAGGATGCCGCGGATGAGGGCCTGCGTGTCAACGAGGCCGCCGCGACCGGTGTTGATGAAGATCACGCCGTCCTTCATCTTCTCGATGGACTCGTCGTTGATCATGTGACGGCTCTCGTCGTTGAGGAAGGCGTGGAGCGAGATGAGGTCGGAGCGGCGATAGAGCTCGTCGTAGTCAACGTACTCGTCGACGACGCCCTCCTCCACGAGCTTCTGGTTGGGGTAGAGGTCGGAGCCCAGGACCTTCATGCCAAAGCCCTTGCAGATGCGGCAGAGCGCGGCGCCGATGCGGCCGGTGCCGATGATGCCGGCGGTCTTGCCGTGGAGCGTCTCGCCGACGAGGCCGTCGAGCGAGAAGTCGTTCTCGCGAACGCGGATGTAGCCCTTGCAGATGCGGCGGTTGGCGGCCAGCGCGAGGCCCATGGCGTGCTCGGCGATGGCCTCGGGGGAGTAGGCGGGGACGCGGGTGACCTTGATGCCCAGGTCCTCGGCCACGGCAACGTTGACGGCGTCGAAGCCGGCGCAGCGCATGAGCAGCAGTTTCACGCCAAAGCCGGCAAGAATCTCGAGCGTCATGGCGCCGCAGTCCGCGTTGACGAAGGCGCAGACGGCGTCATAGCCGCGCGCGAGGGCCGCGGTCATGGGCGTGAGGTTGGTCTCGGTGAAGTCGATCTTGATCTCGGGGTAGTCCACGAGCTCCTTGGTGAATGAGGCCCTGTCATAGCTGGCGGTTCCATAGAACAGGATGTTCATCTCGTTGCGCTTCCTTTCCGTTGCGCGCTCCTTGCGCGCGGTTGCAACTGGTAACGTACTGGCCCCAAGTTTAGCGCAGGCAAGGCGTGTGTAAGCGCTGCGCCGCGCTGAAATTGCGCTGTTTGGTGGAATCGGTCCCACAACTGTGACATTCGGCTACGACCCCTTTGTCACATGTGACATTCGGCTCCGACCCCTTTGTCACTTTGTTGCGTGTAGGGGACGTATGGAGAGGCGCATTTCGGGTATCATGTTGCCGTTATGTCAGCTGCCCGACATGGCAGCCTTGACGAGCCCTTGCCCCTCCTGGGGAATTACGATCGGGCGTCAACCTG
>CALULC010000045.1 GCA_944321385.1 uncultured Atopobiaceae bacterium
GTGCCGCATGCCGCGCGCCCTGCAGGCGTCGTAGTAGCGGCCGAAGCGGTTGCCCGTCCCCACCAGGGACGTGCAGGAGTATATGAGCAGGTTCTTCAGGGTCCTGTTGCCGCTCCGCGACGGCGACGACGAGTTGAGCGACGTCCCCGACTGCCGGTTGCAGGGCGCCAGGCCCGCGTACGCCGCGAGCTCGTCGTGGCTGCGGAACATCGACACGTCCACGAGCGTCACGAGCGCCGCGGCCGTCTTAGGACCCACGCCGGGCACGGTGAGCAGGGCCTCGTAGGTCTCGTCGCCGGCAAGCGAGTCGGAGATGAGCGCGTCGAGGCGAGCGGCCTCCGCCGAGTCCGCCGCCGCCCTCGCGGCGAGCGAGCACACGAGCTCCGACTCCGCGGCGAGCTCGGGGCGGCCCGACGAGGCGGAGGCCGCGGCCGCCGCCCAGAGGCGGTCGGAGGCGGCCCGCCTGGCCCCTCCCGCGCGCTCGGCGACCGAGCGGAAGCGCCTGAGCCCGGCGGCCCTGATGCCGAACGGCCCGCCGAGCTCCGCGAGCACGGCGAGCTGCCAGCGGCTCGACGGGTCGACCGCCGACTCGAACGCCGGGTCCGCCTCGAGCAGCACCGCGCGCAGCCGGTTGACGGCCCGCGTCCTCGAGCCGACCGCGAAGTCGCGCTGGGCGGCGAGCATCCTGAGGGACGCGGCGGCGGGCGTCTCCTCGGCGACCTCGCGCAGCGTCCATGGCATGCCGGCCGCCGTCCGCGCGATCACCTCCGCGTCTATCGCGTCCGTCTTCGCCGTGACCGGGAACATGTCGCGGGCCTTCTTCATCGCGATGCCGGGCAGGTAGGAGACCGGGTTGCCCGCGGCGCGGGCCCTCGCGACCACGAGCGCCCCGATGTTGCGCTTCTGGTCGACGACGACCCTGGCCCCGGCACCGGCCTCGGCGAGGGCGCGGTCTATGTCGGCCGGCCTGTTGGCGACCTCCCGGTTGAACAGGACCTCCCCGGACGCGTCGACGGCGCAGGCGCGGTGCGACGACTTGCCGACGTCGAAGGCGAGGAAGGCGGCCCCTGGCCTTGCTCTCTCTTCCATGGTGTATCCTCTCCTCAAGTTGGCTGACCGCCGTCCGCGGGAGCGACAACCACATTACGGAGCCGTGGGGCAGCCCCCGGCATATCTCTATCAGTCGCCTGCCGCGGCGAGCCGTCCCCGGCGGCAACACCCCCCCGGGCCTTCGCGAGAGGCAGGGCGGAAGGGCCGTCCGGGGCGGTCGGCCAGCGACCCCTCGGGGTCGACTTCAATCGTATTTCCAAGGCTTGGAAGAATACAAAGGAGCCGGCGCGAGGGCCGGCTCAAACTGTAATGGGCGAGAAGGCGCAGCCGCTACTCCGCGTCGTCCACCTCACCCAAGAGCGCGCTTACGCAGTCGCGGCGCATGTGGAGCACGCGGTCAACGTAGACGATTCCCTCCTGCACGCGGTAGAAGGCAAGGTACCCCCTGGCGACCACGTAGCGATACTGACTCTCGGGGGTATACGGGGTGACGAGAGGAGTTCCCGACAGAGGGAAGGCGGAAAGCTGAGAAACCCTGTCCACAATCGCTCCCACGACCGCGCGGGTAGCGGAAGGGACACCTTGGCCAACGGCAAGATAGTCCCATATCCCATCAAGGTCATCCAGCGCAAGCGGGGAGTACACCACCTCATGCCTCAAGGGCGCTCACATCTTCCGCTGCGCGGCGCGCAAAGTGTGCGCGAACGTCACCCTCGGACATCCAACCCTTCTCGTCCCCCTCCCGGCGCCCCCGGGCGAGCTCGCCCGCAAGGGAACCTGCAGCCATCAGGCCGTCGTAGTCCCTGATGTCGAGAATCGCATATTTGCCCCGCCCATTCTTAGTGAGAAATACCGGCGAACCCTCACTGACGTCCGCAAGAACATCCGCATAGCTTCGCAGGTCGGAGACCGGCTTGATGGACGGCATGGCCCCTCCCTTTCTTGTCGTAATATTTATCGACAGATTTTACAGCAGTTTACCAAGGGTTGGCGCTAAGCCGTGCAAGTGTGGACTTTTGCACGAGCTGACCGGGCTTCTCGCCGTGCCCGCGCTGGGACGCAAGTCATCTACCAGCTTATATGTTGTTTTGAACCGTATTGAGAAGCGGAGCGCTCGTGCAAAAGTCAGGGTTTGCCGTCGACGGGCGCCGCAGACCCGGACGGGCGGGACGAGAAGGGCGCGCGTGCCGCTACTCCGCGTCGTCCACCTCGTCGTCGCCGCCGATCTCCTCGAGCACGCCGAGCGCGGCCGGCATGACCTCCTCCTGCGTGCGGTGGAAGGGGTAGGCCACCTTCTTGGTCTTGGGATAGACCACGCCGCCGCGCTCCTTGAGGCGCAGCGCCGTGACGCGTGGGACCTCAACGCCCTGGTAGACCAGGCGTCCGTTGGCCAGGGACACGCTTGCGCACCCCAGGCGCTGCGCGCGGATGCGCACGCGGGCGCGGTCGAAGAGGTTGCGTCCGGCAAGGGGCAGCGTGCCAAAGTCCTTCTCGCACTCCTGTTGCAGCGCGTCCACCTCCGCCAGGTCCACGGCCGCCGCCAGGCGGCGGTACACGAGCACGCGCTTGTCCACATCGGGCAGGTACTCCTCGGCCAGGAAGAAGTCCGCCGGCAGGTTGATGGTGACCTCGGCCTGCTCCACGTCGCGCGTCTCGCCGCGCGCCTCGGCCACGGCCTCGCCGAGCATCTGCGTGAAGAGGTCAAAGCCCACGCTGGAGAGGTTGCCGTGCTGCTCGGCGCCCATGAGCGAGCCCGCGCCGCGGATCTCGAGGTCGCGCATCGCGATCTTCATGCCGCTGCCCAGGTCCTGGTACTCGTTGATCGCCGTGAGGCGGTCGGTGGCCTCGGGCGTGAGGGGCTGCTCGGCCGGGAACATGAAGTAGGCGTAGGCCTGCGTGCGACCGCGGCCCACGCGGCCCTTGAGCTGGTAGAGCTGCGCCAGGCCCAGGCGCTGCGAGTCCTCGATGATGAGCGTGTTGGTGTGCGGGTTGTCGATGCCGCTCTCGATGATCGTAGTGGCCACCAGCACGTCGATCTCGTGCTCCTGGAACTGCAGCATCACGTCCTCGACCTCGCGCGCGCTCATCTTGCCGTGCGCCACGCCCACGCGGGCCTCGGGCGCGGCCTCGCGCACGCGCTCCACGGCGTCGTCGATCGTGTGGACGCGGTTGCTCACGTAGTAGACCTGACCGCGCCGCGCCAGCTCCTCGCGGATCGCCGCGCTCACGACGTCTGGGTCCCACTCCCCCACCGTGACCTTCACGGGCAGGCGCCCGGGTGGCGGCGTCATGATGAGGCTCATGTCGCGCACCCCGCTCATGGCCATCTGCATGGTGCGCGGGATGGGCGTGGCCGAGAGCGTGAGCACGTCAACCTGCTCGCGCATGTTCTTGAGCTGCTCCTTGTGCTGAACGCCAAAGCGCTGCTCCTCGTCGATGATAACGAGGCCCAGGTCGTAGGGGTTGACGTCTGCGGAGAGCAACCGGTGCGTGCCAATGAGCACGTCCACGCTGCCGTCCGCGAAGCCCTCGAGCGCCTTGCGCTGCCGCGCCGGCGTCACAAAGCGGGAGAGCACGGCCACCTTGAGGTCAAAGGGCGAGAAGCGCGAGAAGAACGTCTCAAAGTGCTGCTGAGCCAAGATGGTGGTGGGGCAGAGCACCATGACCTGCTTGGCGTCCTGGCAGCACTTGAACGCCGCGCGCAGGGCGACCTCCGTCTTGCCAAAGCCCACGTCGCCGCAGAGCAGGCGATCCATGGGCTTGCGCGCCTCCATGTCCGCCTTGATGTCGGCGATCGAGGAGCGCTGGTCGCTCGTGAGCTCGTAGGGAAAGCTCGCCTCCATCTCCTCCTGGACGGGCGTGTCCTGAGAGAAGGCGTAGCCGGGCACGGAGCTGCGGCGCGTGTAGAGGTCCACCAGGTCGAAGGCGAGCTTCTTGGCGGAGCGGCGCGCCTTGCCCGTGGCACGGGACCAGTCGGCGGTGTTGAGGCGCGTGAGGCGCGGGGCGGAGCCGTCCGGGCCAACGTAGCGCGTGATGCGGTCAACCTGCTCGAGCGGCACAAAGAGCTTGTCCTCGCCGGCGTACTCCAGCAGGAAGTAGTCACGCTCGCGGCCGGCGACCTCCTGGCGCACGATGTCCGCGAAGAGGGCGATGCCGTGCGTGGCATGGACGACGTAGTCGCCGGGCTTGAACGGGAAGGTCACGCTCGTGGGGTCCACGCGCCGGGCGCGACGGCGCGACTTTGCCGTGCGAGAGGCGAGGTCGGAGACAGAGAGCACGGCAAGGCGCGCGCCCGGGATCACGATGCCGGCGGGCACGGGCGCGTCGGTGAAGGTGACACGGCCGCGCTCCAGAGGCGGCGCTACAGGGTCGTTGTTCTCGGCAGCCGTCCCGAGCGACTCCACAAAGGGGACCATCTCGTCCGAGAGGCGCAGCTCCAGAGACTCGCGCGCGCCGCGGTCCGGCACGGCAAAGATGACGGCGCAGTTGTCGTTCACCAGCTGGCGGACGCGACCCATGAGCTTGGCGTCCGAGCCCGCGATGCCGGGCTGGCGCACCTCCAGGTCCGCCGTGGAGGTTCCGGCGCCGGCGCGCAGCATGGACGAGAAGGACAGGCGCTGCTGGCTACCAAAGTCCATCTCGCGCGGGGAGGTGTAGAGGCCGTCGAGCGAGACGCGGGCGGCGCTTGCCGCGGCGGTGAGCTCGTCCGTGGCGCGCATGCAGTCGTCGAAGAGGGCGCGCGGCTCGGCGAGGACCACAAGGGCGTCCGCAGAGATGTGCTCGAGCGGGCTGGCGGTGCCGCCGTAGAGCTGCGGGAGGTAGCGCTCGAGCGCCGGGGCGGCGGCGCGCTGGCGAATGAGCTCCAGGTCGGCGGCGGTCTTGGTGTTGTCCTGGGCCGCCTTGAAGAGGGCGCGCTCGGCGCGGGCGACGGTCTCGTCCGTGAGCGCGAGCTCGCGGCACGGGGAGACGGTCACCTCGCGGAGCTCGCCGATCGTCTGGCCCGTGGAGGGCACCATCCGGCGGACGCGGTCGATCTCGTCGCCAAAGAACTCGATGCGCACCGGGCTCGTGGCCTGCGCGGGAAAGACGTCCACGGCGTCACCGTGCACGTGGAAGGTGCCGGGTGCGTCAACGTCGCCGGCGTCGTTGTAGCCCATGCCCACGAGTAGCGCGGGAACGTCCTCAAAGGGGACCTCCTCGCCCACCGTAAAGGTGCTCGACGCAAAGTAGCCGGAACCCACGGGCGGCACACGGCGCAGGAGGGCATGCGCAGACGCCACGATCACGCACTTCTCGCCGGCGGCAAGGCGCGCGACGGAGCGGCAGCGCGTGCCGATGACGGCGTCGTCGGGCGCGGTGTCCGCCCAGGGGCGGTCGCGGCGCTCTGGGTAGCGGCCCACGACGTCCTGGCCGAGCCACGCCGCAAGCGCACGTGCCGTGCGGTCGGCCGCCTCCTCGCCTGAGACGACGAGCAGACAGGGACGCGGGTTTCTCGCCCAGAGCGCGGCGAGCACGAGCGGGCGCGCGGACTGCGCGACGGAGACGCTGGCGTCGTGGCCGGCGTCGAGCTCCCGCACGAGCGGCGCGAGCTCCGGGGCGGCGGTCAGCTGGCGAGAAACGCGATCGATGAGCATGGGCTGCCTTTGCATGACGAGTGGCCGGCGTCCGGGAGGGCGTCGGCTGCGGCGGGTGGTTCTTCTCGCCCCATTGTACCCGGACCGCGACTTTGCGCCGCCGTAACGCGCCGCCACCACGCGCCGCCACTACCTGTCCCCACTGTTTGAAATCGCGACCTATGGCAAAAATCGCGTGCCATAGGTCGCGATTTTGCGCAGCCCAACGAAGAAACGCCAGTTGGCGAGAAGCGCCGCGTGCCATAGGTTGGGATTCCGCGCAGCGCGAGAAGCGTGGCGTGCCACAACCCGACATTCCGCGCAGCGCCCACTCACCCAAGGCCGTACGCCTCAACGGGCACGACGTCCCAATCCTCCTTGGCGGCCAATGGCGCAAGCGCAGGCGCGGCGGCCCGTTCCCGCTCGCGCACCCGGCCATCCCAGTGCGTCCCGTCGATCCGCTCCAGCTCCTCGTAGAGTCCCAGCCGCAACGCGCGGCGGCGCGCGGCCTCTTTGTCACTAAGTCTCAGGGGCGCCATTCCCAGGTCGGCGCGCAGGCGCCCGGCGAGGCCGTCCATGTAGGAGAGGTTCCCGTACTGCTCCTTGGCAACCCAATACTCGCCAAACCCAAGCGCCACGAGCTCGTTGTGACGCTCGACGTTTGCCGCAAGGCGCCTGGGATCCCGGTGGTCCTCGCCCTCGTACTCAACGGCGCGGCCGCAAAACGGTTTGCTCGCGTCAGGGGGCCCGCCCGGGGCAAGGAGCAGGATGTCCGGCTTGCGCACTCCGGCCCTCATCGCATCATGGATCCGACGGACCCCCATCGGCTCGTTCATGGAGAGCACCGGCAGATGATAGCCCCCAAGGGCGGGCTTGAGCCCCAAGCGCAGCGAGAGCTTGGTCTCCCGCGGAGAGGCCGCCCCCACGCAGACCATGCCCAGGGCACGCCTTATCCGGGCGCACCCGCTCACCTGCCCCAGGTCGCTCAGATGCGCGAGCAGGCGCTCGGGCGTCATGATGGGCCGCTCGCGCTGCACCATGCCCCGCTTGACGCTGGGATCGACGGCGTAGGATCCCAGCAGCTCGGCGAGAAGCACCATGAGCTCGAGGTCGGTGAGGGCGGGGGTCATCTGAACGACGAGGTGCTCCGGGGAAACGCAGCGTATCCCGGGCACAACGGCAACGGCGGACCCCGGCGGCAGCTGCGCGGACCGGACGTGCGAGCTCACGAGCTGCGACCGCACACGAGCCTCCGCGCTGGCCACGAGGACGTCGATCGGGCCGCCGCGGCCAGCCAGCACGGGAAGCAGCCGCAGAAGGGACTCCACCTCCTCAGGGGTCGGCGGCGCCTGCGGCACGTGCGCGTCACAGCGCTCCCCCCGCTCGAGGCGACGCGCCATCAGGGGAAGGCGAAGGACCGCGAGGGCGGTCTCATGTGAGAGCAGGATGTCCATGAGACAACGGTACCCGCCGCGCGAGCCCGGGGCCGCCTTGCGCGGGCGGTTTCTCGAGCGATGTTTCGGAGCTTCGCGTCAGCCAGCTGCCAGAACCGCAGGGGCGGCGCGGAGAGGGCGCCCGCCGGAATCGCGGACCCGCGTTTGGAATGTCGACCTATGGCACGCCGTCCTTCTCGCCAACTGGGGTTTTGCGACGGCGCCGCACAAAAAACCGACCTATGGCACGCGATTTGTGCCATAGGTCGGAATTTCAAGTAACCCAAACGTCGGGGCAGGCAGGCGCCACGGCGGCGAGAAGAACGCTCCCCTCGCGCCTATCCCAGAATGCGGCCGCTCCGCTCGGCGAGGTCGGCCAGGCGGGCGCCCGCAGCCGCCACGGCGGCGTCGCCGGCGCGCCAGCTCCAGTTGCCGTCGGCCACGCCGGGCACGTTCATGCGCGCCTCGTCGCCCAGCCCCAGCACGTCCTGCAGCGGCACGATCGCCACGTCGGCGTCGCTCGCGAGCACGCGGCGCATGATGCCGTCCGCCACCTCGACGGCCTCCTCGCGCTCCAGGCCGTAGCGCTCCTCGCAGAAGCCCACGAGCGTCTGGTTGTCGTGCGTGCCCGTGTACGCCACCGTCTCTGGGCGCGGCACGTAGTCCTCGCGCACGTCGTTGTCTGCGAACTGGGCAACGTCCATGCCCAGGAAGCCCGTCTCCGCCACGAGCGCGCGCACCGCGGGCGTGATGGCGCCCAGATCCTCCGCGATGAACGGCAGCGGGCCAAACTGCTTGCGCGCCGCCTCGAAGAGCTCGGCGCCGGGACCAAACGCGTACGCGCCGTCGCGCGCGGTCTTGCCCGCCGGGATGCCAAAGTACGAGGAGAAGCCGATGAAGTGATCGAGCCTCACCACGTCGTAGAGCTTGAGCGCACGGCTGAAGCGACGCAGCCACCAGCCAAAGTTCTGCTCGCGCAGGATGTCCCAGCGGAAGGCGGGGTTGCCCCAGTTCTGGCCGTCCGGCGCAAAGGCGTCCCCGGGCGCGCCGGCCTCGCGGCGCGCGTAGCCGTTCTCGTCCAGGTCGAAGATGTCGGGCTCGCTCCAGACGTCGGCGGAGTCCGCCGAGACAAACATCGGCATGTCGCCGATGATCTTGATCCCCCGCGCGTGCGCGTACTCGAGCAGGTCGTCCCACTCGCACTGGAACTTGTACTGCAGGCGACGGTGCGCCTCGATCGCGTGGCGCAGCTTGGGGTCGGACGCCAGGCGCGGCGAGTAGGTGCGATAGGGCTCGGGCCACTCCTGCCAGGGCTTCTCGCCCAGCAGCTCCTTGCAGGCGCGGAAGGCGGCGTACGGCGTGAGCCAGTAGTCGTTCTCGTCGCAGAACTGCAGGTAGTCAGGATCGTTTCCGATGCGCTCGAGCGAGGCGAGCGCAGCGGGGGCGGGCAGCTCCAGAAGCCCCAGGTTGCCGGCAAAGGCGCCGAGGCCCGCGTACGGCGAGCCAAACTTGTCCGTGGGGTTGACGGGCAGCACCTGCCAGTACTTCTGCCCGCCCGCGGCGAGCCAGTCCACGAAGCGGCGGGCCGGGGCACCGAGGGTGCCGGGCCAGCCCCCGTTGGGGACCGAGGTGATGTGGCAGAGCACACCCATCCCGCGCTCGAGCGGGGCCTGGAGGCGCTGCTCGTTGTGGAAGTGCAAGATGGAGGTGCCGAGCGGCCAGAGGAAGACCTCGGCCTGGCCGTGGCTCAGGCGCGGCACCTTGCCGGAGACCACGTCGCACACCTGCTTGTCTCCCACGGGGACCTTCACGGTGTGCGCCTCGGAGAGGCTCGCGTTCACGAGCACGCACACGCGCTCGTTCTCTCCGGTGCGCCAAAAGCCAAAGACGTCCTCGCCGGACGAGAAGGGCTCAAACTCGCCGTCGATCAGCACCGGGAGCATCTTGCGCATGCCGATTGCGTTGCGATAGATGTCCGTGCAGTCGCGCTTGCCGCCGTCCCACGGGAAGCTCGCGCGGTTGTACGGGTCGCGGAAGCCCTCGACCCCACGCTCGTCTCCGTAGTAGATGCACGGGACGCCGGGAAGCGTCATCTGCAGCAGTGCCATGACCCACAGGCGGGACTTCGCAAGACCCACCTGGTCATCGGAGAGATGCCAGCCCGCGCGCTCCCCCTCGGGAATCGTGTCCGGGTCGGGCGCGCCGCCGAGCATCGTGAACAGGCGCTCGCGGTCGTGGCTGCCCAGAAGGTTGAGCGCGGAGTAGAAGTTGTCGCGCGGATAGTTCTCTCGCAGCTCCTCAAGGCGCGCGGCAAGCTCGCTCGCACCAATGTCGCCACGGATGTAAGCGAGAAGCGCAGTGCGCACGGGGTAGTTCATCGTGGCGTCGAGCTCCTTGCCCTGGAAGTACTGGCGGAGCTTGCCGTAGGCGAGCTTGTGAGAGGCGTCCTCCCACACCTCGCCAATGAGCACGCCGTCGGGCTTCTCGGCGAGAAGGGCGAGCTTGATCTGGGCGATAAACTCGTCGGTGAGCTCGTCGGCCACGTCGAGGCGCCAGCCGCGCGCGCCCTGCCTCAGCCAGTGGCGGATGACGCCCTCGCGCCCGCACACGAGCTTGTGGAAGTCCTCGCAGTCGGAGCGCACGGCGGGGAGGTTCTGGTCTCCCCACCAGCCGGCGTAGGTGCCGTCCTCGTTGAAGGTGAACCAGTCGCGGTACGCGGAGTGCTCGCCCTGCCACGCGCCCGGCTCGGGATAGGTGCCAAAGCGGTTGAAGTAGCGCGAGTCCGCGCCCACGTGGTTGAAGACGCCGTCCAGGATGATCGAGATGCCGTGCTCCTCGGCGTCAACGCAGAGCGCGCGGAAGCTCTCCTCGTCTCCGAGCAGCGGGTCTATGCGCAGGTAGTCTGCCGTGTCGTAGCGGTGGTTGCTCGCCGCCTCAAAGATGGGGTTGAGGTAGATCGCCGTGACACCCAGGTCCTCGAGGTAGCCGAGCTTCTCGCGGATGCCCTCGAGCGTTCCGCCGTAGAAGTCCCAGCACGCCACGTCGCCGTTCTCGCGGCGCTCGTAGGTCGGAGGGGTGTCCCAGTACCGGAGCACCTTGCGCGAGGGGCCGCCCCGCCGGTGGATCTCCAGCGTGTCCGCCGCGCGCTCACGCCAGTCCTCGCCGCGGGCAAACCGGTCGGGGAAGATCTGGTAGACGATACCCTCACGATACCAGCGCGGCTGGCGGGCGCGGGGCGAGAAGACCGTGATCTGGAACGACGGGGGGTCGCCGTAGGCGAAGGCGCCCTCGCCGGTGACCCATCCCTCGCGGGCGCCGTAGCGCCACACGGCGCCGTCGCTCGCCTCGATGTCAAAGCTGTACCAGACCACGCCCGTCTCCGCGGGCTTGTAGGTTGCGGTGAAGCGCAGGCCACCGGCATGCTCGGCGCCGCGCATCTCGATGAGTTCCTCGCCGTGAGCGTCGGTCCACACGCGCAGGGTGCAGAAGGTAACGTCGTCCTCCCACACGTCTATGCTCAGCGAAACGGTGCCGCCCAGTTGGACGGCACCGAATGGAGACCTGTACTCACGCTCTGAGGTTACGTGACGTGCTCTCAAACGCTAGTCTCTCCTCTTGTTGTACCTGATGATCTCCGGGTGGAGGTCATGGTAGATGTCCATGTAGTCGTTGGCCGCGCGACGCCAGCTGAAGTCCGCGTCCATCGCCTGGAGCTGGAGCTGGTGCCAGGCGTCGGGATCGGTCCAGAAGAGCTCGCAGGCGCCGAGAAGGGTGTCGGCCATCTCGTCGGCGTTCATGTTAGCAAACGAGAAGCCCGTGCCCTCGCCGGTGAACTTGTTGTACGGCATGACGGAGTCGCGCAGACCGCCGGTCTCGCGGACGAGCGGCAGGGTGCCGTAGCGCATGGCGATCATCTGGGAGAGGCCGCACGGCTCAAACTCGGACGGCATGATCAGGATGTCTCCGCCGGCGTACATGCGGTGCGAGAGCGCGTTGTCAAAGGCGATGCGCGCGCACATCATGTCGCCGTACTTGGCGTCAAAGTAGCGGAACGCGTCCTCGTGGTCCTTGTCGCCGGTGCCGAGAATGGCAACCTGCACGCCACGCTGCATGAGGTGGTCCATCGCGTAGCGCACGAGACCGAGGCCCTTCTGGTCCGTGAGGCGGCCGATGGAGACCACGAGCGGACGCTCGGGATCCTGGCGCAGGCCAAGCTCCTCCTGGAGCGCGCGCTTGCACTCGGCCTTGTTGGCAAGGTCCTTGGCCGTGTAGTTGGCCGGGATCATCGGGTCGGTCATCGGGTTCCAGATGTCCTGGTCGATGCCGTTGAGGATGCCGCGCAGCACGCTCTGGCGACGGCGGAAGATGTCGTCAAGACCCTCGCCGTAGAAGGGCATCTGCAGCTCGTAGGCGTAGCTCGGGCTCACCGTGGTGAGGAAGTCCGCGTAGCAGAGGGCGCCCTTCATGTAGTTGATGGAGTCGCGGTCGCAGTAGAGCTGGTCGCGCGCGGCGGGGATGTGGGCGAGGCCCAGCACCTCCTCGAGGACCTTGTCGCTGTACTGGCCCTGGAACTTCACGTTGTGGACGGTGAAGACGGTCTTGACGTTGGCGCACTGGGGGACCTGCTGGTAGAACTCGCGCAGGAACACGCAGCACATGGCCGTCTGCCAGTCGTTGCAGTGCAGGACGTCGCACTCGAGCTCGGGGACCTTGGCGATGGCCTCGCAGATGGCCTTGGAGAAGAACGCAAAGCGCTCGCCGTCGTCGAAGTAGCCGTAGAGGCCGTCACGCTTGAAGTAGGCCTCGTTGTCCACGAAGTAGAAGTC
>CALULC010000046.1 GCA_944321385.1 uncultured Atopobiaceae bacterium
AACACCAAGACCACGGCGGTGCGCCTCATCCCGGCCATCGGCCGCAAGGAGGGCGACATGCTCGAGTTTGGCGGCCTCTTCGGCTCCGCGCCGGTCATGCCCGTCAACCGCTTCGCCGGCAGCGTCTTCGCGCACCGCGGCGGCCGCTTCCCCGCCCCGCTCAACAGCCTCAAGAACTAGCGAGAAGGACCACGGCCCGTGGCCCTTCTCGGCCCTGCGCCCTTCTCGGCCCTGCGCCCTTCTCGGCCCGCAGCCCTTCCCAAGCAGAAAACCTCGCACCTAGTCTTTGGTTTGCAAAATTTCTTAACGTTTGCCTTTATATCGTTAAGTATTTACTGCCAAAGAGGACAGTAGGTGCGAGGTTTTCTGCTTCCGAGAAGATCCACGTCGCAGCGCTACGAACGCACCTGCGGCATAAGCTCCAAGTAGAGCTTTCTTCTCCGCAGGTCCTGTAACGGCGTCGTGGGCTCAAGCTTCGTGTCAAGAAAATAGGCGATCTGCCTCGCGAGAAGGGCCACGCCCCCAAGCGTCCGCATCGTCTGCGGCACTACCCTGAGCACATGGTAGCCAAGCACCGCCAGGATGTTCGCACGGACTGCGTCGTGGGCGAACCTTTCCCCCGCCCGCGCCGCGTGAAACTCGCCGCTATCATACTCAACCGCGACCCTTCGCTCCGGCCAAAGAAAATCCGGGATCACCACGTTGCGGTCGGCAAGTTCCCCGCGGTGAGAAGATACGTCGATAGAGCAGTTAAGCTGCGGCTTCTCAATGCCAAACCCGCCATATTCCACCGGAAGCGTCAGCATGAGGCCAAGGACGGTCTCCATGGGCGAGGCCGACCCCTCGAGCATGAGGTCGCAGACGCAACGCGCGCGGCGCGTGCCCGACGTGTCCCCGACTTTGGCAATCGTCGCAGCCAGGGTAGCTGCGCTCATGAGGCGCGGAGCCCGGTAGCTCACGTTCTTCTCGCCCGCCGCCAGACGATACGTGCCCGCAAACTCGCAGGCCACCACCGTTGCGGCAATCAGCCTTCTCATGCGCTCCAACTTGAGAGGGTGGTCTATCGCCGGCTTGTCCACAAGCCCAAGCTCCGCCGCCATCTCCGCCTCCGCGCGAACGGCGCTCGCGTGGGCGTCCAGCAGCGCGTCGAGCTTGCCCTGAGCCGAGCAGAACTGAACAACGGCGAGCTCTGGCCCGCTGACCAGCAGCCCGTTTCCAAGGTTCAGCATCGAACGGCTGGGGACGACGCCACGCCACATGTGGGCGCGAACGAGGCGTCCGCTGCTGCGGGCGCCCTTCTCGGGAACGATGAGGTCAACGGGACGGTCGGCCAGGCCAAGCGAGCTCAGGCGCTCGCCAACACCACGGCTTCTGAAGTCGCGCTGCCCGGACACGCAGGCGTCGGCGGGCGGAAGCGACCGGGTCTCATCCGGCCAGCGGGGAGCGGCGCCAACCAGGCGCAGCACGTCACACGCCGACTCGTGGCTCACGAAGGCGTCCATGGCGCCCCTCTCGTTAAACCTCGCACCTAGTAAGTAGTATTCGAAAAAAATAATACTCTTACTTTATGAATATAACGCAATCTAAGTAAAACAATGACTAGGTGCGAGGTTTTGCTGCCGAGAAGAACGCGCGCCCGCGACTACCCCAGGAAGCGCACCTCAGGCTCCAGGCGCACGCCAAACTGGCGCTCGACCTCGTCCTGCACGTGCTCGATCACCGCGTGGACGTCCGCCGCCGTGGCGCCGCCCGTGTTGACGACAAACCCGGCGTGCTTGGTGGAGACCTCGGCGCCGCCTACGCGGTAGCCCATGAGGCCGGCATCCATGATTAGCTTGCCCGCGAAGTGGCCCTCGGGGCGCTTGAACGTGGAGCCCGCGCTCGCCATCTCGAGCGGCTGCTTCTCCTCGCGGCGCTGCGTGAAGTCATCCATCTTGGCGCGAATCTTCTCGGGGTCGCCCTTCTCGAGGTCAAAGGTGGCGGAGAGCACCACCAGGCCGTCCGAGGCCACACGGCTGCGGCGATAGCCCAGGTCAAGGTCAGCCGCGTCGATCGTGTCCTGCGATCCGTCCGGCATGAGCACGCGCACGCACTTGAGCACGTCAGCGACGCAGCCGTCGTAGGCACCCGCGTTCATGAAGCACGCGCCGCCCACCGAGCCCGGGATCCCGCAGGCAAACTCCAGGCCAGAGAGGCCCAGCTCGCAGGCCATCTCAGAGGCCTCGCGCAGGTCCACGCCCGCCTGGCAGGTAATCTCGGTGCCGTCCACGGAGACGCCCATGAGCCCCTCGCCCACCGCCACGATCACGCCGCGGTAGCCCTCGTCGGAGACCAGGAGGTCGGAGCCGCGCCCCAGCACAAAACAGTTGACGCCCGCCTCGTCGCAGGCGAGAAGCACGTCGCGCACCTCGTCAAAGCTCTCGGGGATGACGTAGAGATCGGCCGGCCCGCCCACCTTGAACGTGGTGTGCTCGCTCATGGGCTCGTCTTCGAGGATGTTCTCCTCGCCGACTATGGCGCGCAGGCGCCACTCGAGGGGCTCTCGGGGGCTCTCGCTCTGAGACATGCTTTCCTTTCGACGCACATCAGATTGTCCCAGTATAGCAGCGCCGGCCCGTTCCCAAAGTGCTACACTGACGCAGTCAGTTTCAGGGCGGGGTGAAAGTCCCCACTGGCGGTGACGGGCGGCCGTGAGCGGCGCCCCCAGTCCGCGACCCGCGAAAAAGGCGGCTGATCCGGTGCGATTCCGGGACCAACGGTTACAGTCCGGATGGAAGAAACGGAGGCCGTCATGGCTGCTTCCACGCACTCGCACGTCTCGCACGACACCCACTCCACCACTTCCGGCGGCGCCTGGTCCACCCAGCGCATCGCCACGACGGCGCTGCTCTGTGCGCTATCGTTTGTGCTCACGTTTGTGGAGGTGTCAATCTTCCCGCCCGCGCCGTGGCTCCAGTACGACCCCTCGGCAATCGTGGCGTTTGTCGCCGCGCTCATCTACGGGCCGAGCACGGGGGCGCTGGTCGTGGTGCTGCCGTGGGTGCTCAAGACCCTCTTCAGCTTCAACCCCTGGGGCCATCTCATGGCGATTCTCGCCGGCGTGGCGCTCATCGTTCCCGCCACGCTCATCGCGCGCCGCGTGGGCGGTGCGCGCGGGCTCGCGCTGGGCATGGTCGCGGGCAGCATCATCGCCGTGGCGGCGTGCGTGGTGGGCAACATCTTTGTGACGCCGCTCTACACCGAAACCACGGTCGAGGTGGTCATCCAGAACATCGTTCCCATCCTGCTGCCCTTCAACTTGCTTAAGGTTGTTATTACAAGCGTGGCCACGGCCCTCATCTACAAGCCGGTCTCCGCACTCGTCAACCGCTAGGCCTCCGAGAAGAACGTGGCGTCGCAGCGTGACATCCTGGTGCGCCTCGCACACGTGAGCCTCTTCTACGAGGGGGGCGTCACGGCGCTCGACAACGTCTCGCTCGAGGTGAGGCGCGGCGAGCGGCTGTGCGTGCTCGGGGCAAACGGCTCCGGCAAGTCCACGCTGGCCTCGGTGATCTGCGGGCTTCTCTCCCCGGACGAGGGAGAGGTGGAGCTCGTGGGCGAGCGGGTCTGCGCGAGCGGCGCGCCCGACCTCGCGGCGTACCGGCGAGCGCGGCGCTCGCTCGGCCTCGTGTTCCAGAATCCCGACGACCAGATCGTCACCACCGTCGTGGAGGACGACGTGGCCTTTGGTCCGGAGAACCTCGGCCTGCCGCGCGATAGAATCGCCGAGCGCGTAGCCCGCGAGCTGCACCGCGTTGCCATGGATGACTACGCGCAGGCGGATCCGTCGCGCCTCTCGGGCGGCCAGCGCCAGCGCGTGTGCATCGCCGGCGCGCTTGCGATGGAGCCCGCCGTGCTCGTGCTGGACGAGCCGGCGTCGCTGCTGGACGTGCGCGGGCGCTCGGCGATCCTGCGCGTGATGGGGCGGCTCGCCGCGGCGGGCACCACGCTCGTCCACGTGACGCACTTCATGGAGGAGGCGCTCGAGGCGAACCGCGTGATCGTGATGGACCACGGCCGGGTGGCGCTGGCCGGCACGCCGGACGAGGTCTTTGCGCAGGGCGAGAAGATCGCGGAGCTGGGGCTAGAGGTGCCGTTTGCCGCTCGGCTCTCGCAGAGCCTGGGACTCCCCTGGACCTGCGACGAGACCGCCCTTCTCGACGCGCTGTGCAAAAGGGGGCCCGCACCCAAGACGGGGACGGACCCCGCGCCGCGCAAAAGGGGGGCCGCCCCCCTCTTGCACACCCCGGCTTCCAACGGACTTGAGCAGCAAGGCTGCGCCTCTCCTCTTTTGAAGGTGGAGCACGTGAGCTTTGCGTATGGGCGGCGCGGGAGGGCGCTCGAGGACGTGTCCTTTGAGATCTCGCCCGACACCTCCACGGCGATCATCGGGCAGACGGGGTCGGGAAAGTCCACGCTGCTGAGGCTGCTCTGCGGCCTGGAGACCCCAGACGAGGGACGCGTCATCGTGTCCGGCAACGACACCTCACGCCGGCGCGGGCGCAGGGCGGCGCGCGGCTGCGTGGGCTACGTCATGCAGCATCCCGAGCGCCAGCTCTTTGCGGAGACCGTCGAGAAGGACGTGGCGTTTGGGCCGCGTAACCTCGGCTGCGCCGAGGAGGAGGTCGCACGGCGCGTGACCAAGGCGCTCGAGATCGTGGGCCTTGCGGAGCGGTGCGACGTCTCGCCCTTCAAGCTCTCCGGCGGACAGCGCCGCCTCTGCGCGCTCGCCGGCATCCTCGCCATGGAGCCTGCCGTGCTCGTGCTCGACGAGCCTACCGCCGGCCTCGACCCGCGCGGACGCGCGATGCTGCGCTCCGTGCTGGCCAACCTTCGCGAGCGCGGCGTCACCCTCATACAGGTAACGCACAGCATGGAGGACGCCGCCCGTGCGGACCGAGTGATCGCGCTCGACGAGGCACGGCTTGTCGCAGACGGCACGCCCAGAGAGGTCTTCTCGCGCGAAAGCGAGAGGCGCCTCACGGAGAGCGGCCTCGGCATCCCGCGCGCTCTGCGCGTGGCGCGCGAGCTGGAGCGCCGCGGCTGGCCGCCCCTCGGCGACCCCCTCACCACCGACGAGCTCGTCGAAATGATACGAAGGGACAGTCCCTTCATATCTTTGGGGAGGTAGAGATGGCACTGAGAATCGAGATCGGCCAGTACTACGCCGCGAACTCCCCCATTCACGCGCTCGACGCGCGGGCGAAGCTCCTCTGTGCGCTCGCGGCGCTCGTCGCCACCTTCTGCGTCTCGAGCGCGGCCCAGCTTGCCGCGGCGGCGGCCTTCACCTTCGCCGTCCTCGTCGCCTCGCACGTGCCGGGCGGGCGCGCGCTTGCCGCGGTGCGGCCGCTCGTGGTCTTTCTCGCCGTGCTCTCGCTCTTCAATCTGTTCTTCGTGCAGAGCGGAGACGTGCTGGCGTCGCTTGGCCCCCTGGCGATAACCACGGGAGGCATCCGGGCGGCCGTCCTCTATACCGCGCGCTTTGCCCTTGCGCTCGTGCTTGGCTCGCTCGTCCTGCTCACCACCACGCCCACGCAGCTCGCCGACGCCTTTGACTCGCTGCTCTCACCGCTCTCGCGCATCGGCCTGCCCGGGCATGAGATCGCCATGGTCTTTGCCCTCATGCTGCGCTTTGTTCCCACGATTGCCGACGAGGCCTCGGCCATCATGGACGCCCAGTCCCTGCGCGGCGGCGCCTTCGACGAGGGCGGTCCCGTCCGGCGCATCCGCTCGCTCGTGCCCGTGGTGGTGGCGCTTCTCGCCAGCGGGCTGCGCCACGCGGACGGCCTCGCCCGGGCCCTCGACGCCCGCTGCTACGAGGGAGGCGCCGGCCGCACCCACTACCACGAGCAGCGCCTCACCCACCGCGACCTCACAGCCGCCGCCCTCACGGCCGTCTTTGTCCTCGCGCTCGCCCTCCTCGGTTAACCCATCGCCCGCTAAGCCGCGCACGGGATCCGACAGAGGCCTCCACAACGGCGGCCGTTTCGACCAGAAGGGGCCGTGCCGATGTTCCGGAGAGAAGTTTCGCGCAGCGCACTTCTCGAAGGAACATCGGCACGGCCCCAACCGCTCGCAGACGCAAAGCCCCCGTTTGCCGTAGAATAGAGGCCACTATCGAATCCCGTGCACACACCGGAGGTAGCAGCGCATGGTCTCTCGCATCTACGTGGAGAAGAAGCCGGGCTTTGACGTCGAGGCGCAGCAGCTCAGAGCCGAGCTCTCGGGCGTCGTCGCCGAGGGCCTGGCCCCCGACGCCCGACTGCGCATCGTCAATCGCTACGACGTCGAGGGCATAGACGCCGAGCTCTTTGAGCGCTGCGTCCCCATCGTCTTTAGCGAGCCGCAGGTAGACGCCACCTCGCGCGAGCTGCCGGCGCAGCAGGGCGAGAAGGACGTGCGGGTCTTCGCCGTGGAGGCGCTGCCCGGCCAGTTTGACCAGCGCGCCGACTCCGCCGCCGAGTGCGTGCAGCTCATCTCCCAGGGCGAGCGCCCCACCGTTCGCTGCGCCAAGGTCTACGTGATCGAGGGCGCCTGCACCGACGAGGCGCTCGCCGCCATCAAGCACTACGTGATCAACCCCGTCGAGGCGCGCGAGGCGAGCCTCGAGGAGCGTAAGACCCTGCGTCAGAGCTACCCCGAGCCGGACGACGTTAAGATTCTCGACGGCTTCCTCGAGCTCGACCAGACGCAGCTCCAGGGCATGATCGACGAGCTGGGCCTTGCCATGGACCTCGCGGACATCACCTTCTGCCAGGAGTACTTTGCCGGCGAGAAGCGCGTGCCCACGATCACCGAGATCCGCATGATCGACACCTACTGGTCCGATCACTGCCGTCACACCACCTTCGGCACCGCCCTCGAGCACCTGCAGTTTGACGACAAGGTCGTGGCGGCCGCCTTCGAGCGCTACATGGAGATGCGCCACGAGCTCGGCCGCGAGAACAAGCCCGTCTGCCTCATGGACATGGGCACGATCGGCGCCAAGTGGCTCAAGCACACCGGCCAGCTCAAGGGCCTCGACGAGTCCGAGGAGATCAACGCCTGTACCGTCAAGGTCACCGTGGACGTGGACGGCGAGGACCAGGACTGGCTCTTCCTCTTCAAGAACGAGACCCACAACCACCCCACCGAGATCGAGCCCTTCGGCGGCGCGGCCACCTGCATCGGCGGCGCCATCCGCGACCCGCTCTCCGGCCGCAGCTACGTCTACCAGGCCATGCGCGTGACCGGCGCGGCCGACCCCACGGTCCCCGTATCCCAGACCATGGAGGGCAAGCTCCCGCAGCGCAAGCTCGTGACCACCGCTGCCGCCGGCTACTCCAGCTACGGCAACCAGATCGGCCTGGCAACCGGCCAGGTCTCCGAGCTCTACCACCCCGGCTACGTGGCCAAGCGCATGGAGATCGGCGCCGTCGTGGGCGCCACCCCGGCATCCCACGTCCGCCGCGAGTGCCCGGCGCCCGGCGACAAGATCGTGCTTCTGGGCGGCCGCACCGGCCGCGACGGCATCGGCGGCGCCACCGGCTCCTCCAAGGCCCACAACGTTGACTCCCTCGCCCAGGACGGCGCCGAGGTCCAGAAGGGCAACCCGCCCATCGAGCGCAAGCTCCAGCGCCTCTTCCGCCGCGAGGACGCGTGCCGCCTCATCAAGCGCTGCAACGACTTTGGCGCGGGCGGCGTCTCAGTGGCCATCGGCGAGCTGGCCGACGGCTTGGACATCAACCTCGACCTCGTGCCCAAGAAGTACGAGGGCCTCGATGGCACCGAGCTCGCCATCTCCGAGTCCCAGGAGCGCATGGCCGTGGCGCTGGCGCCCGAGGACGTCGACGAGTTCATGCGCTACGCCCACGAGGAGAACCTCGAGGCCACCGTCGTGGCCACCGTCACCGAGGAGCCCCGCCTGCGCATGAGCTGGCGCGGCAAGACCATCGTTGACGTGAGCCGCGAGTTCCTCTCCTCCAACGGCGCCCCCAAGTCCACCTCCGTGCGCGTGGAGGCCCCCGCCGAGTACGAGCGCACCTGGGCCGGCGACACGCTCGCCGAGAAGATGCGCTCCCTCGTGACCGACCTCAACGTGGCATCCAACAAGGGCCTCTCCGAGCGCTTTGACTCCACGATCGGCGCCGCCACCGTGCTCATGCCCTTTGGTGGCCGCACGCAGCTCACCCCGCCCATGGCGATGGTCGCCAAGCTCCCCGTTGACGGCGAGACCACCACGTGCTCCGGCATGGCCTGGGGCTTCAACCCCTACCTCATGAGCGCCAACTGCTTCTCCGGCGCCTACCTCTCCGTGGTTGAGTCCGTGAGCCGCATGGTGGCGGCGGGCTTTGAGCACGAGAGCCTCTACCTCACGTTCCAGGAGTACTTCGAGCGCCTGCGCGACGTGCCCAGCCGCTGGGGCAAGCCCACCGCCGCCCTTCTCGGCGCCCTCATGGCTCAGGTTGACCTGGGCATCGCCTCCATCGGCGGCAAGGACTCCATGTCCGGCAGCTTTGAGGACCTGGACGTGCCGCCCACGCTCGTCTCGTTTGCCACGGGCCTCGGCCACGTGGACCGCGTTGTCTCCCCCGAGTTCAAGGGCGCCGGCCACCACGTCGTGGTGATCGTCCCGAGCTACGGCGAGGACGGCCTCACCCCCGACCCCACTGCGCTTCTCGACTGCTACAGGCTCGTCGAGGGCATGGTCGAGCGCGGCGAGGTGCTCGCCGCCTCCACGATGGGCTACGGCGGGGTTGCCGAGTCCGTCTTCAAGATGTGCGTCGGCAATGGCATTGGCCTCGAGGTCGCACCCGCCTTTGGCGCAGACGCCCTCTTCTGCCCCTCCTACGGCAGCTTCCTCGTCGAGGTCACCGACGAGGCGGTCCAGCCCGAGCTCCCCGAGAACGTCACCGCGTGCCTCTTTGGCACCACGACCGAGTCCTACGAGCTCGTCGTCGGCGAGGAGCGCATCGATCTTGCCGAGCTGCAGAAGGCCTGGGAGGGCGCGCTCGAGGGCGTCTTCCCGTACCGCGCAGAGGGCGAGAAGGTCGAGGCCGTCTCGTTTGACGTTGCGAGCGCAGGGGTTTCTCGCCCCGCACCGCAGATCCACGTTGCTCGCCCGCGCGTCATCATCCCGGTCTTCCCGGGCACCAACTGCGAGTACGACACCGCCCACGCCTTCGAGCGCGCCGGCGCCGTGGCGGACGTCTTTGTCATCAACAACCTCACGCCCGAGGCGGTTGCCGAGAGCACCCACGAGCTGGCGCGCCGCATCCGCGAGAGCCAGATCGTCATGATCCCCGGAGGCTTCTCCGGCGGCGACGAGCCCGAGGGCTCGGCCAAGTTCATCACCGCGTTCTTCCGCGCCCCCGAGGTCACCGAGGCGGTGCGCGACCTTCTGCAGGCCCGCGACGGCCTCATGCTGGGCATCTGCAACGGCTTCCAGGCGCTGGTGAAGCTGGGTCTTGTGCCCTACGGCGACATCCGCGAGATGGACGATACCTGCCCCACGCTCACCTTCAACACGATCGGCCGTCACCAGAGCCGCCTCGTGCGCACGCGCGTGGCGTCAAACCTGAGCCCTTGGCTCTCCAAGTGCGAGGTCGGAGACGTCCACAACATCGCGATCTCCCACGGCGAGGGTCGCTTCGTGGCCTCGCCGGAGATGGTCGAGAAGCTCGTTGCCGCCGGCCAGGTGGCCACGCAGTACGTGGACGAGAACGGCGTGCCGGGCATGAGCCTTGACGTCAACCCCAACGGCTCCGTGCTGGCCATCGAGGGCATCACCTCGCCGGACGGCCGCGTTCTGGGCAAGATGGGCCACACCGAGCGCTCCGGCGCAGGCCTCTACAAGAACGTTCCGGGCAACGCGTACCAGCCGCTGATCGAGGGCGGCGTGGGATACTTCACCGAGTAGCGTCGGACAAGCGCCACAAAGACCGACCCCTTCCCTGCTGACTGGGCACAGCCCAGAAAACGCCGGGGAGGGGTCGGTCTTTGTGGCGCTGACGCTTCTCAAAAAGAGGCAACTAGGATTTGGGAGTGGGCGTATTGGGGGTCGAAATGGGCTAAATTGTGCCTGATTTGCAGGCAATCTTAAGGGAGTCCTGCTAGGCTTGGTTCTTGAACGCGAAGTCGGGAGAATCGGGAAGAGCGTGTTTTCGTCGTCGATTGAGCCCACCAAGAGCAAGTCGTTTCTCGCCACCACGCCGGGGCTCGTGCTGGCGTGCCTGGCCAGCTGCTTTCTGTGGGGGTCGGCGTTTCCCTGCGTGAAGCTCGGCTACGAGCTCTATGCCATCGACTCGACCGACCTCGCCTCCATCCTCACCTTTGCCGGGACCCGCTTTGTGATTGCCGGCCTCATGGTTGCCGTGGGCATGAGCATCGTGAAGCGACGGCCCTTCGTTCCCGCCCCTCGCGACGTTCCGCCCGTCATCACCCTCGCGGCGTTTCAGACGGTCCTGCAGTACGTGCTCTTCTACGTTGGCCTCGCCAACTGCATGGGCGTGACGAGCTCCATCCTCGAGGCGAGCAACTCCTTTCTCTGCGTGCTTCTCGCGGCGCTGGTCTTCCGCTTTGAGCGTCTCACCGCTCGCAAGGTCATAGGGTGCGTCATTGGCTTTGGCGGCGTGCTCCTCGTCAACCTCTGGGGCGGCAGGGGCGGACTCTCGTTCACGCTCATGGGCGAGGGCATGGTGCTGGCGTCCACCGTTGCGGCCGCGACCTCGAGCAACCTGGCAAAGCACTTCTCGGCCGACCACGACCCCGTGCTGCTCTCGGGGTGGCAGTTCGTTGCCGGCGGCGCCTTCATGCTCGTGCTTGGCCTTGCGTTTGGCGGGCACATTGCGCCAGCAGACACGGCAAACCCGGCACCGGCGATTCTGCTCCTCGCCTATCTCGGCTTCATCTCGGCCGCGGCCTATTCCCTGTGGTCGCTCGCGCTTGCCGCAAACCCCGTCTCGCGCGTGGCGGTCTTTGGCTTCATGAACCCGGTCTTTGGCGTGCTGCTCTCCGCCGTGCTTCTTGACGAGGCAAGCGCGGTCAACCCGCTGGTAGCCGTGGCGGCACTTGCGCTGGTGAGCGCGGGAATCATCATCGTCAACCGTCCGAAGCGTACGTAGATCACAGTTGTCTGTACTTTTTTGTGTCAAACCCAAATACAGACGATATGCTCGAAGCGGCTACCTGCGCTTTTTCCAACCGATATCTCGTCTGTACTCGCCCATACCAGAAAAAAATACAGACAAGTCGAGGGCGCCCACCAAAAGACGGCGCGGCAGCGCCGACGCGGTCACATTTCGAGACTCTGCAAAAAGGTACCCAACCTTTGCCTCAACGATCCGGCCGTCGGTGCGTGAGATGCAAGCCGCCGCAGTATGGGCACTCGTAAACAAAGATCTTGGGGGCGTCCTTGCGACGCGAGCTTTTCTCGGCCGCCTTCTTGACGTCCACGCGCGTGTCGTAGCGCTTCTTGCGCCCGCACGCCCCTCATGATACGAAGGGACAGTCCCTTCGTATCATTTTTTGTCGCAACGGGAACATTATGCGTCGCTGGAGCATGTAATGGGCAGAGAGGCGAGAAATAGAAAAACCGCCCCGACATCCTTCTCGCAAAGGAACGTCGGGGCGGCACATGTTACGAAGGGACTGTCCCTTCGTAACATCTAGAGGCGGGCGACGCCGGACTTGCGGGCGGCCTCGGCCACGGCGGCGGCCACGGCGGGTGCCACGCGCTCGTCGAAGGCGCCGGGGATGATGTAGTCGGCGGCGCGGTGCTCGTCGTCCACGAGGCCGGCGATCGCGTAGGCCGCGGCCTCCATCATGTCGTCGTTGATGTCGGACGCGCGCACGTCGAGGGCGCCGCGGAAGAT
>CALULC010000047.1 GCA_944321385.1 uncultured Atopobiaceae bacterium
TAGGCGGTGCCCAGGTGCGGGGCGGCGTTGACGTAGTAGATGGGGGTGGTGACAAAGTAGGACGGCTTCTCTGCCATTGTGCGACTCCTCATGACGGATCTTGGCATGCGGGCTCGATTGTACTATTCCGGGCGCCATGCCGAGCCGTGGTTCTCGCTTTTGGATGCTCCGCGCACGCCCGCCTGCGGACGCCAAGGCGCAATTAAGTTGGACCCAAGGCGCAATTAACACGCACAGTTTGCAATGCGTGTTATTTTTTCCTGCGGATATACGCAATCAAAACAATCCGTGCGTGTTATTTGCCACGGCGAGAAGAACCTGGGCTCGGGGGCGCCGCGCCACCCTAGCGCGCGGCGGCGACCACCTTGTCGTAGACCTCGGCGCGCGGCAGCGAGAAGGACTTTGCAAGCCGCTTGGCAAGCGCGCTCTTGGGCTCCCCCGCGGCGAGTCCCGCGGCGATCTCCTCGTCGAGCGTACGCTCGGGACCAGAGGCCGCCGCACGGCGGGCCTCGAGCTCGTCGGCACCCGGCGCGGCGATCACGACCACGCACTCGCCGCGGACCTCATCCCGTGCCGCAACCTGCGCCGCAAGCTCGGGTGCCAGCCCGCGCACGACCTCCTCGTGCAGCTTGGTGAGCTCGCGCACGAGCGCAACGCGTCGCTCCGGGAACACCTCGGCCACGTTGGCGAGCGTCTCGGCCACGCGCCGCGGGCTCTCGTAGACCACGAGCGTGCCCGGCACCGCCGCGAGCTCGGCCAGCCGCGCGAGCTGCGCCCCGCGCTTGCGCGGCAGGAACCCCTCGAAGAAGAAGTGATCGCTCGCCAGGCCCGACGCCACGAGAGCGCAGGTCACCGCGCTCGGCCCCGGGACCACCTCAACGCGCACGCCGGCATCGAGCGCGGCGTCAACAAGCCTCTGGCCGGGGTCGCTCACGCCCGGCATGCCCGCGTCGGAGACAAAGGCAACGCGCTCCCCTGCCGCAAGACGCCCGAGCACCTGATCGATCTTCTCGGCCATGACGTTCTCGTCACAGCGCTCAAGGCGGACGTGCAGGCCAAACGCGCTCATGAGACGACCCGTCACACGGGTGTCCTCGCAGAGCACCACGTCGGCCTCGCCGAGCACCCGCCGAACGCGCGGCGACGCGTCCTCGAGGTTGCCGATCGGCGTGCCAACAACGCTGAGCAGGCCCTCCATCAGACGATCAGTGCGCGCTCAAAGGTGGCGAGCGCCACGCGCGCGTCCCAGGCGGCGAGCTTGCCGGACGTCTTCCAGGTGTTGAAGAACCACGCCGGGCACTTCTCGTAGGTGCGCACCTGCTCGGAGGTGTAGACGCGCTCGAGGGCGATGCGGCCCTCCGGCGTCATCTGAGAGTCAGAGACGGGCAGTGAGGAAGACCACTTGCCCACCATGACCGGCATGTCCGCGTGGCGGGCGTCCTTGAGGTAACGCTCGTGGGCAGAGACCAGGCGTCGCACGCCGGCGGGCCCGGAGACGTCGAGCGGGGCGGACGAGCGGTCGAGCTGGCAGTCGAGCCAGACGTTGCGATAGTGGCGTTGCGCCATGAAGCGGCCCCAGCCCTTGGGCACCCCCGCGTCGGGCATGATGACCACCACGTCGTCCCCGGCGGCGCCGCGCACGCGCTCGTACGCCTCGCGGTAGTAGTTGCGGAGCCGGTGCACCGGCAGGCCGTCCGTGAGCCTGAGGCCCCTGCGAACCTGAAGCACCGGAGCGTCCGCGAGCTCCATGCCAAAGAAGCCCGCCCGGGAGGCGTAACGCTTTGAGAGCTGGTAGACCACGTCGAGGATCTTCTCGCGGTCAACGTGGCAGTCTGCGTTGTCGGGGGCGTTGCCGCTGCCCGAGTGAGGGGCACCGGGGCTGATCGCCAGCGCAAAGACGACCTTGAGGTCAATCTCCTCCGCCCACTCGAGGGCGTTGTCCACGAACTCGATGCAGCCGAGGTACGGACTCGCGCCGGACTCTCCCTCAAATACGTACCACGGGACGGGAAGGCGCACGGCGTTGAAGCCGCGCGCGGCAATGCGGACGAAGTCGTCGCGGGTGATGAAGGTCGAACGGTGCTCACGCACGCACTCGCGGTAGCGCTCCTCGCCCAGCGTCGCGGCGAGCGCCTCCTCGTCCAACGCGGCCGCCTCGGCAAAGAGCTCCGGCGTGACCCAGGACTCCAGCGTGAGCCAGCCCGTCAGGTTCACTCCATGCAGGGGATGGCCCGCCATCACGCACCTCCGATCGTCCGGGTTCACTACAGCAAGTATAGCCACGGCCGCCACGGTTATTCTCGGCACGCGGAATAATCGGAACTCGGGGACAACCGTCCGGAAAACTGGCGAGAAGAACGCGAGAAGAACGCGCCCTCGCTACTCCGCTAGGTACGTGGCGCAGTTGAGCGGGGTTTCGTAGACGTCAACCTGGGCGCAGGGCAGGCCGCGGGATCGCAGCTCGCCGCAGATGTGGTGCGCGAGGTTCTCGGCCGTGGTGCGGAAGGGCAGCACCGTGAGCGAGAAGCCCTCTGCCTCGAGCGCGGCCACCGTGGCCGGCGCGAGCGTGCCCTCCTCCACGAGGAAGGTGTGGTCAAGGCTGTCGCAGACCTCGCGGACCGCGCGCTTGAACGCGCCGAAGTCCATCACCATGTCGCGCTCCGTGCCAGCCTCGCCCAACTCGTCCGTGCGCAGGTAGGCAACCACGCGCCAACGGTGGCCGTGGAGGTTCTCGCACTTGCCGTGGTAGTCAGCCAGGAAGTGCGCGGAGTCAAAGTGCCACTCGGTCTTGAGTCCGTACATAGTGGGTCCTTTCATAGGCACCGCCCGAGCGGTGCAGGGGGATGGGGCGAGGGGGACGCCAAGGCTACTACTCCGCAAGGCGCAGGCTGCAGAGGATGTCCACGATTTGCTGGTACTCCTCGCTGTCACGTGCGGGAATGTCCCCGCCCGTCGTTTGGAGCTGGACGGAGCCGTCGCCAACGGAGACGTACTCCTCGTACGTGTTGCTCTTGTTCCTGAGGCAGAGGCTCTGGTGGCTCCAGGTGGCGCCGCCCGAGCTACGCTCCACGACCTCGATGTCGTCCAGACCCGTGTTGCCGAGCACGGCGCAGCTCACGTCAGGGCCGGACGCTCCGCCGTTGGCGCCCACCTTGACGTAAAACCTCAGCGTGGTGCCCGTCTCGGTGTTCACAAGATCACAGCTCGCCCACGGCGACGTCTCGGGGTCGGTACTCTCGGAGTTGGTGTTCTCGCGCGCGTTGCGCACCTCCCAGTTCTCCGGATAGTCAAAGGCGAGCGCGGGCACGGTGCCGATTTCCGCCCCGGGCTGGGGCATGCCGTCCGAGCCGGAGGTCGGTCCCTCGAGCGCCGGGGAGGTGTAGGTGTGCGTAATCGTGCCAAAGCTCGCGTCGAAGATCGTCCAGGAGATGAGGTCGTCCGTGTCAAAGAGCTCTGCGTCAACGAGGTCAAACGTATCCTCAGACCCGTCAAAGGGGTTAAACGGGAGCCCCATCTTGAAATAGCCGGAAATGGGTATCGACACCGTCCCCTTGGCATGTCCCTTGAAGCGCACGTCGGTTCCGGGCAGCTCGACGGCACCATCGCCCTTCTCGCCGTCGCGCAGAGCCTGGAGGGTGGCCTCGGCGTCCGCCTCTATTCCCGTGTTGAGCTCGGGACCAGCCAGCCCGTAAAGCCTGCAGGAGATGGCAACGCCGAGTCCGGCGCCCAAATCGACACGCGCCACCTCCCCGCCCTCTTCGGGAGAGAACTCGATCGTCGGCACGTGGGAGTCGTCCTCGCTGATACCACGGACGCCCTCTCCGGTCTTGTAGCCAAACCCGAAGGACTTGTCGACGCTCGCGGAGAGGTCCATGCCCAAGGCAGTGAAGCTCGCGTTAGCGTTGAGGTCAACGCTGAGATCGTTTGAGAAGACGAGCAGGACGGGGCCTGCCGGGATCACGAGCGTGGGGAGCTTTGTCTTGAAGATAGTCTTGTTGAACGAGGCGTCAAAACGATCCATGTCCAAGCCAGCGTAGAAATGATTCACCACGCTGATGTCGACTTCCTCATCCTCGATCTTGAGGTCGACTTCAAATTGGTCGCCAAGACTCACGTCGCCGATCTCAACGGAGCCCTTCGGGGCTTCGTCGTCGCCGTCCACCAACACAAAGTTGCCGTTGCCGTCTATCACGAGGCTGCCTGAGAACAGGTTGTCCAGCTCGTCCGCACCGGCAGTCTCAACGAGATTGAGCAGCTCGCCGTTGGCGTTGTTGCGCCACGCAACCTCGTAGGTGCCGTCCTCGTTGTAGCTCACGGTGGCAGAGAAGTCGCAGCGCTCGATCGCCTCGGTGAGGGCAGCGGGCCGCGTCTCGAGCACATAGCCGCCGTCCGTCTCCTCGATTGCCGTCACGGTGCGCAAAAGGCCGTTGGGCGTCTCGTCGGTCACACCGGCGTTGAGGACGGTTCCGACCTCGATGTCGTCTGCAGAGGAGACCATGACCGTGTCGTCGTCGCAGGCAAGGATCTCAAACGGCGAGCTCTCCTCGTCGTAGACGACCACGCTGTCAGCGATCTCTATGCCGGAGTACGGGTCCTTCGGACCCATCAGGAGCAGCGCCGCCACGCCCGCACCGGCAATGGCCAGAGCGGAGACGACGATGACCGCGATGGCGACGATGCGGCTAGCCGAGGAGCGCGGTCTCCGGGGCCCTCCTGCGTGCTGCGACTCGGATGAACGGGAGCTCATAGAGGTCCTCCAAACTCAGAGAAACAGGCACCATGACCCATTGCGCACGGATTCGCAGGCGAGAAGAGCCTCCGTCCGCTACTCGCCGGCGGGCGCTCCGCCCTCGGCGTTGCCTCCCCTGCCGCGGCCGCCGCGACGACGGCGCCTGCGCTTGGGAGCCCCGCCGTCCGCGCCCGGCTGCCCGCCCTGCTGCTGAGACGGCGCCTGGCCTCGGCGCTCGGCGCGCTGCTGGTCGCCGGGCTTATCGCCGCCCTGCGGAGAGCGCTTTCTGCGCGAGGGCTGCATGCCGCGCGGCTGGGCGCCAGCGGCGGCCTGACCGCCCTTGTCGCCCGGACGGCGCGTGCGCTTGGCGGGCTGCTGCTGGGACTGGGCCTCGCCGGCGGCGTCTGTCTCGGCCGCCTGGTGGTGCCTGCGACGACGAGTCGACGGCTGGGACGAGCCGGCACCGGCGTCGCTCGCCATGTGGGCGGGCGCGCTCGGGGCACCGCCGTCACCGGGGCGACGCTTGCGGCGGCGGCGCGTGGGCGTCTCGTCACCGGACGCCGCGTGGGCGGGCGCGGGCTGGAAGCCCTTCTCGGCCGCAGGCGCCCCCGAAGACGCGCGACGGCGCTTGCGTCGGGTGTCCACGAAGAGGTCTGCGGCATCCACCTCGGGCTCCGCGAGCACGCCGTTCTTGCGGTCGAGCTCGGCGAGGGCCATCTGGACGTCCGGGGACTCCAGGCGGTCGAGCACCTCGCGCGTCACGGTGTCCGGACGGCACGGGCAGCCCAGCTCCTCGGACTTCTTGTGGGCGGCCTCGGAGGCCGTCATGTCCGCGAGCGCCACGCGAATCTGCTTGCCGCTCTCCAGGCGCAGGCAGAGCTGCTCCTTGGGCGTGTCGTACTCGATGATCTTGGCCTTGCCGAGCGGCGTGTCGATCACGGCGTTGCGCTTGGGCGCACGGCTCTTGAAGTCGCGGTAGGCCTCGAACTCATAGCGCAGGCAGCACATGAGGCGACCGCACGCGCCGGAGATCTTGGTGGAGTTGAGCGGGAGGTCCTGCTCCTTGGCCATGCGGATGGACACCGGGTCGAAGCCCGTGGCGAAGCGGCGGCAGCAGAGCTCCTGGCCGCAGTGGCCGTAGCCGCCCACGATGGCGGCCTCCTCGCGCACGCCGATCTGACGCATGTCTATGCGCACATGGAACTCGCGCGAGAGGTCGCGCACGAGCTGGCGAAAGTCCACGCGCTCCTCGGCGGCAAAGTAGCAGACGGCCTTCTCGCCGTCGAAGAGGTACTCAACGCCAACGGGCTTCATGTCCAGCCCGGAGGCGTCGACGTGACGACGGAACGCGGGCATGGACTCCTCGCCGCGGCGGGCAAGCTCCTCGGCGCGCTCGAGGTCGTCTTCGGTGGCGATTCGCACGACCTCGCGCAGCTGCGCATGGCCGATCGTGGCGGCGAGCTCCTCCTCGCTCACCTCACGCGCGTCTGCCGTGGCAAGGCCGATCTCCTGGCCTCGCTCGGTGGTGCAGATGACGTGATCGCCCTCCTGGGCCTCGGTGTCCGCTGGGTCGAACCAGAGGTCGCGGGCCGCATAGGCAAACTTCACCGGGATGACGGTGGGCATTCAAAGGCCTCCTTGACAGAAAGAAGCATGACCTCGAGGGTCAGCTGGGGTGATACGTTGTGCGACAGGTCGTCCGTCGCACGCGAGACGGCACCTAGGGCACGCACGGCGGAGCGGTTGGTGGCGCGTGCCGCGAGTCGGTCCACCACGGCGGCAGCGTCCTCGTTGACGATGGGTCGTCCCGCATCTTCCGAGCGCACGAGCACGTCACGAAGGAGCGACTCCGCCGCGGCCAGAGCCTCCATCATACCCGAACGCTCGCGCGCGGTGAGTTCGCGCTTGTTTGCGTCTGCAACCTGCTTGAGGGCGGTGGCGGTGAGGAAGTCCTGAGTCTCGCTCAGGGCGGCCTCCTGGGCCTTCCTGACGTCCCCCAGCGGAACCTCGACGGCGGCGACTATCTGGCGCGCGGCGAGAAGCACGTCCCAAGAGTCGTCCCGGGCGAGGGCGTCGAGGGTGTCCACGACGAGCCTGCGAACCTGCGCGCGCGCAGGGGATCTCAGGTACTCGGCAGCGCGCCCGGACGAGCCGGCCACGGCCAGGGCCACGCGGGCCTCGGTTTCCGTGACCGAGCATGACCTCATGAGCGCGGCGAGGCTGGCCGACTGGGAGGGCGCACGGAAGGGCACCTGCTGGCAGCGCGAGACGATGGTGGGAAGCATCGCGTCCGCCACACGTCCGCAGAGGATGAACATCGTGTGGGCCGGAGGCTCCTCGAGGGTCTTGAGGAGCGCGTTTGCCGCGGTGCCGCGCAGGAGCTCAGCGCGCTCAAAGACATAGATCTTCATGACGGCCCGCACGGGGGCGAGCCCCGCGTCCTCGATGACGTCCCTCACTTGGTCGGCAAGGTATCCAGACGCGCTCTCCGGCCTGAGCCAGCGGACGTCGGGATGGGTGCGGTGCGCCACGCGACGGCACTCGTCGCAGGTTCCGTCTCCCCCGCGCGGGCAGACGACGCACTTTGCGAGGGCCTCCGCGGCCCCGTGCTTGCCCGAGCCCGGAGGGCCGAGGAAGAGGTAGGCATGGGAGAGACGTCCCTCGGAGATCGCCGTCGCGAGGAAGTCCCGTACGCGCGGCTGGTCGCCGAGCTCCTGGAGGGCTGCCGGGATGGGGGCGGGGGCGCTCACGTCAGCTCACCCACAGATCCTCGAGCGCGGACAGAACGCGCTCGGTGACCACGTTCTTCTCGCCCGAGGCGTCCACCACGCGCACGCGCCCGGGCTCCTCCTCCGCCAGGCGCAGGTAGGCGTTGCGCACCCGCTCCTGGAAGGCCAGGCCCTCAGCCTCCATGCGGTCGGCGCCGCCCGCCGTGGCGCGCGCGTAGCCGAGCGCGGGGTCAAGGTCGAGCACGATCGTGCGGTCCGGAACGCGGCCGCAGCTTCCGAGCACGTTGAACTGGCGAACGAGCGTCTCGTCCAGGCCGCGTCCCCCGGCCTGGTAGGCATAGGTGGAGTCGTAGTAGCGGTCGCACAGGACCACGGCACCGCGGGCGAGCGCGGGCTCGATCACCTGGCGCGTGAGCTGCGCGCGGCTGGCCTCGTAGAGCAGCAGCTCGCACTCGGGCACCATCTCGGCGTTGTTGGGATCCAGGAGGAGTCCGCGGATCTTCTCGGAGATGGCGGTTCCGCCAGGCTCGCGCAGGCGCACGACCTCGCGCCCGCCAGAGGAGAGCGCCGCCTCGAGCAGCGACGCCTGAGTCGACTTGCCGCTGCCGTCTGCCCCCTCGAGCGTGATGAACACCCCGCGCAAAGCGCCCCCCTTCGATTTCGTAACCCTTATATGGTAGCGCCTCCCCCACCCCGCCGCGAGAAAACCACGCGCAACCCCCGACTTTTGCACGAGCGCAACGCCCTTCTCGCGAGAAACCCTCTCGCAACTCCGACTTTTGCACGAGCAAAGCGCATTTCTCGCGCGTCAGAGGGCATGGCGCAACACGTCTACCAGCGCATATACGTAGTTGAACCAGCATCGAAGCCGAAGCGCTCGTGCAAAAGTGGGCAGTTGCGGCGGGAGGGCAAGCCCCGGTCGTCAATGACCGAAGCGCTCGTGCAAAAGTGAGGGTTCGACGGGGCGACGCCCCCCAATGTCGCAAGCCCTGACTTTTGCACGAGCAAATCGCACTTCTCACGCGTCAGGGGGCATTGCGCACCACTTCTACCAGCGCATATACGTAGTTGAACCAGCATCGAAGCCGAAGCGCTCGTGCAAAAGTGGGTAGTTGTGGCGGGAAGGTTGCGGCTGAGGGGGGTAGCACGGGGCCCGCGGCGGGGGCTTGCGGCGGGAGGGCCGCGATAGAAGGGCCGACCCCGACTCGACGAAGCCCAGGGTCGGCACTCACACAGAAAAGGGAACCTTAGGCGAGCTTGTTCACCCGACGGTCATAGGTGAGAAGGCCGTTGGTCTCCTCCTCCACGTCGGAGAGCTGCGTGTAGACGTAGCCGGCAAGCCCCTCCGCCTCGAGCGAGTCCGCGCGGGCGAGAAGCTCGCGTACCTCGGCGGCAAACTCCGCTCCACCGGCCGCCTCCTCGTAGCCATACGACGTCCCCAGGCTCACATGACCCGGAACCGCCCAGCTCACGCCCCCAAACTCGGAGATGACGAAAGCGCGGTCTGCCCGCCCGCGCCGACGCCAGACATCGAGCGGGCGGAAGTAGTTGTGAACGCTGAAGAAGTTCCCGCAGCCCTGGTCGTACCAACCGCTCGTGGCGCTCACCGGGCGCGTTGGGTCAAGAGAGCGCACCATCGCCGTTGCCGCGCGCGCATCAAACTGCCCCCAGCCCTCGTTGAAGAGGGTCCACCCTATGACGCAGGGATGCCCCGCGAGCAGGCGAACCGTCCCCTCGCAGGTCGCGCGCCACTCGTCTCTGTAGGCGGCGTCACCGGCGGCGAGGAGGCGCCACACATGAGGGCTGCGATCGGGAACGCGCGTCCAGCTGGAACGGAGGAGCGTGGGAAGGTAGCTCGTTGACCACTGCTCATACGTCCCCCCTCCGGAGGGCATGTCCTGCCAGACGAGCATGCCAAGCCGGTCGCAAAGGGCGTAGAAGCGGGGCTGCTCCACCTTGATGTGCACCCGCAACAGGTTGAAGCCAAGGTCGCGCATGGCGCGGATGTCATGCGCGAGCGCCTCGTCTGACGGAGGCGTCATGAGGCCGTCGGGCCAGTACCCTTGGTCGAGCACCCCGCGCAGGAAAATCTTCTTGCCGTTGAGGTACACGCGGGGCACACCGCGAGCGTCCGCCCGGACCCTTACCGACCTGAGTGCGCAGTAGCTACGCACGACATCCTTCTCAAACGCCACCACGACGCCGTAGAGATGGGGGTCTTCCGGAGACCAGGGGTGCGGGTCCCCCACGTCCAGCAACAGCTGCACGTCCTTCTCGCCGCGCGAGACCACGACGGAGGCACGCGCGACCTCGGAGTCGTCGTCCAGCACACAGGCCACAAACTCGCCCGGGCCCGTCACCTTGGCGCGAAGGGTCAGGCGCCCCTCCATCTGGTGTGGCACCAGGGTCAGCTCCTCAACGCGCACCTTGGGAACAACCTCGAGCCAGGCGTCGCGCCAGATGCCGCTCTGGGCCGTGTACCAGATTCCGCCGCGTGCAAGACGCTGCTTGCCGCGCGGCTGCGTTCCCGCATCCGAAGGGTCATGGACGCAGATGACGATCTCAGCTCGGTCCCCGGGGTGTCTCCCCAGGACATCCGTGATGTCAATCGAGAAGGGCAGGTACCCTCCCACGTGCTCTCCCAGTACCCGGCCGTTCACCCTGACCGAGCACGCCCAGTCAACGGCGTCCAGGTGCAGGATGAGGCGCTCGTCCCTGGCGAGCGGAGGCGTAATGAACTCCCTGCGATACCAGAGCAGCTCGTCGGGTTTGAGCTGACGCCCCACACCCGAGAGCGGCGCCTCGGGCGAGAAGGGCACGCGGATGGGCTGCCAGCCCTCGGCGGGAGGCTCGGCGGAGCGCCAGGACTCCGCGGCGTCGGGGGCGGGCACGAACGCGCACTCCCACATGCCGTTGAGCGACATCCAGGAGTCGCGCGCAAACTGCGGGCGGGGATGCGAGGCGGTCGCAGCGTCCTTCTCGCCAGCCATGATCTTCTCGCCCCAGGGCGTAAGCAGCGGCGTCAGGTTTGCATCCACCGGCGGCTTGGGCTTGCTTGCGAGCACGCGTCTCAGGTCCAGCATTGAGCCTCCTTGATCGATGCCTCCCATTCTCCCACACCAACCGGCGCGCCGAGTCACCCGCCGCGTAAACTTCTGACATTTGCACGAGCGCTCGGGCCCTCGCTAGCCGGAGAGGGGCCTTCCCGTCGCAACCCCTGACTTTTGCACGAGCACGCAGACTCCGCGACTAATTCGATATCGCATATTCGCAGCTAAAACGACTGCCCCGTGCTCCTCTACTGAGAAACGCGGGGCAGCGCTCGTGCAAAAGTCGGATTTCCTGGCGGGGACACCGGGGAGGCCGGGGGCGACTGGGTGCGCAGAGCCCTGGATGGCGAGAAGGACGCGGGCTAGGACTTCTTCCTGGTCCCGCGGGTGCCTCCCGTGCGACGGCCACCGCGACGCGGGGCCGCGGCCTTCTTCTCGCGCCCGGGGCAGTCCATGTTGGGGCAGAGCTTCCACGGACCGCGGGCCGTCGTGACCACCACGAGCGGAGCACCGCAGTCCGGGCAGGTCTCCCCCGTCGCCTCGAGGGCGCCACGGGCAGGCAGCGGGTAGCTCGTGCCGCAGTCGTCGTAGTTGGTGCAGCGGATGAAGCGCTTGCCGCTCTTCTCGGACTTGTGGGCCACCAGGCGCCCCTCGCGGCCTGCCTCGGCGCACGCGGGGCACGCGCCCACGTCGACGTCGGGCTCGCGGTTGGTGGGGCACGCCGGGTTCACGCAGGTCTCGTACGCGCGACTGCGGAACGGTTGCACCTTGACGCGCGGCGCGCCGCACTCCGGGCACACGGACGCCTCGCCCTCGAGCGCGGAGATCTTGCCCTGGGGCAGCGGGTAGGTGACGTCGCACTCCGGCCAGCCCATGCAGCCGGCAAAGCTGCCGCGGGTCTTGACGGAGGTCTTGACCACGAGGTCCTTGCCGCACTTGGGGCAGACGCCGATCTTGGCGTCCGCGGTCACGGCGTCGGCAATGGCCTCGGAGAGGTCGTCGGTGTGCTCCACCAAGGCGTCCATGAGGCCGGCGAGAAGCGCGCGGGAGTGGTTGACCACCTGCTCCTGCGTCTCGGCGCCGTCGGCGACATGGGTCATGTCCTGCTCGAGCTCGGCCGTCATGTCCGGCGAGGTGATGCGCGGGGCGTAGGTGGTGAGGGCGTCGATGATCGCCATGCCGAGCTGGCTCGGCTCGATCGGGTCGTTCTTGAAGTAGCGGCGCTCGTAGAGGGTGTCGATGATGCTCGCGCGCGTGGACTTGGTGCCCAGCCCGCGCTTCTCCATCTCCTGGATGAGCTTGCCCTGGCTGTA
>CALULC010000048.1 GCA_944321385.1 uncultured Atopobiaceae bacterium
TAGAGGTCGAACTCGTGTGTAACCTTTGCCATTTCTTTTCCCTTATCTCCGCCTGCCCCATTGCAGACGGGCCGTCTCGGCGGCCACTCGGCCGCCCGTCCGCGCTTCTCGCGGACAAACCAAAGAAGGGGCGCCCGCGGGCGCCCCTCCGAAGTACCGCTTTACTGGATGTTGTCGCGGATGCCGAGGCTCTTGATGAGCTTGCGGTAGTCCTCGATGTCGCGGGCCTTGATGTAGGACAGCAGGCGACGACGCTTGCCGACGAGCATCAGAAGACCACGACGAGTGTGGAAGTCCTTCGGGTGCGTCTTCATGTGCTCCGTGAGGCCCTTGATGCGCTCGGTGAGCAGAGCCACCTGCACCTCGGCGGAACCGGAATCCTTGTCGTTGGCGCCGTACTGAGCAACGAGCTCGGCCTTGCGCTCCTTGGAAACTGCCATGTCAAACCACCTTTCACATAGATTCGCCCCGAACTGGGAAGGACGCTCGGCAGTTGGCGTGCCTCCAGGTACGGGGTACTGACCTGCGGTATGGTACCACAGTTGCAGGTGCGCGTCCTTCTCGGCAGAAAATCCACGAAGGTCCCCGGGGAAACCGTCACACGCCGAGGTAGAACTCCATCGCGCGCAGACGGGCGTCGAGGTGGGTGGCAGCCCAGACGTGGGCGACGCCGAGAAGCGCGAGCGCGGTCTCTGCGTCCACCCGCGCGACGAGAAGCTCGTCAAAGGTGCAGGCGAGAAGCGAGCGGAGCCACGCCATCAGGCTGGGGCCCGCCTCCTGCGCACCGGCGACCTCGCGGGCGCAGCTCGCGCAGAGCGCACCGCCGGCCGCGGCCGAGAAGTACGCGACGTCCGCATCCCCACAGGCGCAGCAGAGCGTGAGCTCGGGGCGCCAGCCCCCGTGCGCCAGGACCTTCATCGCATAGGCGGCGGCGACGAGGTCGAGGTGGGCGCGGTCGGCGGCCTCCTCGCAGGCTCGCAGCGCACGCGAGCAGATGGGATAGAGGAAGGGGTCCGGCGCGTCCTCGTAGCAGGAGAGGCGCGCGAGCTCGGCAACGACGCTCGCCGCCGCCACGCGCTCGTAGTCCCCGCGCAGCCCGGCGTGCGGCTCCACCGTCTGGGCCTCGCCCACCACGTCAAGCGAGCGCCCAGCGGCGAGAAGGAAATCCGTCTCGCAGAAGAGCTCCACGCGCGCGGCGAGCCTCCCGCCCGGCTTGCGGGCGCCCTTCGCCACTGCCCTCCCCTCGCAGCCGTCCTCGCGAAGGAGCGTCAGGATGAGGTCCTGCTCGGCAAGCTTAGTGCGGTCGAGCACGATCGCGCGCGTGCGATAGGTGCGCCTCCCGGGCAAGGCTACTCCTCCACGGAGTAGCCGAGGCGGCGGATCTGGCGCTCGTCGCGGCGCCACGCCGGGGAGACGCGCACCGTGAGGTCGAGAAAGACCTTGCAGTTGAGCAGGCGCTCGATGTCACGGCGGGCCTCGATGCCCACCTGCTTGATCATCTGGCCGCCGCGCCCGACGACGATGCCCTTCTGCCCCTCGCGCTCCACGAGGATTGTCGCCGTGATGGTGGCGTGGTCGTCGTCGGTGAAGTCGATGTCGTCGCAGATGACGCCCACGGAGTGCGGGAGCTCCTGGCGCAGGTGCAGGAAGAGCTTCTCGCGGACGAACTCAGCGACGAGCTCCTCGGGCGAGGCATCAACGTCCATGTCCTCCGGGAACCACCGCGGCCCCTCGGGCAGGTGCGCGGAGACGAGCTCGACAAAGGCGTCCACGTTGAAGCCCTCGGTGGCCGAGACCACGAGCTCGTCGTCGAAGTCGCAGAGCGCGCGGGCCGCCTCGAGCTGGGCGGCCACCTGCTCGGGCTTGGCCAGGTCCGCCTTCGTGAGCACGAGCAGCTTGTAGTCAGCCTCCGCGCGCGCCACGTGGTTGGCCACCCACTCGTCCCCGCGGCCCACCGGCTTGGTGGCGTCCACGAGGAAGGCGACCACGTCGGCGTCCGCGAGCTCGCCGAGGGCGCTCTTGTTGAGCTCGGAGCCCAAGGCGTCCTTGGGCTTGTGCAGGCCCGGGGTATCGATGATCACGAGCTGGGAGTGGTCGGTGTTGACCACGGCGCGCATGCGGCGGCGCGTGGTCTGCGCCACGGGGCTCGTGATGGCGAGCTTCTCGCCCATGATGGCGTTCAGAAGCGTTGACTTGCCGGCGTTGGGGCGCCCCACGAGCGCCACGAACCCGCTGGTGAAGGGCTTGTTCTTCTCGGTCATGAAACCTCCGTGCTAAAGACGCGCAAAACTATAGGCGCGCGAGAATCGCGTTGAGAAAGACGAGCACGCCGACGATGGCGACGAGAAAGGAGAGCACCCAGACGGCCGCGGCGGCGATGTCCTTGGCGCGGCCCGCGAGCGGGTGGAACTCGGGCGAGACGAGGTCGACCACGGTCTCGATCGCGGTGTTCATGAGCTCGGCCATGATGACGACGCCGCAGCAGAGCAGAACGATTGCCCAGCTGATCAGGTCGATCTGGAGCGCCAGTCCCGCGACGACCGCGCAGGCGCCGACGGCGAGCATGACCTTGATGTTGCGCTCGGTGGCCACCGCCGTGCGAAAGCCCTGGATGGCAAAGAGGAAGCTCTTGCGAAAGCCGGGGTGGTCGCTCTTGGATCCGGGAATCATGCGCCCTCCTCCTCGCGGTGCCGCGTGATGACCACGCGGTCGAGCGTGCCGTCCGTGGGAATGAGGCCAAGAAGCTCGTCCTCACGGGCCTCCATCGCAACGGCCTCCTCCTCGTCGAGATGGTCGTGACCGAGCAGGTGCAGCAGGCCGTGGACGAGCAGCAGGCGGCACTCGTCGGCCTCGCTGGTCCCAAAGGCCGTGGCCTGTCGGGCGATGTAGGCGGGCGCGAGCACGATGTCGCCAAGCTCGCAGGGCTCGCCGGGGGCGAGGGACGGGTCGTCGGGGCGCTCGCACTCGAGCGAGACCACGTCCGTTGCGCGGTCGACCCCGCGCCACTCGGCGTTGAGCTCTCGGATGCGTCCCTCCCCCACAAGGGAGACGGACACCATGCAGGGGCGACCGACACCCTCCTCCTCGAGCACGCGGTCGCAGATGGCGGCGATCTCGTCGTCGTCGAGCGGGCAGGAGACGCCCTCCTCGCAGATGACGTCGTACTCGTTCTCTGTCACGACTGGCCCCTCTCGCTCGCGTCGCGCTCGTAGGCGTCCACGATCCTCGCCACGAGCGCGTGGCGCACGATGTCGTTCCTGTCAAAGTCCACGAAGGCGATGTCGTCCATGCCCTCGAGCACGCGACGGGCGGACTCCAGGCCGCCCTCGCCGGGCAGGTCGCGCTGGGAGGCGTCCCCGGTCACCACGAAGGTGGACGAGAAGCCCAAGCGCGTGAGGAACATCTTCATCTGCTCGGGCGTGGTGTTCTGGGCCTCGTCGAGGATGACGAAGGCGTTGTTGAAGGTGCGCCCGCGCATGTAGGCGAGCGGGGCGATCTCTATGATGCCCTGCTCGATGAGAACGTTGCCCTTCTCGATGTCGGTCATGTCGAAGAGCGCGTCATAGAGCGGGCGCACGTAGGGGTCGAGCTTCTCGGCGAGCGTTCCCGGCAAAAAGCCGAGCGACTCGCCCGCCTCCACGACCGGTCGCGCGAGCACGATGCGACCGACCTCGTGGCGCTTGAGGGCCGCCACGGCCATCGCCATGGCAAGGTAGGTCTTGCCCGTTCCCGCCGGCCCGAGGCCAAAGGTGACGGTGTTCCTGCGGATGGACTCGACGTAGCGCTTCTGGCCGGGCGTCTTGGGACGGATCGCGCGACCGCGGTAGGTGAGCAGGATGTCGTCACCCACGAGGGAGGTGCGCTCGGCGCCGTGCCTCACCTGGTCGATGATGACGTCAACCTCGCCGACGCTCGGGCTCTCCCCCATCTCCACGAGTCGGATGAGGCGCGAGAAGACCGAGGTGACCTGGTCGACCACGTCCGCCGGGCCGGAGACGCTCACCACGTTGCCACGCACAGAAACCATGGCGTCAAAGCCGTCCTCGATGCGCCTGAGCAGCGAGTCCGCCGGGCCCATGAGCGCGGTGGGGTCGACCGAGTCCGGTATGGTGAGACGAACCTGCGTGGGCTCCATGTTCCTCCTGAGACGACTACGGCTCAGATGATAGCCCAAGTGCGCGGCCATCTTGGTCGGGGCGCGGGGCGTGGCTCGCTCGCCGGCCGCCCCCTGGCCCGGTGCGCTTCTCGGCCCGTTGCGCTTCTCGGCACGATGCCCCGCCCAAATAACACGCAGAATCAAGCACAACTATCTATATTCCCAGTTGAGTTTTTCGAAAAAAGTCGATTCTGCGTGTTAATTCGGGAAAGCAGGACGTCAGGAACAGTAGGGCCGCCCGGCGGGACGAAACCCTACAGCAGCTCGGCCACGAGCGTCGCGTCGTCGCGGACGTCCGTGAGGCGCACGGGAACGAGGCTGTCCACGGGAACCGACGGGTCGAGAAGGACGTCGAAGAGCCCTCCGGAGACGCCGCGGCCGGGGTACTGCACGACGACGAGGTCCCGGGAGCCCACCTGGCGGCGCGCCTCGGAAAGGCGCATCTCGTCGGCGAGTGCGCGGGCACGCTCGCCGCGCTCGGCCATCACGTGGGGGTCCACCTGACCAGCCATCGTAGCCGCAGGCGTCCCCGGGCGGCGGGAGTAGCGGAACACGTGCATCTTGGAGAAGCGCATCTCCCGACAGAACTCGAGCGAGCGCTCGAAGTCGTCGTCCGTCTCGCCGGGAAAGCCCACGATGAGGTCGGTCCCGAGGGCGACGTGCGGGAGGTGCTCGCGCGCGGTCTCCACCACGCGGCGGAAGGCGTCGGTGCGGTAGACGCGCGCCATGCGTCTGAGCGTCTCGTCGCAGCCCGACTGGAGGCACACGTGCAAAAAAGGCGCCACACGCTCACCTGCCGTCGCCATCGTGCGGCAGAGCTCGCCCGTGACGTCGGGCGGCTCGATCGAGGAGAGTCGGATGCGCTCCACGTCGGTCTTGGTAAGGAGTAGGTCGAGAAGCCCCGGCAGGCCGAGCTCGTCTCCCCCCTCGCTCGCCGCGCGGTAGCTCCCGAGGTTGATGCCCGTGAGCACGACCTCATGGGCGCCGCGCTCCTGGGCCGCGCGCACGGCGGCGAGAACCTCCTCGGGCGGCATCGATCGCGCCGCCCCGCGAGCGCGCCAGACGATGCAGTAGGTGCAGCGATTGTCGCAGCCGTCCTGGATCTTGATGCCGGGGCGCGTGCGTCCCGTAGGCGTGGGGGCGTCACAGGGAACCGGGGCGACGCCGCCCTGCTCGAGGCCGAGCGCACTGGCAGCGAGCGCCGCCACGGCCGCCTTGTCCCGCTCAACGCGAACGTTGGGTGCGAGCGCGGAGATCTCGTCGGCGAAGAGGTTTGCCACGCAGCCCGTGGCAATGACGAGCGGCTGCCCGGGCAGGGACGCCGCGTGCCGAACCGCCTTTCTCGTCTTTGCCTCGGCCTCGCCCGTGACGGCGCAGGTGTTGACGATTATGACGTCGGCCTCGCGCTCGGGCACGAGGGCGGCACCGGAGCGCTCGAGCTCGAGCGCCATGGCGTCGAGCTCCACGCGGTTGACGCGGCACCCGAGGTTGACGAGGGCTACACCGTGCTTCTCGCTCACCTACGACCGCCCTTGAAGGGGTTCTTGGGGGCACGCCAGCGCTCCTTGGAGAAGTGCTCCGCGGCGCTCTCGGCAGCCGGGGAGCCCTCACGCGCGGCGTCCCTCTCGGGGGCGGGCGAGTCGTCGAGGGAGCGCTCTGCGACGATGGCCGCGATGTCCAGAAGCTGCTTCTTGGAAAGGTCCTGCGGGGTCTCAACCTGAACGACCGCGACGAGCCTGCCTCGGGCGACCATACCCACGCGCGGCATGCCACGGCCCTCCACCGTCACGCGCTGCCCAAACTGGCAGCCCGCGGGGACCTCAACGGTGACGCGCTCGCCCTCCATGATGCCGTCGATCGTGACCGTGGTGCCCACGATGGCCTGCAGGGAGTCAACGCGCACGGTGCAGTAGAGGTCGTCGCCCTGCCGCTCAAAGCGGTCGCTCTCGGACACCTCCACGCTCACGACGAGGTTGCCGCAAGCGTCGCCCCTGAGGCCGGCCTCGCCCTTGCCCTCCACGGTGATCGTCTGGCCCGAGTGGACGCCAGCGGGCACGCGCACCTCGACCTTCTCGCGCGAGGGCGTGCGGCCCTGCCCCTCGCAGGTCTCGCAGGGATGGTCGATGACCTTTCCCTGACCGTGGCACTCGGGGCAGGTGGTCTGCGTCTGCATCTGGCCAAAGATCGTGCGCTGCACCTCGACGACGCGCCCGGTACCGTGGCAGCGGTCGCAGGTGTGCAGGTGCCCGCCCTCGGAGGCACCGGAGCCGCCGCAGTCCTCGCAGGGGGCCAGACGCGTGTAGGCAACCGTCTTGGTGCACCCCGCAGCCGCCTCCTCGAGGGACACGGTCAGACGGATGCCCATGTCGCGGCCACGCGTCCGCTGCGCCTGGGCGGCACCGCGACCGCCCATGCCGCCGAAGAAGGAGTCAAAGATGTCGCCAAAGCCAAAGCCTCCGCCGCCAAAGATGTCGGAGACGTCAACGTAGTCAGAGCCAAAGCCGGCCGGGCCGTTTGGGTCTCCGTAGCGGTCGTAGTTGGCGCGCTTCTGGTCGTCGGAGAGCACGGAATACGCCTCGTTGACCTCCTTGAAGCGCTCCTCGGCGTCCGGGGCGTCGTTCACGTCCGGGTGGAGCTTGCGCGCCTTCTTGAGAAAGGCGCGCTTGATCGTCTTTGCGTCGGCGTCGCGAGGCACCTCGAGCACCTCGTAGTAATCCCTCTTTGGTTCCACGTTACATCTCCCAAGACGTACATACCCAACCACCCGTCAGGCGCGACGGGATGCGTGCCCCAGCCGCCCGACGGCTAGAACAGGAAGAGACCGTATGGATAGAATCCCATGCTGCACGAGGAGAGCAGCATGAAGATGAGCGCCATGAAGACGCCGTTGGTGAGGCCGTTGAGCGTGGCCACGCCCGCGTTTCTCCACCAGCGCAGCGACGCCCTGAGCCCGTCGCGTATCACGAGGACGGCGCCGACCACGAGCAGGGCAACGAGAAACGCCGTCACGGCGGCGCCCGGTCGCGAGCTCAGAAGCTCGAGGGCGAAGAGCGGCACGACAAAGCCGATGAGGTTGAACCCGTTTGCCTGGCGTCGCGTGAGACGCTCCTCCGGCACGCAGACCTGGCAGACGAAGTCTCCCGCCGAAGACCCGTTGGTGCCGGCGTTGCCCATGCCCGCCACGCGCACCTCGTCCCCGTCGTGGCTGCCCGCGGGCACCTCCACGACGACCTCACTCGCGGTGAGTGTGCGGCCCGACCCTCCGCAGACGGAACAGGGGTCGGCAACAACCTTGCCCGTGCCCTCGCACTCGGGGCAGGTCATGGCCATGACGCCAAAGATGCCGGTGTCCACCGTGATGTGTCCGCTGCCGCCGCAGGTCGGGCACGTCACGGGCTTGTCGGACTCCACCGAGCCCGAGCCATGGCACGCGTCGCACGCGGCGTAGCGCTGGTAGGTCACACCGCGCTTGACGCCCGCGGACGCGGTGGCGGAGTCGAGCTCGAGCTCGTAGGTCACGTCCGACCCCGCGCGCGGGCGATAGGCGCGCGAGCGGCGACGCGCGGTGCCCGCGCCGAACGGGCCCCAGCCAAAGGGGTTGCCGCCAAACCCGAAGGGGTCGGAGTAGCCGCCCGCCGGGGAGCTGGGGGCGCCGTACGCCCCAAAGGGCGAGCCCGAGCGCATGGCGTCGTAGCGCTTGCGCTTGTCGGGGTCGGAGAGGACGGCGTAGGCCTCGGAGACCTCCTTGAACTTCTCCTCCGCGTCGGGTGCCTTGTTGACGTCGGGGTGAAGCTTGCGGGCCTTGGTCTGGAAGGCCTTGCGAATCTCCTCGGTCGAGGCGTCCTTCTCGACCTCGAGAATCGAGTAGTAGTCCTTTTCGTTCATGGAAGCCATGTGGCAGGTCTCCCGTGTTCAGAGTTGATGCACATATGTGGAGGATTATATCCACATGCGAGGCTCTCCGCCTCGAGACCTGCGGCTGTTCGCTCAGTCCACACGACCCGGATGCCGCCCCGCCCGACGGCGAGGGGCGCCCCAGCAAGACTAGTCGCTGAGCGCGATCTGGCGATAGGCAACGCCGCAGCGCTGGAGGATGTTCTTGGAGATGAGGTTGTCCTCGGTGCCGTCGTACTTGTCGTCGAGGTAGACGACCTCGCCGATGCCCGCCTGCACGAGGGTCTTGGCGCACTCATGGCACGGGAAGAGCGTCACGTAGACCGTGGCGTCGGTCATGTCCTTGAGGGTGCCGCGGTAGTTGAGGATGGCGTTGGCCTCGGCGTGGATGACGTAGTTGTGCTTGTCGTGCAGGGGGTCGTCGTTGGTGCCCCAGGGGAACTCGTCGTCGTTGAGGGCCGAGGGCGTGCCGTTGTAGCCCACCGAGAGGATGCGGTGGTTGGTGTCCGCGATGCAGGCCCCGACCTGCGTGTTGGGATCCTTGCTGCGCAGGCTGGCAGCAATGGCCACGCGCATGAAGAACTCGTCCCAGCTGATGACGTCAACGCGCTTGCCCGGCATGGTGTCTCCCCTCTCGATGACGTTTCTGCTGCTAGCATGCCGCATTTGCGGGTGCGGCGCAAGTGGGGCAGGCGGGACGCGCCCCCCGGCGCATGTCCAACCTAGCCCTTCGCCACCACGACCTCACCGGGGGCGAGGTCCCAGAGGGCGCCGTAGAGCTCGTTGCCCAGGAGCCAGCCCTGCTCGGTGGGTGCGAGCCGCCCGTTCTTGTCGGCCAGAAGATCGCGGGCGAGAAGGGCGTCGATGGTGTCGTCAAACCGAGCGCCGAAGAGCTCGCGGGCACGTGATACGAGCTCGGGGCGCAGTCCCTCGACGAGACGGGCGCCGAGCATGAGGTCCTCGGCCACCGCCTGGGGCTCCGTCAGGAACTCGAGCGAGAAGGACAGCGAACTCAGGCTCGGCTTGGCGGCAAGCTCCCCGCGTGGCGTCTCGACCGTGAGCCTGACGCGCCGCGCGTCATCCGGCGCCTGCGGCAGCTGCGGACAGGCGGTGCAAAGCCTCAGGTAACCCTTCAGGTCGAGCATGCTCGAGGCTCCGGTGCCCAGCCCGAGATACGGCACGCCCGTCCAATAGGCCTTGTTGTGACGGCACGTCTTACCTGCGCGAGCGTAGCTCGCGACCTCGTACCGACGGTAGCCGCAAGCCTCGAGCGCAGCCTGAGCCTGGGTCATTCTCTGCGCCTGGACCTCAGGGTCGTTCCAGGCGCACGGGTCGCTCTCGTAGCGGCGATCGAGCGGCGTTCCCTCCTCGATCTGAAGGGGGTAGACGCTCACGTGGCCCACGCCGAGCGCGGCCGCACCCTCGAGCGTGCGCGCCCAGCTCTCCAGCGTCTGCGTCGGCGTCGCGCACATGAGGTCGACCGAGACGTCGAGTCCCGTCGCCACCGCCGCCGCCACGCGCTCCCGGGCGCACGCGGCGTCGTGCAGGCGTCCCAGCTCGCAAAGCTCGCCGTCATCGAGGCTCTGGACGCCGACGGAGAGGCGCGTGGCTCCCGCCTCTCGCAAAGCGAGAAGGACCTCGTCGCCGAGGGAGTCCGGGTTGGCCTCGCAGGTGAGCTCCGAGGGAGACGCGGCCTCCACGATCTTCTCGACCAGGCGGCCGAGGTCCCTCTCGCCCAGAAGCGTCGGCGTACCGCCGCCAACGTAGGCCGTACCGCAGCCCTCGAGCAGGCCAAGTGACGCGGCCTCGTCCAGCTGCGCCTCGATCGCGCGCGCGTACGCACCCATGAGCGCGTCTCCCGCGGGCGTTGCCCACGAAGCGAAGTCGCAGTACGCGCACTTGCGCGCGCAGAACGGAATGTGCAGGTAGAGCGCTCCGACCATGTGTCTTTCCTCGCCAGCGTCAAACCACGACTTTTGCGGCCGCAAAAGTCGTGCGAGAAATCAAGTTTTCCCAGTTGAGCCAAAATCTCGGCCCACTTTTGCGGCCGCAAAAGTGACGCGGGCCGCTGGCTCACACTCTACAGCACGTGCCCGCGCACCTCGGCGGCAACGGCGAGAAAATCCTCGGCGCGCACGCAGCTCATGGCCGCGTTTCTCCAGCGCGCAGCGTCGGGCATTCCCTTGAAGTACCACCCGGCGAGGCTCCGGGCCCGCTTGAGATGGGCGCCCGTGGCCTCGAGCAGGCGCACGTGGCACTCGAAGGCCGCGATCCTCTCGGATGCGCTCGGCTCGTAGCCCGAGAAGACCCACGGGTTGCCATAGGTCCCGCGCGCGACCATCACGGCCGTCGCACCGGTCTCCGAGAGCACGCGCTGTGCGGCGTCGTGCGAGAGGATGTCACCGGAGGCTATGACGGGAATGCCCACGGCGTCCACGACGCGGCTCACGGCAACCCAGTCCGCCTCGCCGTGATACATCTGCGTCGCAAAGCGCCCGTGCACGGCCACCGCGGCCGCGCCCGCGTCCTCCATCGCACGCGCGAACTCGGGCGCGACCTCCTGCCCCATGTAGCGGCCGCGGCGGATCTTCACCGTCACGGCAACGCCCGGGGCGCCCTCGCGGCACGCGCGCACGATCTTTGCCGCAAGCTCGGGATTTTCCAGCAGCGCCGAACCCTCGCCCTTCTTGGTCACCTTGGGCACGGGACAGGCCATGTTGATGTCGATAAGCGCCAGGCGCTTGCCAAGCCGCGCCGCCACGCGCTCCGCGGACTCGCGGAAGAGCTCCGGCTTGGACCCAAAGAGCTGCACCGCGATCTCCGGCTCAGCCGGATCGGGGTCCACGAGCTCCCAGCTCTTCTCGCCGTAGTGGAGGCCGGCGCACGAGACCATCTCGGAGTAGGCCAGCGCCGCGCCGCCCGCGCGCGCCATGAGGCGATACGCCGCGTCGGAGACGCCCGCCATCGGGGCCATGAGCAGCCTGCCCGCAAGCTCGCCGTCCCAGGCGGGCAGCGCGGGGCAGAGCTTGGCGGCAGGGGCGTAGGCGGCCAGGGCCTCGGCGGCCGTCACTGGTCGTCCACCTTGAGGACGGCGAGAAACGCCTCCTGCGGCACCTCCACCGAGCCGATCTGCTTCATGCGCTTCTTGCCCTCCTTCTGCTTCTCCAGGAGCTTGCGCTTGCGCGAGATGTCGCCGCCGTA
>CALULC010000049.1 GCA_944321385.1 uncultured Atopobiaceae bacterium
GCGTTGGCGTTGCCGGAGTTGAGCACCACGGCGCGGGCGCGGCCGTCCGCCACGTGGGCGCGGCTCACCGTGACGGGCGCCGCGCAGAAGCGGTTGGTCGTGAACGTTGCCGCGGCGACGCAGGGCTCCTCGGCCGTCACGAGCGCAAGGTCCAGACGCACGGGGTTTCTGCGAAAGCCGGCGGAGACACCGGCGGCGCACACGCCGGAGGCAGCGCAGACGCCGCCCTCGCAGGGGACAAAGCCGCAGGCCTCGGGCGTATCAGGCGCCACGGGGACCGCGAGCGGTGAATAATCAGACATGGGTTCTTCTCCCTTGGAAGCCCGGGAGCGCCGCTCCCGGGGACTAGATGAGTGGCGCCGGGGCGAGAAGCCCCGTCGTCTCGGGGAGGCCCAGCACGATGTTGGCGCACTGGACGGCCTGGGCGGCCGCGCCCTTCCCGAGGTTGTCGATCGCGCAGGACGCGATGATCGTGCGTCGTCGCCTGGCGTCGAGCGCGACGCCCACCTGGGCGCGCGCGGTGGCGGCCACGGAGGCCGTCGCGGGCATCTGACCGGTGGGAAGCGTCGTGACCAGCGGCTCGTCCGCGTAGGCGCGCTCGTAGGCGGCCTGGACGTCCTCGGCGGTGACGTCGGGGGCGGCCTCGAGATAGACCGTGGAGAGCAGCCCGCGCGTGAGCGGCGCGAGGTGCGGCGTGAAGACCACGGACATCTCGCGGCCCGCCACCTCGGTAAGCGTCTGCTCGATCTCCGGCGTGTGACGGTGCTTGGCCACACCGTAGGCCTCGACGGACTCGTTGGCGTGGCAGAAGTGCGTGCGCTCGTTGCAGCCGCGGCCCGCACCGGAGACGCCGGAGATGGCGTCCGCGATGACGAGGTCGCCGGTCGCGACGCCGGATGCCAGCGCCGGGGAGGCGGCAAGGGCCGTGGCCGTGGGATAGCAGCCCGGCACGGCCACGAGCACGGCCTCCCCGGCGGCGCGGCGCTCGGCGAGCGCGGACACGCCGGCACGGAAGAGCTCCGGCAGGCCGTAGACCGTCTGGCCGAGGAGCTCGGGCGAGGTGTGCGGGGTGGCGTACCAGGCCTCGTAGACGGCCGGGTCGTGAAGGCGGTAGTCGGCGGAGAGGTCGATCACGTTCACGCCGCGCGAGAGCAGCTCAGGCGTGAGCGCCAGGCTCGCGGTGTGCGGCACGGCAAGAAACGCCACGTCAGCCGCAGCGGCGATGGCGTCCGGCTCGGGCAGCGAGAGCACCACGTCGCAGCAGCCGGCAAACGACGGGTACACGGCGTCCAGGCGCGTCCCGGCCTGCTTGCGGTCGGTCGCCATGGCAAGCTCGAGCACAGGGTGCCCCAGGACGAGGCGGCACACCTCGATTCCCGCATAGCCCGTCGCACCAACCACGCATGCCCGCACGCGCTCCATGAAAACCTCCCTGACGTCTGTGTCACACAGACAATGGCGCGTACCGGCGCACCCGTCAAGGAGCCGTCACCTGCTTGTCACATGGAGCCGCAGCCTGAGGTTCTTCTCGCCAGCCCCTCCTTGACACATCCCGCTTGCCTCGGCATTTCTCCCCTAGAAAATCGAATGGACGAAATTCCCTGCCTTCAGCTATCTCCCATGCGAGCACATCCCACGTTTTCCCAGTTGGCGAGAAACCCGGCGGGCCCAAAGCCCCAGCGCATTCTGTAATTTCGTCCATTCGAATCGACGGTACGCCAAACGTGCTAAAGCCAGGACCACCCGCGGGACTCAGTCCCGGTAGGCGGCGCTCTCCCAGTCCCCGAGGACCGTCCCTCTTAGGGAGGCCCTTCGCCTGAGAAGCTCAGGGGTCGGCTCTGGAAGATCGCGCCCCAGGCTCCCCGCAACCACCTCGGCGAGTGCGGCAAAACGTCGCTCGCTCGCCAGCTGGGCATACGTCACGTGCAGCACCTCGATGCCCATGCTCTGCAGCGCGAGCGAGCGGTCGGCGTCCGCGAGCTCATGCGCCTGCCCAAGGTGAAACCCGGCGCTGTGGCACTCCACGTCGACCGCCGTGCCAAAAGGTCCGCCCCGCCAGAGGAGGTCGCAGAAGCACACCGTCTGACCAGCAAGCGATTGGCCGCGAGCGTCAAGGTCTATGCGTTCGTTGAACGAGAAGCCCCTGAGGCCCATGCCTCCGTGCTCGGCCCCAAGGCCGAGCAAGATGCCCGTCCGCGCCTCAAGCGGCGACGCGGCGCCGGGCACCAGAAGCCGCGCCGCCTGCTCGAGCCTCTTGCACCCACGTCTCCCCGCAGCGTGGCGCGCCAGCTCGAGGAGCGTATCGGCGTCGCAGAGCGGTGGCCGAGACCACAGGTCAGTGAGCTGTCCGTCGCGTGCGAAGGTGGGGCGCCAGCCTGCGACCGTCAGGTTCTTGCCCTCGCTACACATATCTTCGAGCAGGCGTTTCTGGCACGGAGCCGCCTGATAGACCGAGAAGGAGCCGCAGAACTCCGTCGCTACCATGAGCAGACGAGGCAGATCGAGGTATGCGGCGAGCTGAAGCAGCGTGAGGGCCGGGTCACATATCAAAACCTCTGAGTGAGAGCGCACCACATGGCCTTCGAGCAGGGAATCCGGAGTCACGCAGGGCCGAAGGAGCTTTGAGCGACGCCTGGCATCGGAGCAGCTCACGGCCACATCAATGGGAGGAACGAGGCTGGGGGCAACGTAGCAGGAGAGTTCCCGGACCTGACGGAGCGCACCGTCCGTGACCGGCCGACCCACACCCGCGGGCCCTTCGAGAGCCTGATAGAGCGCGAGCTCTTGGTGGGCCTCAGCCTGGAAGCGCGCAAGACGAACGCGGTCTATCTGCAGCACCCGAAGGTCGCCAGAGGTCATGGCCCGCATGATGGGAGGCGTCCGCCAGTACCGAAGCGCGGACTCCCCGCAGATAATCACTTCGTTGCGCCCCGCTGCCCCCATGCGAACCTCCATCCCGCAACCCAAGGTCCTTCTCGCCAGCGCTTCTCGCCAGTACCCTCGCCCTGCGATAATCGAATGGACGAAATTCTTCTCTCTCAGCGTCCAATACGCCTCGAGAAGATACGTCCCAACTGGGAAAACTCAGGACAAACAAACCCGAGTCCCCCAGCAAAAGTGATAATTTCGTCCATTCGATTTACTGCTGCCGAGAAGGACGCGCTCTCGCAGGCCTTTCTCGCAGGCCTAGCGCAGGACCACGCCAGCGCGGACGCGCTCCACGGCCTCGTCGCCCAGGAAGTGGCGCACGATCTCCAGGCCAAAGAGCATGGCCGTGCCCGCGCCCTGGCTCGTGATGAGGTTGCCGTCCACCACAACGGGCTCGTCTGCAAGGAGCTCGGCGCCACGCTCGGCAAGGACGTGCTGGAAGCCGGGGTTGGACGTGGCGCGCCTGCCCTCGAGCAGGCCGAGCTCCGCCAGGATGGAGGGCGCCGCGCAGATGGCGGCGAGGGGCCGTCCCGCCGCGGCAAACTCGCGCAGGGCGGTGCACAGCGGCTCGCAGGCGCGCAGGTTGGGGGTGCCGGGAATGCCGCCCGGCAGCACGAGCATGTCATACTCGTCAAACGAGAAGCCCGCGTCCTCGATGGAGCGGTCGCACACGATGGTCACCTCGTGCGAGGACGTCACCTGCCGCTCGGGCGTGATGGCCACGGTGTCGCACGGCACGCCGGCGCGGAAGAGCAGGTCCACCACCGTGAGGCCCTCGATCTCCTCGAGGCCCGGAGCAACGAAGACGGCAACGCGCGCGTCGCTTGCCTGCTTGAACATGAGACACTCCCCCTTCGCGGCGGCCTCCCCTGAGGCCAGGCACAACGGATAACTCGGCTACTCCTCGGAGATGCCAGCCTCAACGGCGGCGGCAATCTCCTTGGCGTCCTCGGAGCCGCGGACGAGGTTCTTGAACTCGTCCCTCATGAGGAGCACGGCGGTCTTGGAGAGCAGCCTGATGTGGGTGTTGCCGGCCTCGTCGTCGGGAACGAGCAGCGCGATGGCAATGTCGACGGGCTTGCCGTCAAAGCTCGGCCACTCAACCGGGTGGTCGTTCTTCACCACGAGCACCGCAGGCGCGGTGATGGCGGTGGACTTGGCGTGGGGCACCGCAAAGCCGTCGGTCATGCCCGTCTCGCCCATGTCCTCGCGCGCCATGAAGGCGTCGTAGGCGGCATCCGCATCGGACACGTACCCAAGCTCGAGGGCCTTTTCGCAGACAAAGCGGATGAGCTCCTCTCGAGACGCGATGCTCTGGCCGACAAAGACGTTAGCCTCGGTGACAAACTGGCTCATTGATCTCCCTCTCAGACAAGTGCGCCCAACGGCGAATACGGCCCTATCTTAGCCCACACCAAACAAGAGCGCGGCGAGAAGAGGCGCTTCGAGAAGGTCCACACCGCCGTCCTAGTGCGCGGGCGGCTCGATCCCCAGATGGTCGAAGGCCGCGAGCGTTGCCTGGCGGCCCTGCGGCGTGCGCACGATGAGGCCGCACTGCAGCAGGTACGGCTCGTAGACGTCCTCGAGCGTGGCGGGGTCCTCGGAGACGGCACTCGCCACGGTGGTGAGGCCAACCGGACGGCCGCGGAACGTAGAGCAGAGCGCCGTGAGGATGCGCACGTCCATCGTGTCCAGGCCGAGGGCATCGATCTCAAAGAACTCGAGCGCCTCGGCCGCGACCTCGCCGGTGATGGTGCCCTCGCGCTTGACCTGCGCGTAGTCGCGCACGCGCTTGAGCAGGCGGTTGGCCAGACGCGGCGTTCCGCGCGAGCGCGAGGCGATCTCCGCGGCGCCCTGGGCGTCTATGCCCACGCCCAGGATGTTGGCCGAGCGGCTCACGATGACGGAGAGCTCGCTGGGCGTGTAGTAGTCCAGGCGATACGAGATGCCAAAGCGGTCGCGCAGGGGACCGGTGAGAAGGCCGGTGCGCGTGGTGGCGCCAACGAGGGTGAAGTGCGGCACGTCGATTCTGATGGAGCGCGCCGCCGGGCCCTTGCCGATGACGATATCCAGGAAGAAGTCCTCCATCGCGGGATAGAGGATCTCCTCGATCTGGTGGTTCAAGCGGTGAATCTCGTCCACGAAGAGGACGTCGCCCTCCTCGAGGTTGGTGAGGATGGCCGCGAGGTCACCGGCGCGCTCGATGGCAGGGCCGGAGGTGGTGTGCATCTTCGCGCCCATCTCGTTGGCAACGATGCCCGCGAGCGTGGTCTTGCCCAGGCCCGGAGGGCCCGAGAAGATCACGTGGTCGAGCGTCTCGCCGCGGTCGCGCGCGGCCTGGATGAGCACGCGCAGGTTCTCGCGCACGCGCTCCTGGCCGATGTACTCGTCAAGCGTGCGCGGACGCAGCGTACGGTCCTGGTCAAGGTCATCCACCGTGAGCTCGCCGGTTACGTCTCGCCCGGCAGGGCGCTTGGGGGCGGCGCCGGCGAAGAGGTCCTTCTCGCTTGCCTCCCACATCATCTACCACTCCCCAGACGACGCAGCGCATAGGCGAGCACCTGCTCCACGGTGACGGCGCCCGCCTCGGCGTGGCCGTCCAGCGCGAGCTCCGCCTCCTGGGAGGTGAAGCCCATCGAGAGCAGCGCCTCGGTCGCCTCCGCCTCGGCACCCGCAGAGGGGGCGGCGGCCATCGGCAGAGCGGCGTCGGGCTCCGTGAGGCCAACGAGGCCACGAAGCTCGGCGTTCTTGGAGAAGACGTCCGAGAGCTCCACGAGAAGACGGCTCGCCTTCTTGCGACCCACGCCCGGCACCTGCGCCATGCGCCCGGCGTCCTGCGCCAGCACCACCTGTGCGAGCGCCGCCGGGGAGAACGTGGACAGCACGGAGAGCGCGAGCTTGGGCCCCACGCCGGAGATGGCGCGCAGCTGGTCGAAGAGGGCGCGCTCCTCTCGCGTGGCAAAGCCGTAGAGCTCCATCGCGTCCTCGCGCACGATCATGCGCACGAGCACGCTCACGCCCGCCTCGCCCGCATGGGGCAGCGCGGCGGCGGTAGTCGAGGAGACGCCGAGCTCAAAGGCAACGCCGCTCACGTCTATCACCACGCGCGAGGGCGTGACCTCAAGAAGCGTTCCTGTCAGCTGGACAATCACGCGGGAATCCTCCTTGCCTTGCCAAGACTCGTCGTTCTGACCACGTTCGCGTGGCACACCGCCGCCGCCAGCGCATCCGCCGCGTGGTCCGGCCGGGGCTCGTGGTCAAGCGCGAGGATGCTCCTCACCATGTAGGCCACCTGATGCTTGTCCGCGGCACCGGTGCCAACGACGGCCTGTTTGATCTGCATGGGAGTGTACTCTCCCACCTTGAGACCGGCGGACGAGCACGCCACGATGGCGGCTCCGCGCGCCTGCGCCGTGGCGATGGCGGACTTGGTGTTCTCGCCAAAGTAGATGCTCTCTATGGCGAGCTCGGTGGGCCCGTACTTCTCGATGACCTCGCCGAGGGTGCGGCAGATCCTGCCAAGGCGCACGTCGATGGGCTCGCTCGCCTTTGTGGCGATGCAGCCGTAGGCACGCGCACGGCACGTGGTGCCCCGTGTCTCCACAACGCCCCAGCCCGTATGGGCCAGTCCCGGATCGATGCCGAGGATGATCATGTCCCTCCCTCTTGCGAACGTCCGTTCTATCCTAGCACACCTAAGGGACGCGGGAACCGGCACGCGTCAGTTCTCAGAGAAGGGGCTCTCCCAGTGCCCGTGGTGTTGGCCGGGACCGCCGGGACGGTCGTCGTTCGTGCCGCACTCCTGCTCGCGACCAAGCCCAAAGGCAGAGAACGCGCCACCGACGGAGAAGTCGCGCAGATGCCCCATGATGTCTCTGATCTCTCCGCTCGTGGGGGCCGAGATGGGGGGCTCCGGGTCCTGGCGCTCCTCGTCCGGGGGGTTGCTCTCAGAGAGGACGCTGCCAAGGAAGGCCCCCATCCGCTCCGACTGCTCGCGAACGCGGTCGCGCCAGGCAAAGCCGAGCGGAGAGCGAGCCTCGTCGAGGGTGCGCGAAGAAAGCGTCAGGGCAAGCGGGCGAGAAGGACGCGTCATCTCAAGCTCCCTCATCCGTCCGATGACGGCAAGCGCCTCCTCGGCATGGCCGTGCTCGGCAACGATGTCGGAGACCGGGCGCTCCCACTCGACATAGCTGACGAGGACGAGGTCCATGAACTCAAGGGCGGCCTCGTCGGAGTCAAAGGCGTCGCGGACCCCGGCAACCTCGGGAACGCCGTAGGCGCCGAGAAGGCTCATCGGGATGACCGGAGAGATCATCGACCTCACGCGGGACAGCTCGAGGAGGTCGGAGCGATAGAGGTCTGCGAAGGGCTCGACGAGCGCCGCGGAGAGGGTCCCGGAACACGAATCGAGGGCCCAGCCCGTCTTGTCGCGAGGCCCGAGCGCAACGCCGCCCGTGCGCCGAGCGAGCGCCGCGAGCGCGAGCTCCGCGAGGTCGCGCGCGGCCGCGGAGTCCTGCGCACCGCAAACGTCCACGAGCTCCACGTTCTCCTCGGGAAGGCGCAGCGCCCTCACGAGCTCCAGGCAGGCCTCGTCCTTCTCGCGATCACCCGTCTTTGGCACAACGGCGCACACGTTCATGGGCCCAAGGGCGTCGACCGCGAGCACCGCGAGAAGCGCGTCGGAAACAGACGGGCCCACAACGGAGCACGCCGTTTTGCCCTGCGCCCCACGAACGAGCCCACTCAGCCCCGCGCTCAATGCGCCCCAGGTCATAAGCGGCGCGTCGTACACCTCCGCTGCAAGAGGCTCTGGAAGCGGGCCCTCGGCAGAGGGATCCACATCGTAGACGAGCAGGTCCTCCTCGAACGAGGGAGCCTGGGCGGCGAGCTCGCCCCACGGGGCGAGAACAAAGCTCGAGCCGCAGAACACCTGCGCATCGTAGCAGCCAAGCGATCCCGCAGCCACGATCCAGGCACCCGTGGCCTCGGCGTCCGCCACGAAGCGCCCCTCCTGGAGCGCGGCGCCAAGCGCGCTCGAGGGGTCATCGGCGGCAAAGCCGTACCCCGACAGAAAGACGATGACATCGACGTCGTACTCGTAGTCGTCATAGGCGTCGAGGTCTTCGTAGGTAAAGGCGACCCCGAGCCTTGCCCCATGGAACGGGAGCTCGGGCAGGGCGTCCACGCTCGGGTCTCCCCCCTCGCGCCCCTTCGTAGACGAGAGCCGCGCCGAGAGCCTCACGGGCTTGATCTCCCGTCCCTCAACGAGAAGGGCCTCGGGCAGCGGAGAGCCGTCGACGCTCAGGACCATCGGGATCAGGCACGGGCACGCCAGCTCCTCGAGCTCCGGCGCAAGGGTCTCCATCAGGTCGAGAAGAAAGCCCTCGCGGTCCGCGCTCTGGACCGGCGTCACGCCCACGAGCGCCGCCATGGGAAAGACGAGCAGCTCCACGCCCTTCTCGGCGGCACGTCGCGCGCACTCCCCCAAGCGCTCCACGTTTCCCTCGAGGTCTCCCGCGCGCGTCTCGATCTGTGCGATGCCGATCCTCATCTGCTCTCCCCTCGTTCTTGTCCCACCCAATTGTGCCACACGACGGGCTGCGCCCACGCCCTTCTCGTCCGCATCGCCCCAACGCGAGAAGGGCCCCGTCACCGGGGCCCCGCTCAGAGCTGGCGCTGTTGGCGTCGTGCCTAGAGAAGGTCCTTCTTCCAGAGGCCGTGCAGGTTGCAGTAGGCGTAGACCGTGCAGCCGTACGTGTGGGTGACGCCAAAGGTTGCCCGCGGCTCCTGCTCCCACCTGAGGAACTTGAAGCAGAGGCGCCCGTCGCACTCCAGGGCGATCCACTCGATGAGGTGCTCCGCCACCATGTCATGGCGAGCCTCCCCCACGCGCACCACAAGGTGATCGCCCTCGCGCTCGCAAACGGGAACGTGCGTCTCCTCGCCAACGCCCTCCGCCATTGGCAAAAGCAGCCCCATGGGCTCGCCGCAGCAGCTCGGCGGGTTCCCTCCGTCGCTCACAACGGCAACGACGTTTCCGCAGTGACCGCAGTGGTAGAACTTGGTATCGGCCATGATCGTCCTCTCTTCTGGGCGGGCGCCCTCTGCGCCAACGCGTTGTCCCGTACGTACCCCGTCGCCGGCGCCCTCCCCCGTCGCGCACGAGGCGCCGGGAAACCCTCGCCAAGTTGACACGTCCCTTCTCGGCCGCTGAAACGGATACGCGGGAGCGTGCCTCGCGCCAGAAAAAGGCCCCGGTCAGACCGGGGCCCGAGTCGCCGCAGGATGTGAGCCGCGGGGCTAGACGTCTGCCTTCCAGAGACCGTGCAGGTTGCAGTAGGCGTAGACCGTGCCACCCTCGGAGCAGCAGGCACCGAACTTGGCCTTGGGCTCATCGCCGGGCGCCAGATGCTTGAGGCAGAGCTTGCCGTCCGTCACGAGCGCGACCCACTCGATGTAGTGCTCCGGAATCATGGGGTGGGCCACCTCGCCCACGGAGACCACGATGTGGTTGCCGTCCTTGGCTACGACGGGCACGTGCTTCTCGGTGGCAGCGTCGGTGGAGCCGGCAACGAGCAGCTCCATGGGCTCGCCGCAGCAGCTCGGTGTGACGCCGCCGTCCTTCACGACGGCCACGATGTTGCCGCAGTGGTTGCAGCGGTAGAACTTGACCTCGGCCATGGCAGGTCCTCTCTCTTAAGGGGTGCGAGCGTCCGTTGCGCCCGCTTCTCTCCTTGTTCCCGTTTATTCAGGAATCTATGCCGAGAAGGACGCAGGGCCACAAATCGCGCCGAGTGCGCGCTGGGACAGGAGTTTGAGCGCGCATTCGACGCGTTTTGTGTCCGAGCAGACATAAATCGCGCCGAGTGTACGCTGGGCCGGGGGTTTGACCGCGCATTCGACGCAATTCTTGTACAGACGGACAAAAATCCCGCCGAATGTACGCTTGCGAGCGCGCACTCGGCGGGATTCGTGGCAAGAACGTCCTACAGCAACGTCGCGGCAGCCTACGCCACGAGCACCTTGCCCTGGCGTCCCACAAGGTCGGTCATCTCGGCGAGAAGGACCATGTTGCGCGCGTCAATCCGGCAGGGCAGCTCCATGCGCATGACGTCTCCGGACGCCGCCTCCACGCGCAGCTCAACGTGGTCGAGACCGGGATAGCGGCCGAGCACGTCGCTCAGGCTCTCCATGTAGGGGCCCGTGAGCAGCGAGACCGGGATGTTCACCTCGAGGACCTTGGGTCGGTTGCTCTTCTCGTCCAGCACGAGCGGCTCCACGGACATGCAGATGACCTGGTTGCCGCGGTCGGAGCGTTCGAGCTTGCCCTCCACCTTCACAAAGACGTCGCCCGTGCTCTCGCCGGTCTCCATGTCAACCTCGCCCGCGAGCGTGCTCGCGCACTTCTTGTAGAGCTTGGGGAAAACGACGAGCGTAACCTCGCCCTCCATGTCCTCGAGCGTGACGATGGCCATGGAGTCGCCGTTCTTGGTCGTGCGCTTCTGCACGGCGGAGACCATGCCGGCGAGGCGGATGACCTTGCCCTCGGGAACCTTGTAGCGCTCGTGAACGGCACCCGTGGGGTCCACGTACTCCTCGGCGACCTCGATGTCAGAGACGGTGTAGTCGCGGTTCTTGGCGAGCGCGTACTCGTAGGGGCGCAGCGGGTGGTCAGAGACGTAGAGGCCCAGGACCTCGTGCTCGCGGGCGAGCTTGATCGAGCGGTCCCACTCCACGCCGTCCGGCTCGGGGACGCTGTTCTCAAAGCCCGATCCGGCCACGTCGCCAAACATGTCGAACATCGAGACCTGGCCCGTGGCGCGCTCCTTCTGGCGGCGCGTGGCGGCGTCGATGATGTTCTCGGGGTTGTTCTTGTCCACAAAGCGCATCAGCTGCATGCGGGTGTAGCCGGTGGAGTCAAAGGCGCCGGCGCAGATGAGAGCCTCCACCACGCGACGGTTTGCCTGGCCGGAGTCCATGCGGTCCACGAAGTCGTGTAGGTTGGCGAAGGGACCGCCCTTCTCGCGCTCCTCCATGATCGCCTCGCCCACGCCCTCGCCCACGCCGCGGATGCCGGCAAAGCCAAAGCGCACGCCCTCGGG
>CALULC010000050.1 GCA_944321385.1 uncultured Atopobiaceae bacterium
AGCTTGGCGCACACGACCATGAGCGAGTTGCCCACGTTGTTGCCCGCGTCGCCCATGAAGGTCACCTTGCGCCCGCGCATGCCGTCCCGACCAAGCTCCTCCTCCATCGTGAGGACGTCCGCGAGCATCTGCGTAGGATGAAACTCCGTGGTGAGGCCGTTCCACACGGGAACGCCCGCGTACTCGGCAAGCTCCTCCACACGCTCCTGGCCAAACCCGCGGTACTCGATGCCGTCGAACATGCGCCCGAGCACGCGCGCCGTATCCGCAATGGACTCCTTCTTGCCGATCTGGCTCGCGGAAGGATCGAGGTAGACGGCATGCATGCCAAGGTCGGCCGCGCCAACCTCGAAGGCGCAGCGCGTACGGGTTGAGGTCTTCTCAAAGATGAGGGCAACGTTTCTTCCCTCGAGGTAGCGATGCGGTTCGTGCGCACGCTTCTTGGCCTTGAGCTCGGCGGAGAGGTCCAGCAGGTAACGAATCTCCTCGGCGCTGAAGTCAAGGAGCTTGAGGAAGTGGCGTCCAGAGAGGCTTACGGACATGAAGTTCTCCTTTCGGGGGCGGCGTTGGGGCGGCGTTGGGCCATTCGAGATGCCTTGCACAACGCTAACGGTTCAATGGCGCACCAAACCTTCGACTTGGAGCTATTATCAGGGATGGAAATGTCAGGCCCGTTACACGATGCGGAAGGACCGAGATGGCTAAGGACGCGGTCGAGAAGGCGGAGAAAGTCGAGAAGGTCGAAAAGACCGAGAAGAACGACAAGGCCGAGAAGGGCAGCAAGTCGGATAAGGGCGACAAGGTCGAGAAGGCTGAGAAGGGAAAGGCTGCGAAGGCGGAGAAGGACGAGGAGGACGAGCGCGACTTCTCCTACACCCAGAACCGCGAGATCAGCTGGCTTCGCTTTGACGACCGTATCCTGGACGAGGCCTATGACGAGACGGTCCCCGTCTTCGAGAGGCTCAAGTTCTGCGAGATCGTCGAGTCCAACCTCGACGAGTGGTTCATGATTCGCGTGGGCGGCCTCTCCGACCTCGCCTCGCTTAAGAACCAGCCCAAGGACAACAAGTCCAACCTGACGCCGGACGAGCAGCTCTCCGCGATCTTCAAGGCGCTCCCCCCGCTCGTCGAGCGTCACGAGAAGGGCCTTGCCGAGGTCGAGGCCGCGCTCGCCGAAAAGGGGCTCGTGCGCGTCTCCCCCGCCGAGTACACGGAGGAGGACCTCGCCACGGTTCAGCGCCACTACGAGCGTCGCCTCGCCCCGATCATCTCCCCGCTCATCGTTGACCCGCGCCACCCCTTCCCCAACCTCCGCAACGGGCGCCTCTTCGTCGCCTGCTCCCTTGACGGGGAGGAGGAGTCCGGCCTCCTCGGGATCATCGAGGTCCCACGCACCGAGGCCCGCGTCGTCTCCCTCCCCTCCTCGCCCAAGGCCTATCGCTACACCCTCCTCGAGGACGTCCTTGAGACCTGCCTCGACCAGTGCTTCGGCGACTATGTCCCCAAGCGCTCGGCCGTGATTCGCGTCACGAGAAACGCCGACATCGACCCCGACGGCGAGGGCGTGGAGGAAGAGGAGGACTATCGCCAGCACATGAAGAAGGTGCTGAAGCTCCGCCAGCGCCTGCAGCCCGTGCGCCTCGAGATTCGAGGGAAGCTCGGCAAGAAGCTCGAGGACCTGATCGCAAGCGAGCTCTCCCTCGAGCCGCGGCGCGTCTTCCGGCTCAACCGCCCGATCGACCTCGGCTACGTCTACGGACTCGAGTCGCGCATCCCCGATCACGAGCACACCGCATGCGTCTATCGCCCCTTCGAGCCTCAGATCTCCCCGATGGTTGACCTGAGCCTCCCCATGCGCGGGCAGGTGGAGGACCACGACGTCCTGCTCACCTATCCCTACGAGTCCATGACGCCGCTGCTGCGCCTCGTGCGCGAGGCCTCCGCTGACGACGCCTGCATCTCCATCAAGATCACCCTCTACCGCGTGGCCAAGTCCAGCCACCTCTGCGAGAGCCTCATCAGCGCAGCGGAGGCCGGCAAGGACGTGACCGTGCTCATGGAGCTGCGCGCCCGCTTTGACGAGGCCAACAACATCGCCTGGGCGGAGCGCCTCGAGGACGCCGGCTGCACGGTGATCTATGGCTCTGAGGGCTTCAAGTGCCACTCCAAGATCTGCCAGATCACCTACCACGACCGCGACGGCATCAGCCGCATCACGTGCCTGGGAACCGGCAACTTCAACGAGAAGACCGCCACGCTCTACTCCGACTTCATGCTGCTCACCGCCGACGAGGGCATCGGCGCCGACGGCAACACCTTCTTCCGCAACCTCTCGCTCGGAAACCTCCGCGGCTCGTACAAGCACCTCGGCGTTGCGCCGGTGGGCCTCAAGCCGCTCGTCATGCGCGGCCTGGACAGAGAGATCTCCCGCGCCCGCGAGGGAGCGCCCGCCAAGGTCTTCCTCAAGATGAACTCGCTCACCGACCGTGACGTCATCGACAAGATCTCAGAGGCCTGCGAGGCCGGCGTGAGCGTTGTGATGATCGTACGCGGCATCTGCTGCATCAAGGCAGGCGTCCCCGGAAAGACCGACGGCCTCGTCGTTCGCCAGATCGCCGGACGCTTCCTCGAGCACGCGCGCATCTACGCCTTCGGCGAGTACATGGACACCATCTATCTCTCGAGCGCGGACATGATGACGAGAAACACCGAGCGCCGCGTCGAGATTGCCTACCCGGTGCGCGACCCGGCCTGCTCGGAGATCGTCCGTCACTTCATCGAGCTGCAGCTTGCCGACAACGTCAAGGCCCGCCAGCTCACGTCCGAGGGAACCTGGGAGCACGTCCACAGCGAGCCCGACGCGCCGCGCGTGATCTGCCAGGAGGAGCTCCTCAGGGAGGCCTACGCAAAGGCCAAGAAGGCCGTCAACGAGCGCGCCGCCGCAAAGAAGGCCGAGCGCGTCACCCCCGAGCCCGAGGCTGGTCCTGACCTCGAGACGCCGAGCCAGGTCACCGTTTCGACCGCCGAGAGCGAGGAGCCCGCTCCCACGCAGGCAGAAGTCGTCGAGGCCCCTCGACCCACGTCCGTCCAGCCGGCGCCCGCCGCCAAGGCCCCGCAGAAGAAGGGTCGCGTGTCTCGGGCCCTCTCCCTCTTCGGCCAGGCCTTCGGAACCCTCTTCGGCGGGGGTGACGAGTGAGCGAGCTTGAGCTTACCTGCGAGAAGATGACCTACGGGCCCGATGCTGTGGCCCATGACGCAGACGGGCGGGCGGTCTTTGTGTCCGGCGCCGTCGTCGGTGACCGCGTCCGCGCCACCGTGGACCGAGAGGAGCCCCGTTGGGCTCACGCGACCGTTCTCGAGGTGCTTGAGCCCTCTCCTCACCGAACAGTCCCCGCCTGCCCCTACGCGGGGGTCTGCGGTGGATGCCCCTGGGCCCATCTCTCCTACGATGCGCAGGCATCCGCAAAGCGCTCCGGCGTCGTCGATGCCGTCTCGCGCATCGGCCGCTTTGGGGACGAGCGAGCCGAGGAGCTCGTGTCCCCCATCGTCTCCCCCGGAGACCCCTGGGGCTACAGAAACAAGATCGAGCTCGACGTGTCGTCGGAAGGCGGCCGCGTGACGCTCGGCATGCACGGGCGCTCCGAGGGAGACGTGATACGCGTCAAGGAGTGCAGGCTTCTCGACAAGCACGGCTCCAAGGCGGTCAAGGCCGTCTCGGGTGCGCTCTCCTATCTCGCCGGGTCACACGACCTCGGCCTCGAGCGGGTGGGCATTCGCGTCTCGAGAAGGACAAAGGAGGTCGAGGTCGCCCTCTGGGGTCGGCCCGGCCCCTTCCCGAGGCCGCAGGTCGCAAAGGTCCTCGCAGACGCCCTGCACCCCACGTCCGTCGTCAGGGTCATGCAGAAGGGTCCGGCCAAGGCGCGGCGCATCGCCGGCGTGGAGTGTCTCTCGGGAGCGGGCTCCTGGACCGAGGTCGTTGGCAACGAGCGCATGCGCGTCTCGGCGCCGTCCTTCTTCCAGGTGAACACGCGAGGTGCCGAGAAGCTCGTCGAGCTCGTGCTCGAGGGTCTTGACCCTCAGGAGGACGAGGAGGCCATGGACCTCTACTGCGGAGCCGGCACCTTCACCCTGCCGCTCGCCAGGAGGGCCGGCTTCGTCTCGGCCGTCGAGTCCTACGGACCCGCTGTCCGCGACCTCAGGCGAAACCTCGAAAAGGCCGGGCTTGGCAACGTGGACCCGATCGGAGGTGACGCCGGCCGTGAGTTCCCGGACACGGACGCGGACGTCATCGTCGTCGACCCCCCTCGAGCCGGCCTCGCGCCAGATGTTGTGACACAGCTCTCCGAACAGCCCGCGAGGGCCATTGCCTACGTCTCATGCGACCCTGCGACGCTCGCGCGAGACCTTGCCCGCTTCGTAGACGCCGGCACCTTCGCGCCAAAGAAGATCACTCCGGTTGACCTCTTCCCGCAGACCTACCACGTCGAGACGGTGACGCTTCTCGAACGCACCTAAGGAAACGAGGCCGATATCTATCGAAGATGAGATAGGAAGCAGGGTGGCGTCGCTTCTCGAGGCGCCACCCCGCTTCACGTACAAACCGTATGGCAAACACCGGCCCCTTCGAGCGCCAGAGCTTCGCGGCGGTAATTCCTCCAATCGGGTAGGAATAAAGGCCAGCTCATTACCATTGGCCGCCAATTTGCCAACTATGGGGGAAACGGTTGCGCACGGGAGCGGAAACGTGTACAAAAAGAGGGAACCTGGGCAGGGGGCCCAGGCAAGAGAGAGGATCCAAACATGAAGGCTACGGTCAACGAGGATTGCATCGGCTGCGGACTCTGCGAGGGCACCTGCCCCGACGTCTTCTCCATCTCTGACGACGGCGTCGCCGTTGCCATCGAGGAGGACGTTCCCGAGGAGGCCGAGGACGCTGCTCAGGAGGCTGCCGACAACTGCCCCGTCTCCGCCATCGTCGTCGAGTAACTCGGCACGCGTCATTGCGACGCATCGCGGGGGCCGCATGACGGTCCCCGCATTTTTGTATGCGTATGAGGAGGACCCGTCCCCCATTCGCACCGCACGGATCAACCGAAAGGCCTCGCATGATTCTGGCTTCACAGTCCCCCCGTCGATACGAGCTGCTCTCTGACGCGGGCTTCTCGCTCGAGGTGGTCCCCGCAGACATCGACGAGACCCGCCTGCCAGGCGAGAACCCCGTTGACCTCGTGGTTCGTCTCGCTGCCGAGAAGGCCGAGGCCGTTCGCTCGCAGCTCTCGAGACGACCCGAGGACGGCCTTCTCGTTGCCGCGGACACGATCGTGTGGATGGGCGGCGAGGCCCTCGGCAAGCCGAGCAGCGCGGAGGACGCGTGCCGCATGCTGGAAGAGCTCTCTGGCAGGACACATTTCGTCTCGACGGGCGTATGCGCGATGGCGCTTGACGCCGACGGGTCGTGCGCCGCACAGACGAGCTTCGTCGAGACCACCGAGGTGACGTTCTGGGATCTCTCGCGTGCGGAGATCGGCGCCTACGTCGCCACCGGGGAGCCACTGGACAAGGCGGGCGCCTATGGCATCCAGGGGGCCGGTCGCCTCCTCGTGAGAGGAATCTCCGGGGACTACTCCAACGTAGTCGGCCTCCCCATCGCACGACTCGTGCGCGAGCTAGCGTCGCTCACCCCAAAAGCCGGCGACCTCGTTGCCGATGCCATCACGATCGGAGGGCCCCATGCCTAGCGAGAAGAGCGTCACCAGTGTGACCCAGATCCCTGGGATTCTCGTTGGTCACGCCACCAACGCGGAAGCCGGAACGGGATGCACCGTCATTCTCTGCCCCCAGGGGGCAACGGGCGGCGTGGACGTACGGGGCGGCGCTCCCGCCACGAGAGAGACCGACCTGCTGCGCCCTGAGGAGACCGTAGACGTTCTTCACGCTGTCGTGCTGTCTGGGGGAAGCGCCTATGGCCTCTCAGCAGCGTGCGGAGTCGCAGAGGAGCTCGAAGGACACGGTTACGGCCTCGACGTTGGCGTGGCGCGCGTCCCCATCGTCTCGGGCGCCTGCCTCTTTGACCTCGCCTGCGGGAACCCGTCCGTCCGGCCTTCCGTCGAGGACGGCCGCGCCGCCTGCCTCGCGGCGCTGGATTCTGAGGGCCAGCCCCTTGAGCGCGGGAACGTGGGAGCCGGCACGGGCTGCACCGTCGGCAAGCTCGCGGGGCCAGAGCGCGCGATGAAGTCCGGCCTGGGTGAGGACGTCGAGTGTGCCGGAGAGCTCGTCTGCGGGGCAATCGCCGCCGTCAACGCATGCGGAGACGTGCGCGACCCGGACACGGGCGAGAAGATCGCAGGGGTGAGGACCGAGGACGGAACCGCTCTCGCAGACACCGTCGAGGTCCTTCTCGGTGGCTTTGCGCAAATGCCGCTCGCACGGACGAACACCACCATATCCTGCGTGGTGACCAACGCCCGCCTCACCAAGGCACAGGCAACGAAGGTCGCGCAGATGGCCGCGGACGCCTATGCGCACGCCATCTCCCCCACCCACACCACCAACGACGGCGACACCGTCTTCGTGATGGCAACGGGCGAGATGGAGGCCCCCGTGGACGTGGTAGGAGCCCTGGCGACGCGCGCGCTCGGGCGGGCCATTGCCGACGGCGCCCGTCAGGCAACCACCGCCCACGGCTACCCCGCCGCCCGCGACCTCCAACAACCCACAATTCCGGTGTGAGACACCGTACGTGACTGGGAGCCCCGCCGTCCTTCTCGCAAGAAGTTTCGCGAAGCGCACTTCTGGAGAGAAGGACGGCAGGGCTCCCCGCAGTCCGTCTGTTAGTTGAACTTTACGAGTTTCTGCGCTGCGCGATAGCCCGCGAGCGTGAGCACCCGACCCACGGTGCCGGGCAGGTTCGTGGCCATGCCGATGATCCCGTGCCGGGCGCGGCGATACATCCTCCGGTCGTAGGCCTTGAGCTCGTCCCAGAGCGCCTTGAGCTCGTCGCTCGCGTCAGCCCGGTCGCTCTTCTTGGAGAAGACGGAGCAGATCGCCATGATGATCGTGAAGTAGTTCACCATGTATCCGCGCAGCTTCACGGAGGAGACGTCGCGGTACACGTGGTAGGCGTGCATCATAACGCGAGCGACGCGCCAGTAGTGGTCCACGCGACTCGTGAGCACGCTGTCGTTCACCGACTGGTCGTCACGCCCGATGAAGTAACGATAGACGTCAACGTCAAGGTAGTAGAGGCTCCTGCAGACGGGGAACGGAACGTACGCGTAGATGTTGTCAACGTAGAACGTGTGCGGGGGCAGCTTGAGCCCCGCCTCGCGAAGGACGTCAACGCGGTAGGTAAGCGCATGCATCAGCAGATACTGCCACGGCTTGAAGCGCCCCATGTCGTTCCACGAGAAGATCCTGCCCACCGGAAGAACGCGTCGGTAGTTCACAAAGTTCTGCGTATTGTCCTCGACGTGCTCGTAGACATAGTTGGTGATGACGAGGTCAACATGCTCGCCGAGACGAATGAAGTTGCGAAGCTGTCCGAGAAGCGCCATCACCGCACTGGCGTCAACCCAGTCGTCTGAGTCGATGTTCTTGAAGTAGACGCCCCGCGCGTTTGAGACGGCCTTCATCACGGCGGCCCCATGACCACCGTTCTCCTGGTGAATCGCGCGTATGATCGAGGGGTGGCGCTCCGCCCAGGCGTCTGCCTTCTGGCGAGTGTCATCCTTCGTAGAGCCGTCGTCCACGATGATGATCTCGACGTCCTCGGCGTACTCCGTGCCCTCGAGGATGGACTCGATGCAGTGGTCCATGTAGGCGGAGGAGTTGTAGCACGGAATGCCAAAGGTGATGGTCTTGTCCATTGTTCCCCTTCCGCCCGGATGGCCCGAGACTCCTTAGCTGTGCTGCGAGATGATCTCATCCGAGAGGTCGAGCGCAGAGGCGACGACCCCGTCCATGTCGTAGTAGCGGTACTCGGCGAGACGGCCGACGCAGTGGAAGTTGACAACGTCCTCAACGCGCGAACGATAGCGCCGATAGAGCTCGAGGTTGGCGTCCTCGAGGATGGCGTAATAGGGCGTCTCGCCGCTACCAGGCGTGTAGGCCTTGGAGAACTCACGCATGATGGTGGTCTTGCCGGGGACGACCTGACCAGTCATGTTCTTGAACTCGGTGATGCGCGTGAAGTCCTCGCTCGTGGTGTAGTTGACGGTACCGACGGGCTGGAACTGATCCATGTCGAGGGTCTCGAAGTCCATGTCGAGCGTGCGGTACGGGAGCGCGCCAAGGTCGAGGCCAAAGAGCTCGTCGAGCGGACCGGTGTAGATGACCTCGCCACCATAGGGCCTGCCGCAGACGCTCACGCTGCCATCCCCCACCTTCAGGACGTCGCGAGCGTCTACGTCGAGGAACACGTCGATGCAATCGTGGTCGAGCATGTGCTCAAAGAGGACCGTGTAGCCATCGGCGGGCATACCCTGGAAGGGGGCGCCGGGGAAGTAGCGGTCGTCGTCGCCAACAAACACGGGGACGCGGCCGGTAATCGACGGGTCGATCTGGTCGGGGGTCTGCCCCCACTGCTTCATCGTGTAGTAGAGGAAGACGTTCTCAAAGACGTAGTCCGCAACCTCGGCGAGCTCAGGGTCGTTCTTCTCCCTCAGCTCCATGATGGGGACCTTCTTGTTCTCGCCGAAGGTCTCCACGAGCTTCTGATAGAGGCGCTCCCCCTTCTCCTCGCCAAAGGCGAGCTTCAGGGAGCGGTGGTTGAAGGGAACGGGCATGAGCGTCCCGTGGATGTTGGCCAGAACCTTGTGCTGGTAGTTGGTCCACTCGGTGAAGCGAGAGAGGAACTCGTTCACGCGCTCGTTGGTGGTGTGGTAGATGTGCGGGCCGTACTTGTGAACCAGGATGCCAGCCTCGTCCACGTAGTCGTAGGCGTTGCCCGCGATGTGGTCGCGACGCTCGAGGATGCAGACCTTGAAGCCGCAGGACTCAACGAGCCTGCGGGCGCACACCGCACCGGCGTATCCAGCGCCAACGACGACGGCGTCATAGGAGTCAGGAGTAAAACCGACGGGCAGACCCTTTGAGATAGCCATGAAAATCCTCTCTGAGCGAACCATGCGAAGAGCGAACGACAAGCGTACGCTCACCCAATCGTCTGCCTGATTCTATCACCTCGAACCTATAATGGACCCGTGCACACGCCTACGCTCACCCTACGTGCGAAAGTCATGTGCGCAAACGGCAAGTAAACGTGAGTGAAGGAGTTTCGATGAGCGATTTTCTCGCCCGCATGAAGTCCGCGGCCAAGGCCTACAAGAAGACGATCGTCCTTCCCGAGGGCGAGGACCCGCGCACCCTGGAGGCTGCGCGCAAGATCGTGGCTGAGGACCTGGCCAACCTCGTGATCCTGGGCGATCCCGCGAAGATCGACGTCGAGGGCGTCACCGTCATCGACCCGACCTCCCCCACCGCCCCCAAGCACGAGGCGTACGCCCAGAAGTTCGCCGAGCTGCGCGCCAAGAAGGGCGTCACGATCGAGCAGGCCCGCGCCCAGATGATGGACGCCACCTACTACGGCACCATGATGGTCAAGATGGGCGACGCCGACGGCCTGGTCTCGGGCGCCTGCCACTCCACCGCCAACACGCTGCGCCCGGCGCTCCAGATCCTCAAGACCGCCCCGGGCACCAAGCTCGTCTCGGCCTTCATGGTCATGTGCACCCAGACGCCCGAGTTCGGCGCCGACGGCACGCTCGTCTTCGCCGACTGCGGCCTCAACATCGACCCGACCTCCGACGAGCTCTCCGAGATCGCCATCGCCTCCGCCAACTCCTTCGCCACCTTCATGGACGACGTGGAGCCCAAGGTTGCCATGCTCTCCTACTCCACGATGGGCTCGGCTGGCGGTGACACGGCGAAGAAGGTCCAGGAAGCGACCAAGTTTGCCAAGGAGAAGGCCCCCGAGCTCGCCATCGACGGCGACCTCCAGCTCGACGCCGCCATCGTGCCCGAGGTGGCAGCCCTCAAGGCGCCCGAGAGCAAGGTGGCAGGCCACGCCAACGTGCTCGTCTTCCCCAACCTCGAGACCGGAAACATCGGCTACAAGCTCGTCCAGCGCTTTGGCAACGCCGAGGCCTACGGCCCCATCCTCCAGGGCATCGCCAAGCCGGTGAACGACCTCTCCCGCGGCTGCGTCGCCGATGACATCGTGGGCGTTGTGGCCATCACCGCAGTCCAGGCCCAGATGGCAGAGATGCACTAACACCTGGGACGAAGAACGCTGGCACAGCGGCCCGGCGGCCTTGAGGCTGTCGGGCCGCTTTCGTATTCGCGGCCGTGACCGTCAAATCGTGGCGCCGGTTGTCGTATGGGCATCCTGCCCGGGGATTAACACGCACAGTTTGCAATGCGTGTTATTTTTATCTGCGGATATGCGCAATTTAAACTAACCGTGCGTGTTAATCCCATAGAGAGGCATAAAAAACGGGGCCGAGAAGAACCTCGGCCCCGCACAACGTCAAGATCCGTAAGGAACTACTTGCCCATGATGGGCTTGGGGCCGGCGGCGCGGACCTCCGGAGCCATCGTGGTGAGGCGCTTCTCGGCATTGTCGACGAACATCTGGGCGAGCTTCTCGGCCATCTCGTCGTAGGCGCCGCGATCCTCCCAGGTGTTGCGGGCGTTGAGCAGCTCGCTGGGAACGCCGGGGCAGGACGTGGGCACGTCAAGGTTGAAGCGCTCGTCGTGGACGAACTCGGAGTCATCGATGATGCCGGACTGGGCGGCCTCGACCATCTTGCGGGTGTAGGCGAGCTTCATGCGCTTGCCCACGCCGTAGGGGCCGCCGGTCCAGCCGGTGTTGATGAGGTAGACGCGGACGCCGCCCTTGTCAATCTTCTCGCCGAGCATCTGCGCGTAGACGTTGGGGTCAAGCGGCATGAACGGCTCGCCAAAGAGCGAGGAGAACGTGGGCTGCGGCTCCTTGATGCCGCGCTCGGTGCCGGCGAC
>CALULC010000051.1 GCA_944321385.1 uncultured Atopobiaceae bacterium
CCTGCAGGGCGCGCGGCATGCGGCACAACAAGGCGCTCAAGGCGGTCGCGCGCAAGCGCCTCAAGGTGATCTACGCGATCATGCGGGACGGGACGCCGTACCGGGAGGGCTGACGCCGCGGGACACCGGACTTCTCAGCGGCTCCGTCCCCGGGGCCGGCGTCAGCATGTCGGGAGGTCGCGAGCCCGAGGCTTGACAAAACCATAGAGACACCCCCTGCGGCAAACCCTGACTTTTGCACGAGCGCCCCGCTCAGCAATGCGGTTCAAAACAACATGTAAGCAGGTAGGAGACTTGCGCTCAAACGAGGGGACGGCGAGAAGCCCGGTCCGCTCGTGCAAAAGTCCGCAGTTGTTCTTCATAGGGCGCCCCCGCGGCGCCAATCGGCTGCGGAAGTGCCCGCGCTGGCGGAAAAGCCCGCTCACGAGCGTCATCTGAAAGTTGAACGGTCCTAGTATTCCCTTAACTGGCCACTTGTCGCCGACACAAGAGAAAGGACCTCACATGGACCGTCTGAGCGAGCGCACCAGCATCACCCGTCGCACCCTTCTCAAGGCAAGCGCCGCCGGAGCCGCGCTCTTCTCCGGCCTCGGCCTGCTCCCGACCACGGCCAAGGCCGCGACCTCCGACCTCAGCGACGTGGCGACCATCGTTGCCGGCATGACGCGCCGCCAGAAGATCGCCCAGAAGATCATGCCCGACTTCCGCCAGTGGGACTCCGGCAGCGGCGTTGTTGACATGACCGTCCTGGACGAGAAGGTCGCGGAGATCATCGACAAGTACGACCTCGGCGGTGTCATCCTCTTTGCCAACAACGTCAAGGAGACCGAGCAGACCCTGCGCCTGTGCATGGGCCTGCAGGATGCCGCGACGCGCAACACCGCGGACGAGGCCTACGGCAACATCCCGCTGCTCATCACCATCGACCAGGAGGGCGGCATCGTCTACCGCCTGGGCTCTGGCACCGCGCTGCCCGGCAACATGGCCGTGGGAGCCACCCGCAGCGCGGACGACGCCCACGACTGCGGCGAGGTCATTGGTCGCGAGCTCAACGCGCTCAAGCTCAACGTCAACTTCGCACCCGTCTTTGACACCAACAGCAACCCCAACAACCCCGTCATCGGCCTGCGCTCCATCAGCAGCGAACCCGACCTCGTGGCCGAACTGGGCGTCCCGATGATGAAGGGCATGCAGGAGCACAACGTGGCCACCGCCGCCAAGCACTTCCCGGGCCACGGCGACGCTGGCACCGACTCCCACACCGGCCTCCCGCGCATCGAGAAGACCAAGGAGGAGCTCTGGGAGTGCGAGTTCATCCCGTTCCAGGCCGCCATTGACAATGGCGTGGACATGGTTATGACCGCGCACATCCAGTTCCCCAAGGTCGAGACCGACACGGCGACCTCCGTTGCCGACGGCTCCACGATCGAGCTCCCGGCCACCCTCTCGCACGTCATCATGACCGACATCCTGCGCGGCGAGATGGGCTTCACGGGCGTCTCGGTCACCGACGCGCTCAACATGGACGCCATCGCCAAGAACTTCGGCGAGATCGACGCCGTCAAGCGCGTCTTCAAGGCGGGCGTGGACATCGCGCTCATGCCCACGACGCTGCGTTCCGCCGCAGACGAGCAGAAGCTTGTCGCCCTCATCGACGCCCTCGACGCAGACGCCGAGATCACCGAGGACATGCTCAACGAGTCCGTCACGCGCATCCTCAACCTCAAGAAGGCCCGCGGCATCCTGCAGTACGCCGAGACCGCCGGCACCGTCGAGAGCAACCTCTCCAACGCGCTCGCCGTCGTCGGAAGCGACGAGAACCGCGCCATCGAGCGCGAGGTCTCCGCTGACGCCGTGACCGTCATCAGGAACGAGGGTGACGTCCTGCCGTTCAAGCCTGCTTCCGGCGATCACGTCCTTCTCGTGGGCGCCTGGAGCAACGAGCAACCCGGCATGGAGCTCACGATGCGTCGCCTCATTGACGAGAAGGTCATCCCCGCGGACGTGACGTACGAGTCCCTCAACTACGCCGAGAGCTACTCCAGCCCGGACGCGGCGCTCGCGGACATCACGCCCAAGATTGCCGACGCAGACTACGTTGTCGTGATCTCCGAGGTTGGCAGCACCGTCAACCTCAACCCGGATCGCGTCTCTGGCAGCAGCACCTACGTTCCCACGCGCGTGGTCCGCGCTGCCAACGAGGCCGGCGTGCCCGTTGCCGTCATGAGCATCTCGCTGCCCTATGACTGCGCCATGTACGACGAGGCTCCCGCCGTTGTGGCGGTCTACGGCAACAAGGGCATGGATCCCACCGAGGGCCTGCAGCCCTCTGCCGCCTTTGGCCCCAACGTGCCGGCGGGCGTGGAGGTCATCTTTGGTGGCCACGCCGCCGGGGGCAAGCTCCCCGTGGACCTCTATGCCGTCAACGTTGACGAGAACGGCGCCTCGTTCGACCTCGACAACGTCAAGTACCCGCTTGGCTACGGTCTCACCTACCCCGGCGTGAACGACAAGCCCGCGGTTGACAACTCCGCGCTCGCCGCCGCCGTGGCAGACGCCGAGAAGACCGTCCTTGCCAACAAGGACGCCTACACGGCCGACAGCCTCGCCGCGTTCGTGGCCGCCTATGACGCCGCCAAGGCGCTTCTCGCCGACCCCGACGCCACACAGGAGGAGATCGACGCCGCTCTTGCCAACCTGAACAACGCCAAGGACGCGCTCGTCCCGGTCTCCACGGAGAAGCCCGGCGACAAGGATCCCTCCGACCCGGGCGCCGGCTCCGGCACGGGTTCCGGCTCCGGCACGGGTTCCGGCAACAAGAGGCCGTCCGGCTCCGGAACGATCCCCTCGACCGGTGACCCCGCCGCCTTCGCCGCCGTTGCCGCCGCGGCCGTTGCGGGCGTGGCCGCCATGGGCGCTAGCGCCGCCGTCGCGCACACCGAGAGCGAGGACGTCGAGGAGTAGCGGATCCCGCACCACCTTCAGGTACACCGAGGCCCGCCGAGCAGACTGCCTGCCCGGCGGGCCTTCTCGCCCCGCGCGACTTTTGCGGCCGCAAATCTCGGGCGAGCTTCTGGGTTTTCCCAGTTGAGCGAAAAACTCACCTGACTTTTGTGGGGCGATAAAATCGCCCGCTCGCCACCGGTGGCGTCTACGACTCGGAGAAGACCTCCAACGCAACGTCGACGAAGGCGTACATGCCCGTCATGTTGGGGTGCGTCCTGTCTGCGCCCAGGTACTCGGGGTGCTCGCGCGCGACCGACCACCAGTCAACGAGGTACACGTTGGGGTACTCCTCGGCGATGCGGGCATACACCGCGTTGGAGTCGTCGACAAAGGTGGACGGGCTGTAGATGTTGTAGAGCAGGATGCGCCGCTCCGGGCCAAGGGCGTCGATGACCTGATAGACGAGCTTCTCGTCCCACACTCCGGCGTTGGTGCCAAAGTCGAGGATGACGTTTTGTCTGATGGTTCCCTCCTCGAGGCCCTTGTTGACGACCTCCACGGCGTCGTCCCACTGGCGGATCGGCTTGGCCAGGAAGTTGATTCCCTCAAGCTCAGTGGAGAACCCGGACGAGGTGCCCGAGATGAGCGAGTCCCCGATGGCGGTTACGGTGGAGCCGCTGGGAACGCCCGTCATCTGCTCGGCGTCGTAGTTGGGGATCTTGGAGGTGTCCCCATGGGGCTTTTCTTGCCCAGCCTGCGCCGCGCCGCCGCCCTCGCCCTGGGGCGCGGGCTTGTCCATGACAACATACTGCGGGCTGAGCCCGTTCCTCGAGTCCTCTTGTCCGCCGAGTGAACCCTCGGTCTCCGCCTGGAGCGACTCAACCTGAAGCTGGAGCTGCGTCTTGCTGGGTGCCTTTACGATGGAGACGACGGCCGCCGCAACGAGCGCCACGCCCGTCACCAGCTGGAGCCTGCCCACCCATCCGGTCCGAATGCGCTCGCCGAGCTTTGCAAACGACCCCATGATGCCGTCCCGCCTGATGGGCTCCTCAACGAAGCGGTAGCTCAGCTCGGCAATGCCGAGAGACACGATGACAGCGGCGATGTCCACGCCAAGGCTCTCCAGGGTGTCCACGGCGGTGGGGAAGAGGATGCGGGCAAACACGATCAGGGGCCAGTGCCACAGATAGATGCCGTAGGAGCGAGTTCCCATCCAGCGCATCGGCGCAAACTCCATCACGCGCGTGAATCGGGCCGTAGGCCGAATGACAACGCTCCCAACCAGCAGCAGGCTGCACAGGCTGCCCAGAAGCAGGCCAAACGGGTACGTGAAGCTGGAGGTGTCGGGGACGAGGCACACGAGCGCGGCAAAGCCGGCGAGGCCAATGGGCGCCAACACCCAAGTCCATCTCTGCGAGCTGAGCCACGGGCGCGAGAGCGGCCCGCTCTCCTTGTCCCACATGAGGGCGAGAAGGATGCCGAGGGCGAGGCCAAAGCAGTGTGTGTCCGTCCCGTAGTACACGCGCGTGTAGTTCTCGGGGCTTGCGAGGGCCCCCATCAGCGCCAGCGATCCGAGCGCGAGGGCTCCCACCACGCCCATCATCACGCTGTGCCGGTGCTTGCCCCTGATCTTAAGAAGCAGCAGCAGAATCGGCGGCCAGACGAGGTAGAACTGCTCCTCAACGGCAACGGACCAGAGGTTCTTAAGGAGCATGGGGGTGGCCTGGTCGAAGTAGTTTGACCCGTGGAAGATCTCGATCCAGTTTGTGAGGTAGGTGAGCGCGCCCACGACCTGCCTCTGCCAGCCAACAAGGAGCTCGGGGTAGATGAGGGCGGCAAGGGGCAGGCAGACAAGGACCAGTAGCACCAGCGCCGGCATGAGGCGTCTCACGCGGCGGAGCCAGAAGTCCTTGAGCGAAAACGGCGAGTCCGGGTCCTTGGTCTTTTGGAGGATGCGATAGGTGATCAGGAAGCCGGAGATGACAAAGAAGAAGTCAACGCCAACGTAGCCTCCCACAAAGCGGTTGGGGGCAACGTGGTAAAGCAGCACGGCAAAGACCGCGATGGCGCGCAGGCCGTCCAAGCCAAACAGATAGGACGAGCCGAGCTTTCGCGCGTCCTCCTTGGGGCGCGGTACGCTGTCTGTGAGGTGGTGCGCCGGTTCGGGCGCCGCTTCGTCGTGGGATGGATTGGTGTCTGCGTCGGTGGTGCAAGTAAAGTCTGGAAGTTGCCGCATATCCCTAACCTTGACTGTGTCGGAGGCGATTACTGAAGAATGACTAGAACCATACTGTACTCTCTTTGACGCTTGGTGCGGGCGGAGAGAAGGTCACGCAAAGACCCCTCCTCGCAGCGCGAAGGCGGGGCGCAGTAGAATCTCTGGCGAGAAGAACCTTGCGTCAAAGGAGCCGCCATGTCCCAGACAGCAGACCGTGTGGATGCCGAGAACGCCGTGCGCCCGGGGGCTCCTGCCACGCACCCCGAGTTTGACCGCCTGGTGCGCACCATGTGGCGGCTGCGTCAGCCGGACGGATGCCCGTGGGACCGCGAGCAGACGCATCGGTCGATCACCAAGAACATGGTGGAGGAGGCATACGAGGCCGTCGAGGCAATCGAGGCGGACGATCGCGAGCACCTGATCGAGGAGCTTGGAGACGTTCTGGAGCAGGTGGTCCTTCACGCCCAGATTGCTGCCGACGAAGGCTCCTTCACCATTGATGACGTTGTCCACGGGCTCAACGAGAAGCTCGTGCGGCGGCACCCGCACGTCTTTGGCGAGCACGCAGCGGCTGGTGACGGGGGCGAGGTGCAAGACATCTGGGACGAGGTCAAGGCCGTCGAGCGCGCCGCGGCGGGCGAGGACGAGCGGCCCCAGGGGCTTCTCGACAGCGTGCCCGTGAGCCTCCCTGCCCTCATGCAGGCACAGAAGATCTCCAAGCGCGCGGCCAAGGCAGGCTTTGAGTGGGATACCGTGGCCGACATCTGGGACAAGGTGGCCGAGGAGCGCACGGAGTTCGAGCGCGAGAAGCCCGGCAGCGAGGAGCGCGCCCTGGAGTTTGGCGACCTGCTCTTTGCGCTGGTGAACGTTGCCCGTCGCGAGGGAATAGACGCCGAGGAGGCCCTTGCCGCCTCCAACCGCAAGTTCAGGAAGCGTTGGTCCCGCATGGAGGACCTTGCCCGTGAGAAGGGCGTGGACCTCGAGCTTGCCGGCACGTCATCCCTCAACGACCTTTGGGACCATGCTAAGGCGGAGGAGAAGCGCTGAAGACGCGTGCGACCGTCTTGACGTCTGCTATAAAGGGACTGGGCGCTTTGCCCGTTCTGCCAGACAAACTAGAAACGAAGCATCGCATGAGCGAAGAGCAGACTAAAGAGCAGGCCACCAAGAGGCGCAAGGCGAGTCGTGCCTCGGCGCGTCCTGCCAGACGCCCCAAGAAGAAGAGCGAAGGCCGCGGAGCATCGGGTACGACCGTCAAGGCCCCCTTCCTCAAGAAGCGTGCGGAGAAGGCCGTGCCCGTCTCGTCGGTCATCGCTTCCGAGCAGGAGGACTCTGCGACTGGCATTCGCAGGCTGACGCGCTTTCTGCGCGCGCCCGTGGTGGTCTGTGTTGCGATTCTCGTTGCGGTTGCCCTGCTCTATGGTCCCGCACGCGGCCTCTACTGTGCCTGGAGGGAGAACGGTGAGCTCAAGGCTCAGGATGCCCAGGCCCTCTCCGAGAAGGACCAGATCGAGGAGGACATCAGCGACCTGACGAGCAAGGACGGCATCAAGGACCAGGCTCGTGAGATGGGCTACGTTGACGAAGGCGAGACGCGCATCATCGTGGAGGGCGGCGAGGAAGACGAGAAGACCGAGGGGGCTTCCGCTGAAGGCACCCCGTCGTATCTGCAGTTCTTTGATTTCGTCTTTGGTTACAAGGAGGGGCAGTGACGAGGCTTGCCTGCATAGACATCGGGACCGTGACCGCCCGCCTGGCGGTTGCGGACGTTGAGGACGGGCGCATCGTCCGTCTTGCCAAGCACTCCGAGATCTGCAACCTCGGACAGGACGTCGATGCCACCGGTCGCCTTGCGGACGAGGCCATAGAGCGCGTGGTTGCCTGCGTGGGTGGCTACGTTCAGGCCGCCCGCGAGGCGGGGGCGGTCGCCGCGTGCTGCACGCTCACGAGCGCGGCGCGCGACGCGGAGAACTCCGCCGTCCTGGGCGCCGGGCTCGACGCCCTGGGGCTCGATCCGCTCATCATTCCCGGCCAGGTGGAGGGCGCCCTCACCTTCCTCGGTGTGGTGCGCGACTTCCCGGGCCGCAGCATCCTCGTGGCCGACAACGGCGGGGGCTCAACGGAGCTCGCCTGTGGCAGAGTCCAAAGTGACGGCAGCCTTGACCTGCGCTTTGTGCGCTCCATAGATGTGGGGTGCCGCCGAGTTACCGAGAAGTTCCTCTCCTCGGAGGGGCCGGACTCGTCCGATGCGCTCGAGTGCGCTCACGAGTTTGTTGCCGCGGCGTTTTCTCCCGCCGTCGAGGAGGGTGCGCTTCTCGCCGCCGGGACGTCCGGCGCGGGAGACGATGCTCCCGAGGTGCTCGTTGTCACCGGCGGCACGGTGACGAGCCTCGTTGCCGTGGAGAAGGGCCTTGAGCCCTACGACTCCTCCCGCGTCCATCTGGCGTCGCTCTCCCGAGAGACGCTGGGCGCCCTCGAGGCGCGCCTTGCCGGCCTTGCGGTTTCTGAGCGTGCGGCACTCCCCGGCCTGCAGGCCAAGCGCGCACCGGTTATCGTGGGCGGCGCCGTCTGCGTGGGCGAGCTCATGCGCCAGACGGGTTTCTCGCAGCTCACGGTTAGCGAGTCCGATCTGCTCTTTGGTCTGGCGCTTGCCGCCGACGCAACGCTGAGGGGCGTGGAGTTGCCCGTTGGCTGGGGTCCCACGATGCGCGTGCTGCGCTAGGATGAAAGAGGCGCAAGCCCCGGGGGCGTGGCGGAATTGGCATACGCAGGAGACTTAAAATCTCTCGCCGCGAGGATTGTGGGTTCGAGTCCCACCGCCCCTACCAGAACATGATGAGGCCGCGAGTCCAATGGGCTCGCGGCCTCGTGGCTTGTTCGGGCTGTGCCCGTGCCGCCGCTACGCGTTGACGAACAGGTGGGCGCGCGCGCCAAATACGAGGGACGGCGCAAGCGGCACCCCGAGCGGCATGCGTTTCTCGGTGCTCTGGTATACTCGTGCGCGCGTCCCCATCGTCTAGTGGCCTAGGACATCGCCCTTTCAAGGCGACGACACGGGTTCGACTCCCGTTGGGGGCACCATTTGCACGTCGTACGAACCCGCGGGGCGCGTGAGCCCTGCGGGTTCGTTGCGTTTCTCGCCACAACCCCCCGACTTTTGCACGAGCGGATGGTTCTTCTCGCCAAGCGAGAAGAACAGGGCAAGACGTCTACCTGCACTTATATGAAAGGCAATCAAAGACGGACTCGCGGCGCTCGTGCAAAAGTCGGGGGTTGCAGCCCGGCGGCCCGGCGCCACGCTGCCCGGCGGCCCGGCGGCCCGGCGGCACGCGGCCCGGCGGCCCGGCGGTCCGCGCCCGGCGGCCCGGCGGTCCGCGCCGCTACCAGTCCAGGTCGTTGCGCTCGGCAAACGACCGCGCGGACGCCGCGAGCCATTCGTGCCCCTGGCACCAGCCAATGAACTCGGGAACGTCGGCGATGATGGGCTCGGCCTCGCGCACGGCCATGACGGCCTCCTCAAAGCCGCAGGCCGGAACCTCGGGACGCTCGGGGAGGTAGAGGTCAACGTATACGGGATGCAGCAGGGCATAGGCCCCTCCGGCGCAGAGGCTGTCAAACCCGCGCAGGGCGCGCCGCGCCGCGCTCATCCTTCCGAGCTTATACAGAAGCAGGATGCGAGAGAGGTGCGACCACGCGCTCTCCCTGCCCGAGAAGAGCGCCTCTGCCCTGTTGAGGCCGTCTTCGTCCTCAAGGCGGGCGCAGGCCAGCATCAGCGTGTGCCGCGCGCCCAGCGGATCGCCTGCCGCCAACGTTGCGTCAACGACGCGCCTCGCGCCGTTGCGGGCCAGCGAGAAGCGCGCGGCGTCTATGCACGTTCTTGCGATGGCGGCCCTCAGTCGCAGGCGGGGCCTGTTGAGGGGGTCGTCCCAAAGGTCGGCGCTCGCCTCCTCGGCAGAGTCAAACTCGGCAGCAAGGCCAACAAGACGCAGCGTCAGCTCGTCTGGCTCAAGGTCCTCGGCAAGGGCGTGCACGAGAAGAGCGTCCAGGCAGCCGGCGTCCAGCGCACACGCTGCCTCGCATGCCTCCACCAGACGCCTGAGTCGCTTGCTCCTCTCGGCGGCGAAGGCGTCGTCGTCAAGGAGGTCGTCGTCTCGCGCGGCCGCCCGATGGGAGTCAAGGGCGTCTGCAAGCACGAGAAGGGCCTGCTCGGCGGCTTCGTCTGCAAAGCCGGCGGGATTCTCGCGCACGGCAAGGGTGAGCTCCGCAAAGGCCTCCTTCGAGAGGGGCCCCACCTTTTGGTCTCTCTTCCGGGCGCAGCGCTCGATCAGGTCTTCTCGGATGCTCATTGCCCGCTCGCCCCCCTCTGAGCTCCTTTGGTGGCGGGGCCCTTGGGCGCGGCGGGGTCCAGCTCCAGCGCGGTCTTTGCGACCCAGGCCCCAAAGACGCCCTTGCCGGTGCGCTCGACGCCCTCCTGCAGCAGCACGACGCCCTCGCTGAGGGCAACCACCAGCTCGTCTTCTGAGTATGCCGGAACCCGTATGCGCGCAAAGAAGCCGTCGCCTATCTCTACCTGCTGCGCGAGTGCGGCCCCGCAGCCACGATAGGCTTCGAGCAGCCTCCCCAGAAGATGCCGGGCCGCATCAAGCTCGAGTCGCTTGTAGGCGAGGGCGGCCTGCGAGAGGAGGATCCAGGCGTCGTCCGCGCGGGTGTCGCCGAGCGTGGGGTAGCGCCAGACGAGCCGCTCGAGGCCCGGGGCGTCCTCGAGTTTGACCAAGGTGTAGGCAAGCGTGAAGCGGACGTCAGACAGGTCGCTCGGGTCGGCGTCCATAAGCTCCTCCGCCGCCGCCAGGGCGGCGTGGTTGCGCCCGCAGATGAGGGCGCACTCCGCGGTCTCGGCGAGCCAGCGCCACCACGGCCGCATGGCGATGCTCGCCGCGAGGGGGCGTCTGGGCTCCTCGAGCAGCTCGCAAAGGGCGTCACGGTCCTTCTCGCAGGAAGACCTGACGAGGTCCGCGCGCTCCATGAGAAGGCGCAGCCGCTCCTCGTGCGACGCAACGTCAAGCCCGGTACGCATGCGGGCGGCGTCGTGGCAGAAGGGGTCGAGCGCGAGCGCCTCGTCGAGCATCCCCCGCGCCCTCGCCCTCAGCGGCTCCACGAGCTCCTCCCCAACGAAGGGCAGGCGATAGTCGAGAAGCTCGGTGGCAAGCGAGACGAGGTGGAACGCGCGGTCCGCATCCGACTGGGGGAGGGAGTCCCGGCTCTGCGCGAACCTTCGCCCAAAGGACGCGAAGGCGCGAGCGGCATGATCGGGCGAGCCCTCGTCGAGCGAGAGCGCAAACCTGAGGCTCATGCGAAGGTAGTCCTCGCGACGCGCGTCGTGTGCCATCTGCAACCTCCCTCCCAACCATCCTAGCCGAGTTTGAGAGATCGGGGCCGTGCGCGGGAGGGCCTCCTTCCGGGGAGCGGGCGTGTATAGCCGCTGACCTGTTTGGGCATCATTGTTGACGGGCGGCTTCGCTATACTGTCTGCGGCCGAGAAGAGCTCTTCCCGACCGGCAAAACAACTCCGTCGCGGTGGCGACGGCAAAGGAATTGGAGGAGTGTTATGGGACGTTTCACCAATCCGCGTGACCTGTACTTTGGCGAGGGTGCCCGCCACGAGGTCAAGAACCTCAAGGGCGAGCGCGCCGTCATCGTCACCGGCGGCGGCTCCATGCGTCGCGGCGGCTTCCTGCAGGACGTCGAGAACGACCTCAAGGAGGC
>CALULC010000052.1 GCA_944321385.1 uncultured Atopobiaceae bacterium
ATGCACTGGTTCATCTCCACGATGGCCAACATGCTGATCATCTTTGGCCTGCTCACCTACGCGACCAAGGGCGTCTCCTTCGGCTCCATCGAGACCAGCATCCCCAACATGATGATCCCCAAGATCGGGGCCTTCCCGACGATCATCCTCTGGGCTATCGCCGCTATCGCCATCGTCTGGTTCATCTGGAACAAGACCACCTTTGGTAAGAACATGTACGCCGTTGGTGGCAACCCCGAGGCCGCTGCCGTCTCCGGCATCAGCGTCTTCAAGGTCATGTTCTGCACGTTCCTCCTCGCCGGCGTTCTCTACGGCTTTGGCTCCTGGCTCGAGTGCATGCGCATGGTCGGCTCTGGTGCCGCCGCCTATGGCCAGGGCTGGGAGACTGACGCCATCGCGGCCTGCGTCGTCGGCGGCGTCTCCTTCACCGGCGGCATCGGCAAGATCTCGGGCGTCACGATCGGCGTGCTCATCTTCACCGCGCTGACCTACTCGCTCACGATCCTCGGCGTCGACACGAACCTCCAGTTCGTCTTCTCCGGCATCATCATCCTTCTCGCCGTCACCCTCGACTGCCTGAAGTACATCCAGAAGAAGTAGTCCTTTCTTCGGAAGGGCCTTCTGAATTCCGCCCGGGTGCCCCGTTGCCCGGGCGGATTCTTTTTTCATGCCCCTATCGTCATTGTGAGAAGGAAGAAAAAGCGGGCGCCCGGCCACGTCTGTTGGCCGGGCGCCCGGAGCTGTTAGAGCCGATGTCCTTTGGTCTAGCTCACCGAAAGACGATAGACGATCGTGGAGGCGTAAGGTTTCCCGGGGGCGCAGACGCTCTGAGGCCAGTCCTCATGGTGTACGCAGTCGGGGTAGAACTCGGGCTCAAAGGCAAAGCCGGAGCGAGGGACGTACGTCGCGCCGTCCTTCACGCCTATGGCATCGTCGAGCCAGTTTCCGGTATAGAGGTGCGCCCCCGGCGTTGTGATCAGGATGTCGAGCGTGCGACCGCTCGCAGGGTCCGTCGCCCTCAGTGCGTGACGCGGGCCGTCACCCTCGCCGTACCCTCTCACGCAGAAGCAGTGGTCGTAGCCGCGCGCCCTGTTGAGCTGCACGTCATTCTCGGCAATGTCTCTTCCGAGCGGCTTTGGTTCGAGGAAGTCAAAGGGCGTGCCCGCAACGGGGAGAATCTCCCCCTCGGAGACCGAATCCTCGCGAACGGGGAGGAAGTGATCGGCTTCGATGGAGACCACCAGGTCATGGACGGAGCCGGATGCGTGACCAGCGAGATTGAAGTACGCGTGGTTGGTCATGTTCACGTAGGTCTCGGCATCCGTAGTGCAGCTCTGCTTGAGCGTGAGCACGTAGTCGTCCCCATCTTCCGCGAGTGCATAGGTTACCGAGAGGGTCCTGTTCCCGGGGAGGCCAAACTCGCCGTCCACAAGCGAGCACGAGAACGTGACGGCACAGGCGTCATCGTCTACGCTCGCATCCCAGAGCCGCTTGTGAAGGCCGTGCTCAAGATCGGTGTGAAGGTTGTTCTCCTTTGCGGGTCCGTCGTTTCCCGGGAGATGGTAGGTAACGCCCCCGATGGGGACCTCCGCGCGGTCGGTCCTGTTTGCGACCGGCCCGATGGTGCCGCCGTAGCAGGCTCCGTTGACGCCCGCATACCCGGCAACGCTGTCATATCCAAGAACAACGTCGGCCGCCGCGCCGTCGCGCCCGGCAAACTCGATGCCGAGAAGGGTGGCGCCAAAGTCGCAGACGCGGACTCGCGTCCCGCCGCTCGAGAGCGTGTAGACGCACGCCTCACATCCCTCCGGGGTGTGGCCAAAAGAGGATTTCTCGATCACGTGAGCTCCCTTCCCTTCGCAGACGGTCCATTACCGCACCGTTCGCCGCCTGCTCGCAAACGATCCTATCGCTGATGTTAACGTACACATATCGCTTCTCTGTCTTGAAGCGCGACTATTCGACGTTGGAGTCCAATCTTCTTGTGAGCGGTCGGGGGTGTGAGATGGGCGAGCCCATGGCTGGATGCCACGATCAGAGGCCCGTCTCGATGGCGGAGGTCGCCCTCGCCGCGGGAGTCTCGCAGCAGACCGTCTCGCGCGTGGTGAACGGTCGCCCCAACGTGAGCGAGAAGACGCGCAAGAGGGTGCTCGCAGCCATCCGCGATCTTGGCTTCAGGCCAAACTTTGCCGGGAAGTCCCTGAGGAGCGGGCGCTACAACTCGCTCGGTCTGTGCCTCTACAACGTTGATCAGTTTGGAAACCTGGCCACGATCAAGGGCATCCTCTCCGCTGCCAGCGACATGGGCTACGCCGTGACCACGGTCGAGATGGACGATCGCGTGCCCCTCTCCCTCGCCGAGGCAACGAGGAGGATGATGGCGCTGCCGATAGACGCCCTCATCATCAGCATGAGCATCAAGGCGAGGGACTTCGAGGAGTTCTCCCCACAGCCGGGACTCTCGACGGTCCTGCTCTCCATGTACGAGCATCCGCTCTGCACGACCGTCGACTCAGACCAGTATGCCTGCTCGACCCTTCTCATGGACCACCTCTTTGAGCATGGGCACCGAGAGATCAGGTTTGTCAGCGGCCCAGGGTACTCGGTTGACTCCGTGTTCAGGGAGAAGGGCTGGCGAGAGGCGCTGGAGGCTCGTGGCTGTTACGTTGCCGAGCCGCAGCGCGGAGACTGGACCGCCGACAGCGGGTATGCGGCGGGGGAGAGACTTGCCCGCGACCCGCGCGTCACGGCTGTCTATGCTGCCAACGACCAGATGGCCATCGGCGTGGTCGCCGCCCTTGAGAACGCGGGGCGTCGCGTTCCCGAGGATATCAGCGTCGTGGGCGTTGACGACTCCCTGAGCCGGATGATGCCAAACGTCCATCTGACCACCGTGCGCTTTGACCTGTTCGAGCGTGGCCGCACTGCCGTGGAGCACGCGCTCCTTGGCTCCGGTCCGGGATATCGTCCCCTGGCGATACGCATCGCCCCCGTACTCGTAAAGCGAGAGAGCGTGGCGCACGTCCATTAGTTTCCGTGCGAGACGCCCGGCCGCCCTCAGCGGTATAGTAAGAGTATCTACGGCCGTTCGAGGGGATACGAATATGGCGGATTACAAGTCTGATATCCAGATCGCCCAAGAGGCGACGATGCTTCCCATCTCTGAGGTCGCGGCGCGCGCGGGCCTCTCTGAGGACATGCTCGAGCCCTATGGCAGGACCAAGGCCAAGGTGGACATCCACTCGCTCTCCGACAGGCCGAGCAAGGGCAAGCTCATCCTGGTCACCGCCATCAACCCCACGCCTGCCGGAGAGGGAAAGACCACAACGTCCGTCGGTCTCGCCGACGCCATGAACCGCATGGGCCATCAGACGATGCTCTGCCTGCGCGAGCCATCGCTCGGCCCCGTCTTTGGCGTCAAGGGCGGTGCCGCCGGCGGCGGATACGCGCAGGTCGTACCCATGGAGGACATCAACCTCCACTTCACGGGAGACTTCCACGCCATCGGAGCGGCAAACAACCTCTGCGCCGCGATGCTGGACAACCACATCAAGCAGGGCAACGAGCTCGGCATCGACCCGCGCCGCATCGTCTGGAAGCGCTGCGTTGACATGAACGACCGCCAGCTGCGCAACGTGGTGGACGGACTCGGCGGCATCGCCGACGGCATGCCGCGCCAGGATGGCTTTGACATCACGGTTGCCTCCGAGGTCATGGCGGTCTTCTGCCTCGCCACCGACCTCGCCGACCTCAAGGCTCGTCTCGGCCGCATGGTGATCGCCTACACCTATGACAGGAAGCCAGTCACCGTCTCTGACATTCACGCCGAGGGCGCCATGACGGCTCTGCTCAAGGACGCCATCAAGCCCAACCTCGTGCAGACCCTCGAGGGCAACCCTGCCTTCGTCCACGGTGGCCCCTTCGCAAACATCGCCCACGGCTGCAACTCCGTCGAGGCCACGATGACGGCGCTCAAGCTCGCGGACTACGTTGTCACGGAGGCCGGTTTTGGCGCCGACCTCGGTGCCGAGAAGTTCCTCGACATCAAGTGCCGCGCCACGGGGGTCGCCCCGTCGGCCGTGGTTCTCGTTGCCACGGTGCGCGCGCTCAAGTACAACGGCGGCGTGCCTAAGGCTGACCTCACCGAGGAGAACCTCGAGGCGCTCGAGGCCGGCTTGCCCAACCTGCTGCGTCACGTCTCCAACATCAAGGACGTCTGGGGCCTGCCCGTCGTGGTTGCCATCAACGCCTTCCCCACGGACACCGCCGCGGAGCTCGCCCTCGTCGAGCGCCGCTGCAACGAGCTTGGCGTCAACGTCGCCCTCTCCGAGGTCTGGGCCAAGGGCGGTGAGGGCGGGGAGGCTCTCGCCAACGAGGTCGTGCGCCTCTGCGAGGAGCCGGCAGACTTCCGCTATGCCTACGAGCTCGAGGGAGGCATCGCCGAGAAGATCGAGGCAATCGCCACCAAGGTCTATCATGCCGACGGCGTTGACTTCACCGGCCCCGCTAAGAGGCAGCTCACCCAGCTCGAGGAGCTCGGCTATGGCGACCTCCCCATCTGCATGGCAAAGACCCAGTACTCCTTCACTGACGACCAGTCCAAGCTCGGCGCGCCCGAGGGCTTCCGCATCACGGTGCGCAACCTTCGCGTGTCCGCCGGCGCGGGCTTCATCGTCGCGCTCACCGGTGACATCATGACGATGCCCGGGCTTCCCAAGGTTCCCGCTGCCGAGAAGATCGACGTCACGCCGGACGGGCGCATCGTCGGCCTGTTCTAGGCGCGTCTCGGAAGGGGGTGCTCGTGGAGGAGAGACTTACGGAGCTCGGCTGCGAGGAGTTTACGGAGCGGCTCGCCGCCCGGGAGAGCGTTCCGGGAGGCGGTGGCGCCGCCGCGCTCGTTGGCGCGCTGGGTGTCGCGCTCTGCTCGATGGCGGGGGCCTTCACTGTGGGAAAGCCTCGCTATCGTGACGTGGAGGAGGACGTCTCCGGGATCATGGAGGAGGCCGACGCCATCCGCTACCGCCTCATCGAGCTCGTGGAGGAGGATGCGAACGGGTTTGAGCCCCTGATGGAGGCCTATGCCCTCCCAAAGGACGACCCCTCCCGTGCCGAGAGAATCGAGGCGTCCACCGTCTCTGCCGCGATGGCCCCGCTCGGCATGGTTGGGGAGTGCTGTCGTGCCGTCGTTCTTCTCGAGGAGATGGGCGAGAAGTGCTCTCGGATGCTCGTCTCCGACGTTGCCTGCGGCGCACAGCTCGTTCGTGCCGCAATCGAGGCGGCGAGCGTGAACGTCTATGTGAACACGTCGACCCTCGCCGATCGCTCCCAGGCTCGGCGCATCGAGTCCACTTGCGAGGAGCTCGTCGAGGAGTACGTGCCGCGCGCTGAGCGCCTTGCCCGCGACATCGTCATTGGCATTCGGAACAGGGGAGCGTGATGGCGGAGCTTCTGAGGGGCGCTCCCGTTGCCGCCAGCATCCAGGACGGCCTCGTCCCGCGCGTTCGCGCGCTCAGGGACTCAGGGGTTGTGCCCGCGCTCGCCATCGTGCGCGTTGGCACGCGCTCCGACGACCTCTCCTACGAGCGAGCCGCTGAGAAGCGCTGCGACGCCGTGGGGGTGGAGGTCCAAAAGCACGTTCTGCCCGAAGGGTGCTCCCAAGGGGACCTCGAGCGCGTCCTTGCGGGTGTGTCTCGCGACCCACTCGTACATGGATGCCTGCTCTTCCGCCCTCTTCCGTCCGGGCTCGACGAGGCTGCGGCTGCCGCGGCGCTCGACCCCGCGAAGGACGTCGACGCCATCACCGAGGGCTCCCTCCTCTCCACGCTCGCCGGTCGTCTCGGGGGCTTTGCGCCCTGTACGGCAGAGGCCGTCGTCGCCCTTCTCGACCACTATGGCGTCGAGCTCGACGGCTCTGAGGTTTGCGTGGTTGGGCGGTCGCTCGTGATTGGTCGGCCCGTCGCGGCACTGCTCCTCTCGAGGAACGCAACCGTCACCGTGTGTCATACTCACACCCGCGACCTCTCCGTCTGCTGTAGGCGCGCAGACGTCATCGTTGCCGCCGCCGGTCACGCCGGGACGGTCGGCGCGTCGTGCGTCCGCGAGGGGCAGGTCGTCGTGGACGTTGGTATCAACTGGGACGAGCGTGCGGGGCGTCTCGTGGGTGACGTTGACTTTGATGCGGTGGAACCCATCGCTCGGGCGGTCACGCCGGTTCCCGGCGGAGTCGGCTCGGTCACGACCTCGATTCTCGCCCGACACGTCGTCGAGGCAGCCGAAAGGACGCTTGCATGAAGGTAACAGAGAAGCCATCCTCATCCTACAGCGGGGCGATGACGCCTGCTTCGATGGAGCTCAAGAACGAGCGCGTCGCCCAGACCAAGGCGGGGACGGACCTCGCCAGTGCCCTTGTCCTCTCCGTGTTGGCGGGCGCCTTCATTGCCATGGGAGCGACCTTCATGCTCGTTGTGAAGTCGGATGCGTCTCTGCCCTTTGTCGCGACGCAGCTCCTTGGCGGCTTCTCGTTCACGCTGGGCCTGTTCTTGATTCTCGCAGCGGGCGCCGAGCTCTTCACGGGCAACTGCCTCATGGTCATGGGCCCGCTCGCGGGACGCTTCTCCTGGGGCAAGCTGTTCGCAAACTGGGGCATCGTGCTCCTTGGCAACCTCGTCGGCAGCGTCCTTGCCGCCGCGGTCCTCATCGCGGCGGGCGTCGCCTCCTCTAACGGGGGAGCGCTCGGCGAGGCCGCGATCGCGGTTGCCGAGGGCAAGGTCGCGCTCGGCTGGGGAACGGCCTTTGCCCGCGGCGTGCTCTGCAACATGCTCGTGTGCCTCGCCGTCTGGATCGGCCACTCGGCCAACTCTGTCACCGACAAGTTCTTCTCGGCCCTCCTTCCCGTCATGGCCTTCATGGCGGCGGGCTTTGAGCACTGTGTGGCCAACATGTTCTTCCTCCCGTACGCCCTCATGCTCCAGGTGAGCGGCGTCGCGGGTTCCGTCGACCTTGCGGGGGTCGTCCACAATCTGAGCGCCGCGACGCTGGGCAACCTTGTGGGCGGCGTGGTTCTCGTTGGGTGCTCGTACTGGTTTGTCTACGGGCGCTCGCGTGCCGGAAAGGATGCGCATGACCACTGATGACGAGACGACTGAAGGGCCTCTGACCGAGGGCTTCCGTCCCATTGACAAATCGCGGGTCGAGGCCGCAGTTCGTGAGCTTCTGCTCGCCATCGGCGAGAACCCCGACCGAGAGGGCCTTCTCGGCACGCCCGACCGCGTGGCCCGAGCCTGCGAGGAGATTCTGGGCGGCATGCAGGAGGACCCGGGGGTTCATCTGCGCAAGCAGTTCCACGAGCCGGGCAACCAGGAGATGGTGATCGTCAAGGACATCCCGTTCTCCTCCCTCTGCGAGCATCACATGCTCCCGTTCACGGGCAGGGCGCACGTCTGCTACATCCCGCGCGACGGTCGCATCACGGGCCTCTCCAAGATCGCGCGCTGCGTCTCTGGCTATGCGCGTCGCCTTCAGGTGCAGGAGCGTCTCACCGGCCAGATCGCGGACGCCATGGTGCGTGAGCTCGACCCGCTCGGCGTGCTCGTGGTCCTCGAGGCCGAGCACACCTGCATGACCATGAGGGGCATCCGCGCCGCCGGGGCGCTCACCACCACCTCTGCCGTGCGTGGCTGCCTGCGCGACCTGAAGACCCGCCAGGAGGCCCTCCGCCTGATCGGGCTGTAGGTCCCCTGCGCGCCCCTGGGCGGGGAACATCCGGCGCTCGGACAGTCCTCGCCGCAAAGGACGCGGCTGCGGAACTCGCGGCGGACGTTCCCCGTCCTGGGGCGCGCCGCATGTCGTATGTTCTTGATTAGCTTGCAGTGGGGCATGGGCATATCCCGCCGCGAGTTCTTGCCGCGTCCTTTGCGGCAAGCTGTCTGAGCGCCGGGGTATGCCCATGCCCTGCCGGGGAGTTTCAAGGGAGATTGCTATGTACAGGTTGCCGTTCGATGTGCCGGAGATGACGTATGCGGAGGCGCTCGCGCATGTGCGCGGGGCGCTTCGGTTTGGCATCTGTCCGCTGTTGGAGACCGTGGAGGACATGCTCGCTGAGCTCGGCGACCCCGACCTCTCCTTCGAGTGCGTGCAGATTGCCGGCACCAACGGCAAGACGTCCACGGCACGCTACACGGCAGCCATTCTCGCCGGTGAGGGACTGCGCACGGCGCTCTACACCTCGCCCGAGCTCGTGAGCTACACGGAGCGCATGGAGGTGGGCGGCGCGCCCGTCTCCGAGGAGGCGTTCGCGCATGGTGTCTCGGCGGCAAAAGTCGCCGGTGAGCTCGTGAACGCGCGGCGCACGGCGGCGGGGGAGCGTCCCTATGACATAACCGAGTTCGACACGCTCACGGTTGCGGCCATGGTCGTCTTTGCAGAGGCCGGCGTGGATGTTGCCGTTCTTGAGTGCGGGCTTGGGGGTCGCTGGGACGCCACGTCCGCCGCCAAGTCCATCAGGGCCGTTGCCGTGACGGGCATCGGGCTCGATCACATGCATGTGCTCGGAAACACGCTCGAGGAGATTGCGGGCGAGAAGGCGGCGATCATCAAGTCTGGCCGCACCTGCGTGCTGGGCGCCGGTACGGCCGAGCCGAAGAGCGTCGAGGACGTGCTTCTCTCCCGCACTCGTGAGACGGGCGTCTCTCCCGTGCTCGTCCGTCCGGAGGGCGTTGACGATGTCGCCTGCGAAGACATGACGTTCGCCGGATTTCGTGTCATCAGGCGCCAGCATCGCCTCGGCGCACCGCTCGAGCTTGACGTGAGGACGCCCCGTGCCACGTATTCCGAGCTCGCGGCGCTCAAGCCTGCCTATCAGGCGCAGAACATCGCCTGCGCGGTCGCGCTCTGCGAGGAGTTCCTCGGGCGTGCCCTGGATGCGGACACCCTCTTCACGTCTGTCGTCCAGTGTCCCACGCCTGGTCGCTTCCAGCTCCTGCGACCCGATCCTCCCGTGCTCATCGATGCCTGCCACAACCCCCAGTCCGTCGAGGCCTTTGTTTCGGCTCTCGCGGACGTGGCGCCAGAGCGGGGGGAGCGGCCTCTCCTTCTCACCGCCGTTCTCGCCGATAAGGACGCGATCGGTATCGCCGGGCTTCTCGCCGCTGCGTTTCCCCGTGTTGCCGTGACGCAGACGAAGAGCCCGCGCGCCCTTTCCGCGGACGGCTACGCGCAGATCCTGCGTGAGGCCGGGGCAGATGTGGTGGCAACGTATCCCACGGTTGAGGCCGCTGCGTTGGCATTGTGTGAAGAATCGTACGTTGCATGCGGTTCTATCACACTTGCTGGTGAGTTGGCGGGCCTCTTCTGTTAGCTTTTGCTACAATCTTGCTTGTATGTGGCGGCGCGGTACAGCGCCAGAAGTCCGAAGGAGTCCCCGAAATGCAAGAACTCTTCGACCAGATTGTGACCCCCGAGGTCAAGATGGTGCTCTACCTCATGGTCGTGTGCGTCGTCATGCTCTACATCCTCTCCATCGTCTACGTCATTCGCGACGCTCAGCGTCGTGGCGCTGAGCCCTGGTGGATGTGGGCCATCATTTCCGTGATTCCCGTCGTTGGCCTTCTTGCCTACGTCATCCTTCGTCCGAGCTCCTACCTCATCGACCGCGAGGAGCAGGACCTTGACATCGCCCTACGCGAGCACCAGCTGTCGCACTACGGCATCTGCCCCAAGTGCGGTGCCCCGATCGACCGCGACTTCGTGGTCTGCCCGATCTGCAACACGCAGGTCCGCAACGTCTGCCCCACCTGCCACCGCCCGCTCAACGCCGACTGGAAGGTGTGCCCGTACTGCCGCACCCGCATCCAGCAGTAGCGCGTCTTGCGGAAACTTCGCCTCTGTTTGGGAGCCTCGCCGAGCGGGGCTCTTTTTTTCTTTGGTGTAACTTCCGACTTCTGCACCGCAGAACTCTGGCGCTTAGCGTTTGTCGCAATTGGAGGGGTGCGCGACTTTTTCGCTTAGGAAACCTTGCGATTGGCGGGTCCTTCTCGAAACGCGCTTACTATACGGCTCGATCGGAGGCAAGGGGTGGCGGGATTGCGTGAGGCGCCCTCCAACGCTTCGAATCTCTAAGCGATAAGGACGCGAGGCCCTCCAACGGCCAGACTTTCTAACGGTGATATTCTCGCCGCCCTCCATTGGGAAGAGTTTCTAAGCGTGAATGATGCGTTGCCCTCCAACGGCTCGGAATGCTAAGCGACCAGAGAGACGGGTCCTCTTGAGGCATTCTGCTGAGGTGTTCGCGTAAGCTGCGACCAGAACCAGGGGAGGCCCGCCGCAGGATGCGGGCGATCAGCTCCGCCCTCATGCCCACCGGTCTGATTATTGAGCGTCCAAAACTGGTATCATGTCTGCGTACGAAAGTCGAACGAGAGGTCTGACGTGCGCGCTCTGGCACAGCTCATCCTGACGCAGACTATCTAGGCGTCTGTCCCTCACCACGGCCCAGCCGCGGACAGGCGCCGCATAGCCCTCGACACCAATCGTCTGGTGTGCGGGCTATTTTCTTGAGTCGACAACTCCCGAGAGAGGTATAGCTATGAAGGTCCTGTACAACGACGGTCACATCGACGAGTGCCCCGCAGACGAGGTCACCCACGTCGTCCGTCACAGCGCCGCCCACATCATGGCACAGGCCGTGAAGCGCCTGTACCCCGAGGCCGACTTTGCCTACGGCCCCGCCACCGACAACGGCTTCTACTACGACATCGACCTCCCCGAGGGCCAGAAGATTTCCGAGGAGGACTTCCCGGCCATTGAGGCGGAGATGAAGAAGATCGTGAAGGAGAACCTCAAGTTCACGGTCTTCGA
>CALULC010000053.1 GCA_944321385.1 uncultured Atopobiaceae bacterium
GCGCGCTACCTCTCCGGCTCCGACAAGGTGACCTCGGTGCGCTTCCCGCACCTGGAGGGCGACCCGTACCACGAGCTTGCCCAGAAGTACCTGCCCAAGGGCGGCTCCGGCGTGGTGTCCTTTGAGCTCGCCGGCGGCCGTGCGGCTGCCGAGAAGTTCATGGCGGCGCTGCGTCTTGCCGCGATCGAGACGCACGTGGCCGACGCGCGCACCTGCTGCCTGCACCCGGCCTCCGCGACGCACCGCCAGATGAACGACGAGGAGCTGGTTGCGGCCGGTATCTCTCCGTCCATGGTGCGCTTCTCCTGTGGCTTGGAGGACAGCGCCGACCTCATCGCGGACATCGAGCAGGCGCTCGCTGCGATCTAGCGAGTCGTCATCTTATACGAGCCGGATGGTCTTGTCCCCAATCTGGATGATCGCTTCGAAGGTGCCCCCGAGCGCTTCCGCATAGCGTGCGAGCGTCCCCACCTTGAGCGAGCTCACGTCGCCGCTCTCCACCTCGGAGACGCGCGCTTGGCTGATGCCCATGCGTTCCGCGACGTCTGATTGCGTGAGATGCTCTGCCCTGCGAGCTTCTTGGAGCTCGCAGGCACGGCACTCCGCGATGAGCCTGAGCGCCTCCCGGTGAATCTCCTCACGATCAAAGCCTCTACGGGCAATGAAATCATCAAGGGTGTCCATCTGATTCCTTCCAATCTAGGTAGTGCCTGTATCGCCGTTCTGCCTCAGGAATCGCCTTCTTGTACCATTTGCCCCACTTTGGCCCCTTCGAGAGGATGCCTGCCTTGTCTCCGGCGAGGAGCATGACCGCGTTTCTGTCTGGGTCAAACACAAAGAGAATGCGTATCTCGCTCAATCATGTTGACCTGGGGCGCGGCTCCTTAAGGTTGTGGATGGACGAACCGGTAATCGTATCGACAAGCGGACGCCCCAGCGAGGGACCTTCGACAGCAACGGCCTCGAGGGCTTCGGCAACTCGTTGTGCAAGGGGATGGCTCAGCGAGTCAAGCCACGGTCTGATGAATTCCGTTATCACTATCCACCTCATAATATAACCTTTCTCCTATATATCAAGGGATAAGGTTTCCCGTCCGCACGGGATGGCTTGGATTGATTGTCTGTCTGAGATGGGCCGCTACCTAACGTTCGGATTCGGCGACCTACCGATACGCGTCATCGCAATGGCCGCGGCTACAAGTGCTGCGCACCCTCCAGCATTCCCTCGCTGGTAAGACGAGTGTAATAGAAACAGATGTTCTGGTCAAGAGGAATACAAAGCCCGCGACGCCTCCTTGCGGGCGCCGCGGGCCTGGACGGAAGCTTTACCGAGGGGCTTACTCGGCAACCTCCAGCAGCTCGATGCTGAAGTTGAGGGCCTTGCCGGCCATCTCGTGGTTCATGTCAAAGGTGATGTTGCCGTCCTCAACGGCCGCCACGACGGCGGGGAAGGGCTGGCCCGTGGGGGAGGAGAGCATCACGCGGTCGCCAACGGAGAGCTCCTCGGCACCGGGCATCTGAGCTACGGGCACGGTCTGGACGAGACGCTCGTCGCGCTCGCCGTAGGCCTCGGCGGGCTCCAGGCGCACGTCCACGACCTGACCGACCTCCATCTCGCGCACGGCCTCGTCAAAGCCCTTGATCATCTGGCCTGCCATGCAGGTGAAGGCCAGCGGCTCGCCGCGGTCGCGGGAGGAGTCGAACTTCGTGCCGTCGTCGAGCGTGCCAACGTAGTGGACCTTTACCTTCTTGCCCTCGTTGCTCATGGGGCTCCTTTCTCTTGGGTTCAGGAGAGATAACCATACACACCTCTCCGTTTTGAGGTCAAATGGGGCCGAATTGGGGAGGTGTGTATGGTTGGGATTCTAGTCGCGCTCGGCGCGCTCCCAGATGGGGTCCCAGCAGTGCTCGGACATGACCGTGTCGCGTAGCGTCGACCACGAGGATGCCGTGAGCTGGTCAGGGGTGAGGGAAACGCCGAGGAACCCCTCGACGGAGCTCCGCTCAAAGACGTACAAGTCACGGTCGTAGTCCCAGCCGTCATCCTCGATCTCGACGATCGAGACGGTGTTCACGTCGCTCATCGTGCACATGAGGGCTGCTACGTCAAAGACGAGGGCGCGGTCGATGTGGTCGTCGTCGTGGGCGACGTAGTCTCGGTCCTCGTACTGATAGGTGAGCGTCAGGGTTCCCGTTGCGGCATCGCCCTTCGCCTCCGTGAGGTAGGCGCCCAGGGGCAGTGCCCTCGCGAGCTCGGTGATGCGCGAGTCGTCCGAGAGGGTGGTGCCCACGTAACCCTCGAGGGTGTCCGGGGCAAGCGACTGCACTTCGGAGGTGGGGCCGGTGCCGCTCTGCGCGGGTGCGCCGTTTCTGTTGCCAGATCCGTTCTGCGAGCCCGTACCCTGGCCGTTTCCTGTGCCAGACCCCTGGGTGTCGGTCGTGTCGGTCGTCTGGTCCGTCGTGGTTGTGTCCTCGGGCTTTGTCTCGTCAACGTAGGTGGTGTCGTCGGGCTGGTCGACCTGCTCCACGTTCTGCGACGTCTGGTTCCGGTAGTCATCGGGAGCGCTCGGAGTCCGCAGCAAGTTGAACACGATGAAGCCGGCAATTCCCACTATGGCGAGCGCCCCCACCACGACGGCAGCGATCTTTCCCGCCGACCAGCGCTTGGGTGCCGGCGCTGACGAGCCAAAGGTGGTGGGAGAGGGCGCTACCGGGGGCGTCAGGACCGTTGTGGGCCCGGCGCCCTCCTGCCAGAGGCGAGCTTCCTCCTCGTCGAAGGTGGCAGGATCGGCCGGCGCGGGCGCACTCGCCCAGGCGTTGCCGTCCACTGCGCCGGCGTCCTCCGCTCCGCCCACGGCGCTCGCAGCGCCCGTAACGTCGCCTCCCTCTCCCATGACGTCGTCCAGGCTGGTAACGGCCTCGCAGGTCTTTGCGTAGGCCTCGCCCTCGCCCATGCCCTGGGCAACATAGTCGTCAAAGCGCGCCACGAGGTTTCCGTAGATCTCCTCCTTGAGCTCGATGGTCTCGGCGTCGAGCGTGCGTCCCACAAATAGGTGCTCGACGTACATCCTGAGGTCGCTTCTGCTGCTCATTTGATGCCTCCGCTCTGCCTGAGAAGTCGGTCGATGATGGTTCTGGCACGGACCCAGCGCGAGGTTGCCTCGGCGAGCTCCGTCTGCCCGTTCGTTGTAATGTGGTAGTACTTGCGTCGCGCCCCTTGGGACTCGTTTCCCCAGTAGCTCTCCACGAGCCCCTGGCTCTCGAGTCTCTTGAGGCTCGTGTAGAGCGATGGTTCCTTCATCTCGTAGGCGCCCTCGCTCGTCTGGGCCACGTCCTTCAGAATCTCGTAGCCGTAGGAGTCTCCGTCGGAGAGCGTGCACAGCACGATGGCGTCGATGTTGCCCCGGATGAGGTCGCTCTCTGCGTCTCTCGTCGCCATGGTCACCTCCCTGTCTCTCTGTTGATTTCAGTGTACCCAACATTACTATGTCTGTCGATATACTATCTTAGAAGTATAACTGTGAGTGGCGAAGTTTGGACGGCAAGAGGTATGAAGCGCGGGCGTTCGGGGGCAATGCGCTATCCTTCTGGGTGCCGAGGGAAAGGAGGGTTGGCATGAGCGGCTGTCAGGAAGGCTTTGTTGGGGTCTTTGACTCGGGCGTGGGAGGCATCAGCGTGCTGCGCTCCCTTGTGTCTGAGCTGCCCCATGAGGATTTTCGTTTCTTCGGCGACTCCGCCAACGCTCCCTACGGCGAGAAGACCGTGAGCCAGGTGCTCGACCTCTCCCGCGGGATCGTCGAGGGCTTTCTCGCGGACGGGGCTAAGGCGATCGTCATCGCTTGCAACACCGCGACCTCCGTGGCCGCGGCTGCCTTGCGCTCTGCCCATCCCGACGTGCCGATTATCGGCATCGAGCCCGCCCTCAAACCCGCCGCACGCGCCTTGCCGCACGGCAGGATTCTCGTCATGGCCACCGAGGTGACGCTGCGTCTGGACAAATACCACGAGCTGGCGGAGGCGTGGGGAGGGGAGTGCGAGGTCATACCCGTTCCCTGCCCCGGTCTTGCGGCGCGCATCGAGCGCGGGAACCTCGACGCCCCCGACCTGCGGGAGATGATTCGCGGCTTTGTGGGGGACTACTCCGGCCATGTGGACGGCGTCGTTCTGGGCTGCACCCACTACCCGTTTGTGCGTCGTCAGATTGCCGACATCGTGGGCCAAGACGTGCGCTTCTTCGACGGCGGCGCCGGTACGGCGCGACAGCTGCGCGTGCGCCTCGTGGGCGCCGGCCTGCTCGCGGACCGCGATCGCTCCGGGCGCGTCGAGTTTGCCTCGAGCCTGGACACTCCCGCCGAGCTCGAGCTCTATCGCAGCTTTTTCGACCTTTCCGTCTAGCGGTTTCCGTTTCTAGGTGTTTTTTCGCGGAGGGGCGAAGTAGCACCTGATAGGTGCCACTTCTCTACCTGCGATTCTTTGCCCGATCCTTATGGGGATACTCGGAGTGCCGGAAATAAAACACCTAGAAATGGAACGCCCCCCGTTCGAGATTCGAACGAGGGGCGAAAATGCGGCTTCCAGGTGCGCTACACGCGCTTCTTGCCCCAGAAGAAGAGGGCCACGGTGCCCGGACCGGTGTGCACGCCGATGGTGGCGCCGATGGGGAAGATCTCGACCTTGCCGTCGAGCTTGGGGAACTTGGCCTCGATGCGGTTGGCAACCTCGCGGGCGTCGTCCTCGCACTCGGACTGGGAGATGAAGCACTTGCCGGAGTAGTCAAGACCGCCCTCGGCGAGCTCCTCCATCTTCTCCACCACGCGGTTGATGGCCTTGGCCTTGGTGCGGATCTTCTCCTTCACGGCCAGCGAGCCGTCGGGCTCCACGTCCATGACCGGGCAGATCTTGAGCATGCCGCCCACGAGACCGGCCGCCTTGGAGATGCGCCCGCCGCGCACGAAGAACGTGAGGTCGGACGAGAAGAACCAGTGCTGGACCTCGCTCTTGTGCTCCTCGGCCCAGGCCGCGAGCTCGTCGATTCCCATCCCGGCGTCGCGCAGGTCCGCCATCTTGTCGATGAGCAGACCGTATCCGGAGGAGGCGGCGATGGAGTCGATCACGACGACCTTGCGGTCGGGATACTTCTCGGCGAGCTGGTCGCGGGCGGTGCAGGCGGAGTTGTAGGTGCCCGAGATGCCCGTGGAGAGCGTCACGTGCAGGACGTCCTTGCCCGCCGAGAGGAACTTCTCGAAGTGGGCCATGTAGTCTCCGGCGCTGATCTGCGAGGTCTTTGCCTCGGCGCCGGCGAGCATCTTCGCATAGAGGTCTGCGGGGGAGTTGGTTGCCCCAAAGTCGTCCTTGCAGACCTCGCCGTTGAGGTAGTAGTTAAAGAGCACATACTTGATGTTGCGGCTCTCGAGCCAGTCATGCGTAAGATCGGCCGTGGAGCAGCAGCTGAGAACGTAGTCGGACATGGTTCCCCCCTTTGATTGCCGGTGACACTCAGCATAGCGCACCTTCACCGGCCTCGCGAGTGCGGTGAAGGTGCGCAGGGTGAGTCAAATCGCCTACAGTCCCATCTCCGCCTTGAGGCGCGCCAGATCGTCCTCGACGGCGGCGTCGCTCACGGCGTTCGCGTACTTGGCCTCGAGGACCGCCGCGTCGTCGACGGGCTCGGTGTTGAGCTCGCTCATGGCGTTGGCCGTGTCCAGCATGCGGTCGGCCTTCTCCTCCATGCGGTTGAACGCCTCGATGGCGCTCTCGGCCTTGTCGGCGCCGGACGTGAAGCCGGCGACCTTCTCCTGCGTCTCGGCAACGGCCATCTTGGCCTTGATCGTCTCGCGGCGGCTCTTGAGGCTCTCGATGTCGTTCACGAGCTTGTCGTGCATCTGGCGCATCTTCTCGGCGTTGGCGTGGGCCGCCTCGGCCGCCTTGGCGAGCTCGGCACCGGTCGTGGCGAGCTTCTGCTTCTTGCCGAGAAACACGCGGGCGTCGTCCTCGTTGCCGGCCTGGAGCGCCTTCTTGGCGAGCTCCTCCATGCGCTCGACCTCGGCGGCGTTCTCGTCGGCGGCGCGCTTGGTGCGGGCCTCCTCCGCCATGACGCCGGCGGTCTCGCGCTTGACGTCCGCGAGCGACTCGGTGAGGTCCATGAGGTACTGGTCGACCATCTTGGCCGGGTCCTCTGCCTTGTCGAGCAGCTCGTTGATGTTTGCCTTCACGATCGTGGTGAAGCGGTCCAGAATGCCCATGGCGTTTCCTTTCTAGTCCCGGTCCCCAGAGACGGGGCCGTCCTTCTCGTACTTGTCTGCAAGGTCCTCGACGCTCTGGTCCCCAAACTTCTCGAGGGGAGTGTTGAGGATGTCCTCCATCTGCTTCTGCTTCTCCTCCTGCTGCGCCTTGCGCTTGCGCACGACGTACACAACGCCCGCGCCTATCGCCACCACGAGGACGATGCCACCGATGACGAGCATGGTCGTGTGGCCGCGCTCCTCCTCCTCGGCTGCCGCCATGATACGCTCTGCGGTCTTGGAGAAGGCGTCGGAGAAGACCTCCTCGTCGGATTCGGCGTGGTTGTAGGCGTCGTTGAGCTCGTCCTCCAGGATGGCGAGCGCCTCCGAGTCAACGACGGACGAGGCGTCGGTCCCAACGCAGTATCCGCAGGTGAACTCGCCGTGCCCATCGTCGCAGAACACGAGCAGGAGATGTCCCTCGTCCGAGAAGAGCTCTGGGTAGAGCTCCTCTGCGGTCTGCGTGAGCTCGCTGCCCGAGGTGGTCTCGCCGTTGGGGAGGATGTAGACGTACGGTTGAACCCCGGTCCTCCCGTAGAATTCCTCGAGGCCCCGCGTGAGGGCGGACGCGTTATGAATCCAGTCACCGTCTGCGTCCGTGTACCAGTCCGTCTTGGAGACGGCGCTTGCGGGGAGCTTCTCCCGGACCGTGGCCGACCCCTCCGACACGCTCTGCGAGTAGGACGTCCCGCCGTAGGAGGGGCCGTAGGAATCCCCGCACGTGGAGAGCGACGTGGTGAGCACGGCGATGAGCAGCGCCGCGAGGACGAGCCCGATGAGGCCTCCCGCACAGCCGCCGCATCCGCTGCCAAAGCCCCCGCCCATGGGCGCCCCCACCATGGGTCGAGAGAAGCCGCCGAAGAACGGCATCCCCATGTGAACGCGGGGCCGGGGCATGCCAAAGCCGCGAGGAGGAGGGCCACCAGCGGGCCTCGGCCCAAAGCCCCCGCCGGAACGTCCGCCGGATCGGCGCGCGCCTCCGCCGGAGAAGCTGCCTGAACGACGGCCTCCTCCAGAGAAGCCCCCGCTGCGGCCACCGCCGCCAGAGCGGCCTCCGCCACCGCCAGATCTGCCCATGGGTCTCCTCTCCAAAGAACGTGATGACAAGAGTATGCACGATTGAGCGGCGGTCGTCCGTCGCGCTTGGTCAGCGCCTCCGCGCCTCGTTGAGGGTCGCCCAGATCGAGCGGGGCAAGACTGCAAGAAGGCGAGGCTACGAGACTCCCTCGTCGGAGGCAACGGCGACCCCATGCCCCGACTCCTCATCGGCGAGAAGGGCGATCTCCTTGCGTCTTGCAACGCCAATGGCGAGGGGCATGCACAGCACGAGCAGGCTGGCGAGCACGAGCGTGCCCTGGACCCCCAGAACCTCGGCGAGCGCGGGGGCGCAGAGCAGGGGCGCCACGCCGGCAACGTTGTTACCAAAGCCCATGACCGCGTTTACGCGCCCGATCGTGGAGAGGGACGCATGCGTCTGAACGAGCGTGGAGAGGAGCGGGGTGAGCATGCCAAACGCAACTCCGAGCAGCACCTGGCCAGCACAGGCCACGGCCACCCAGGGCGTGCCCACGTAGAGCAGGGCAAAGGCTCCCTCGGAGGCGAGAACCGCGAGCAAGGTGCGAACGTTCACGCGGCGTGCCGGGAGCCGCATCAGGAGCATCGACCCCACGACGCCGCCCACGCCCGCTGCGGCCGAGAGCCATCCCATCCACTCGACGTCCACCCGAAGCACGTCTCGGTAATAGAGCGACTCCAGCGGATCGAAGGCTCCGTAGCCAAAGAAGGAGAAGAAGCAGCTCCAGAAGAGCAGGGCGAGCGCCGGCGAGCCAAAGACCGAGCGGAACCCCGCGCGAAGGGAGTCGTCGGAGCGAGCGTCACCGTCGCCGGTACTTCTCGCCAGCCCCTCTGCGGCGGCTCGCGGATCGCGCACGGGACGGAACCCGGCTGCGGGCGCCAGGGCAACGAGCGAGCAGACTCCCAGCAGCCAGAACACGGCCTGGGGAGAGGCGACGGCGGAGACAAAGCCTCCCATGAGCGGACCCACGATGACGGCGGCGTTTGAGACGGTGAAGATGACCGAGTTCATGGTCTTGAGCTCCTCGGCGTCGTCTGTGAGGTATGCGGGAAACGACTTTGCCACGAGGTCTCCCAGACCCCAGGACGCCCCGAGCAGCGCGGCGCCCACGAGCACGCCCACGACGCTCTGTGCAAGCAGCTGATAGGCCACGGAGGTGAAGACGAGCGCCGCCACGACCACAGAGAAGAAGCGCCGCGGGCCAATGCGGTCGAGCAGGGGGCCGCCAACAAACGAGCCGAGGACGATGCAGCCGTTGAGCAGGACTATTCCGAGCGCGTTCTCCGTCACGCCGCCGCCCATCACATAGGTGAGCGTCCCCACGACGCCTATGAAGTAGGCGCACTGAACGCCAAGGTAGATGAACAGCCGCATCCACACGAGGCGAAGCGCGGCGGGAGAGAGGGACCTCAGGCTGGCGAGAAGGGGCATGGCTGCTCCAGACAGAGAGGCGAGACCCTGCCGCATGCGCGGTGCGCTCGCCTCAGATTGAAGGCGTCAGGTGCAGCATAGAGCTTCTTTTTGGCAGCGTCTAGGCAACCTGGGCAGAGGAGCGAAGCGCGGAGACGCGATCAGAGAGGACGCCCACGGCCTCATAGGGCTCCCAGACGTTGGTGACGGAGGAGTCCATGGGGCACTGCCCGCTCTTGGCACGGTTCTGGATGTGGGGCACGAGGGTGTCGTAGCTCGTGGCAACGCCAGCGGCGAGAAGCACGGCGCGCCCGGTCCAGGACATGACGGGGGAGAAGACGGCGTCGGGGCCGAGGATGGCGTAGAGCAGCGCGGGCGCCTTGCCCACGATCTTGTCGGCCACGGAGAAGCCGGAGAGGTCGCGGCCCTCGCGGACCCAGGCGAGCAGCGGCTTTATCCCACGCTCGGTGCAGACGATGACCTCGTCGTTGCGAACGGCGACGAGCGTTGCCTCCTTGTTGGCGATGAGCAGGGCACGAGCGAGTTCAAGGTCGGTCGCTTCCATGGCTACGTCCCTCCAAAAAGACGGCTGAAAAATGCACAGCGGGCACTCTACCATAACCGGTGGGCGCTTCCCCGCCGTTCGCCGAAAACGACATCAAGCCCCAAGGACGGCGCTAGGCGGGGGTAGAGACGTCCATCTCCACCAAGGAGAACCTCGACCATCCGTCGCCGGCGTGCACCTCGAGAATCGCCGAGCCGCTGCGGTCCACCCCGTCTGCGCCCGCAACCGCCTCAAGCTCGTCGCCGGACAGGCCGTACCAGCTCCTCTCGACGTCGGTGACCATGATGTTCTTCCCCGAGGCGGAGCCCGGGAGGTAGACGTCATAGGTGACGCGGTAGCGGTTGTTCCCAAGGTCCGTGAGGGAGGTGGCGTTGGCTATGCCCAGCGAGGGCTCCGCGGATCCGTCGTAGATGCCAAAGTAGAGCCAGTCGCCCAGGGTCCTTGCCCGGAAGGAGTCCACGACGCCCGAGTCAGCGCCGTTGAGGTCAAAGGTCATCTGGTCATTTGAGAGCGTGAGGCCAAGGCGCTCTTCGATGAAGGAGCGGGCGCTCTCGAGGGAGATGCGATTGAAGTAGTTGTCCGCGAGAGGGTCGTCTGCCGAGAGGCTCTCCAGGCCGTACGCGTTGGCGCCGTTCTTGGTGACGTGGTCGTAATAGAAGCTCATGACGCGGACGAAGTCCGTGGTGTCGCGGGTGAACGCCTTGTCGGAGTCCACGCCGCTCTGGGCGCTCTCGTCAAAGGCGAGCTCGGTGAAGTTGCTGAGGGCAACGTTGATGTCGAGAAAGTCCTCGGGGTCGTTGAGGCTCACCGCGATGGTGCTCGGCTTGGTGGCGCTGCCTTCCTGATCGGGGGAGGAGTCGTCGGGCTCCTCGGTCTTCTCGGGCTCCTCGCGCTCTGCCCGATCGTCCTTCTCGTCATCGCGCTCGTCTTCGCGCTCGGCCTCGTCGGAGGAATCGCCCGTCGTGACGGCGGATTCGGGCGTCTCGGGCGCGAGCAGCCCAAAGCCGTTGGTGACGGCTGCGGCAACGCCAACAACGGCAACGAGCGCCACCACGCACATGATGACGGCTGCTGCCACGAGTCCCCTGCCCGAATTCTTCTGCGGGGGTTGCGGGGGCATGGGGTCAAACGACTGGTCTGGCGAGAAGGACTGTGGGGTCATGGGGTCAAACGACTGGTTTGTGGGAAGAGGGCCCCACTCCTGGCCGCTCGTGAAGGACGCCCCGCATATGGGACAGAACTGTGAGCCGTCTGGAATGTTGTTCCCACAGAAGGTGCAGAACATGGTTGGACCCCCTTGCCGCTGTGCATGCCTCAAGCGATTGTCTCACACGGGCGGGTCTTTGGAGGCAGGGAAGAAAAAACGGGCCGCCACCCAAAGGTGACGGCCCGCGGAGGCGCTATGCGCGGTGCGCTACTCGTTCAGAGCGGCGTTGACGGCGACGGCGCAGGCGACGGTCGCACCGACCATGGGGTTGTTGCCCA
>CALULC010000054.1 GCA_944321385.1 uncultured Atopobiaceae bacterium
GACTTCATGGCCATGGGCTGCGCGATGAACGGCCTGCTCCAGATCTGCGACGAGGCGGGCGTCATCGTGGAGGGCATTGGCATCGCCATCGAGAAGGGCTTCCAGCCGGGCGGCGACGAGCTGCGTCGTCGCGGCTATCAGGTGGAGTCGCTCGCCATCGTGAAGTCCATGAACGCCGAGACCGGAGAGATCGAGTTCGCGTAGACCCATCGTCCGAGTGAGCGACGTCAGTTTCCACTTCTAGGTGTTTTTTCGGATACCTGGAAGTACCAAAATACTGAGCAGCTCTCTAACCAGGTCTTTTCCAGTGGGCTGTCGACTGTCTACTCGAGGGATCTCTGAAAAAACACCTAGAAGTGGAATGCTCTTCCAACAGGGCCCTCAAAAGGGGCCACCTTGGCAAATTCTTTATTGACATATGAATACATGCTCATATAATCATACGCAAGTACAATATATGAGCGTATGTTCATACGTTCATTCAGATGAGAGGAGCGCTCATGCCCGAGGAGCCCACCCCCACCGAGATGCCGGACGAGGAGCTGCTCTACGACCTCGCGGACCTTTTCAAGGTCTTCAGCGACACCACCCGCATCAAGATCCTCTACGCCCTCATGGGCCGTGAGCTCTGCGTCGCGGACATCGCCGAGGAGACCGGCAGCACCCAGAGCGCCGTCTCCCACCAGCTGCGCACCCTCAAACAGTCGCACCTGGTGAAGTTCCAGCGAGACGGCCGCAACGTGCTCTACTCGCTCGCCGACGATCACGTCTACACGATGCTCAGCCAGGGCATGTCCCACATCTGCGAATGATACGAAGGGACTGTCCCTTCGTATCATCGAGAAAGGAAGCGAAATGAGAAAGTCATTCAAGCTCGATGAGATCGATTGCGCCAACTGCGCGCGCAAGCTGCAGGACGAGCTTGCCAGGCTCGACGGCGTGGATGCCGTATCCGTCAACTTCCTTACACAGAAGCTCACACTCTCCGCCGCGGACGAGCGCTTCGACGACGTCCTCGAGCGCGTCGTCGCCCTCGCCGCGCGCGTCGAGCCCGACTGCGAGATCGTCCGCTAGGCGCCGGGAGGTCGCCACCATGAACAAGAAGCAGCGTCGTTGGCGCAACCGCATCGTGATCGCCCTCGTCATCTTCTTCGTCGTGCTCGCCGTCGAGGAGAGCGGGCTTCTCGCCACGCTCTTTGGCACGCCGGGAGACGTCTACGCGAGCTTTGCCCTCTTCCTCGTCCCCTACCTCATCGCGGGTTACGAGACCCTGCTCGAAGCGGCGCGCAACATTCGCCGAGGCGACCCCTTCGACGAGGCGTTCCTCATGTCCGTGGCCTCGCTCGGCGCCTTTGCGATGGTCTTCTTCCCCCAGACGGAGCCCCACATGGCCGAGGGCGCCGCCGTCATGCTCTTCTACCAGGTGGGCGAGCTCTTCCAGAGCTACGCCGTGGGCAAGAGCCGCAAGTCCATCGCGGCCATGATGGACATCGCGCCCGAGTTCGCCAACGTCGAGAGGGGCGACGCGCTCGAGCAGGTCGACCCCGCCGAGGTGGCGCCCGGCACCGTCATCGTGGTCAAGCCCGGCGAGCGCGTTCCCCTGGACGGCGTGGTCACGGAGGGAGCCTCGCAGCTCGACACCGCGGCGCTCACCGGCGAGTCCGTCCCGCGCCACGTGGAGCCGGGCGCAGACGTCATCTCCGGCTGCGTCAACATGACTGGCGTCTTGCACGTGCGCACGACCAAGCCCTACGGCGAGTCCACGGTTGCCCGCATCCTGGAGCTCGTGGAGAACGCAAGCGAGAAGAAGGCCCGGACCGAGAACTTCATCACACGCTTCGCGCGCGTCTACACGCCCCTTGTTACGATCTCCGCGGTGCTCCTCGCCGTGGTCCCGCCGCTCGCCGGCCTGGGCAGCTGGCCCGACTGGATCCTGCGCGGCCTCACCTTCCTTGTGGTGAGCTGCCCGTGCGCGCTTGTCATCAGCGTGCCGCTCAGCTTCTTCGGCGGCATCGGCGGCGCCTCGCGTCTGGGCATCCTCGTCAAGGGCTCCAACTACCTCGAGCTTCTCGCCCATGTGGACACCGTGGTCTTTGACAAGACCGGCACGCTCACCTCAGGAACCTTCAACGTCGTGGCAATCCACCCCGAGGCGGGCGTGGATCCGAACTACGTGCTCTCCATGGCCGCGCACGCTGAGTCCTTCTCGGACCACCCCATCGCCGTGTCCGTGCGCACCGCCTACTCCGGAGAGATCGATCGCAAGAAAATCGCCGAGGCGCGCGAGGAGTCCGGCCACGGCGTGAGCGCCCGCGTGAACGAGCACCTGGTCCTCGTGGGCAACGACAAGCTCATGGCCGAGCACGGGGCCGCCTGGCACGACTGCGACCTCACCGGCACGATCCTGCACGTCACGGTCGATGGCGCGTACGTTGGCCACATTGTGATCGCAGACGTGGTAAAGGAGGACGCCGAGCAGGCCATCCACGACCTCCACGTCGCGGGCGTGCGCCACTGCGTCATGCTCACCGGCGACCGTCAGGACGTGGCCGAGGCCGTGGCGGAGCGCTTGGGCATCGACGAGGTCCATGCGCAACTCTTGCCCGAAGACAAGGTCGACGCCGTGGAGCGTCTGCTCGCGGGCGAGAAGGAAGGGGCGCGCCTGGCCTTCGTGGGCGACGGCATCAACGACGCGCCCGTGCTCATGCGCGCTGACGTTGGCATTGCCATGGGCGCGATGGGCTCGGACGCCGCCATCGAGGCGGCTGACGTGGTGCTCATGGACGACAAGCCCTCCAAGATTGCGAGCGCCATGCGCGTGGCGAGAAAGACCATGCGCATCGTCTGGCAGAACATCGTATTCGCCATCGGAATCAAGGTGCTGATCCTCGTGCTCGCCGCGTTTGGCGCGGCCAACATGTGGCTTGCTGTCTTTGGAGACGTGGGCGTTGCCTTCCTCGCGATCCTCAATGCCATGCGCTGCATGCGCGTCGATCAGAGGCACTAGAGCCAAAGCGAAAGACCCGCCGAGAAACAAAGCGGGCCGGGAGGCAGCTCAGACGCCTCCCGGCCCGTCCCTCTCTGGGAGAAGGTCCTAGCTCACGGGAACCTGTTCCTCGGTTTCCATCACAAAGGCGATCTTGGAGCTGGCATAGACGTTGCTCACGTCATTGGGAACGTCGTACATGGACCATCTGTCGTTGACCTTGAGCAGCGTTACGTAGTTCTCGTTTCCGCCCTCGTTGTTGGGCTCGCCAGACGCCCAGGCGCTGTAGGTGAAGTCCGAGCCGTCGACCCACGCCCATCCGCCGCTGGTCCGGTACCCACCCAGCCAGCAGCTCACCACGCCCTCGGCGGGCAGCTGTGCGATCACCTGGTTCAGCTCGTCGGCATTGGAGATGGTCGCGAGGTGGCCGCCGTTGTCCTCGCACCACTGACGCGCCTGCTCCCACGTCAGGCACTTGCGGACAAGCGTGTAGCGGCTCACGGTCATCATCTCCGGGCCGAGGGAGACGGTCAGAACGACCGTGTCTCCGGGCTCGGCCACGTCTCCACCGGAGATGCTCTGGCTGATGACGGCACCCTCTGCCACCGAGGAGCTGTGCTCCTCCTGAATCACTACGTCAAGACCAAGAAGCTCGAGCTCACGGACCGCCTCGTCGCTATCCGCGCCCAGAACGCCCGGGACGGAGACAAAATCGTCGTCCTTGTCGTCATCGCTGTCATCGAGGCCATCTCTGCCGTCGCGGCCGGACTCGCGCTCGTCCTCGCTGTCGTTGCCGGACTCGCCGTTATCCCCTTCCTCGGTCTCCTCAACCGCCTCCTCGGCAAAGGGGCCGAGCTTCATGACATACATGGTCCCAAACGCGCCAACCGCAACGACGCAGAGACTGGCGACGATGACCATCACTATTGCAAGGGCGCCCAGACCGCTTCGCTTACCCTCGTTGCCCGGCACGACGCCGCCGATAAAGTCGTTACCGTAGCTGGTGCCATACGTAGCGTCGGAGAAGTCCTCGGCCTGATACCAAGCCTCTGTCTGCGCACCGCCCTGACCCCAACCGCCATCTTGGGCTCCGCCCTGATCAAGGCCCCGGCCTGGCTGCCCGGATACCTGGTCGGCACTCTGGGTGCCCCATGCGCCGTTCTGGTCGGCGCTCTGGGCAGCCTCAGCGGCAGACGCCTCCCCCAGTGCCGCCCCGCATCCGGTGCAGAACTTTGCTCCGTCCTCGTTCTCCTGACCACAGTTCCTGCAGAACATATGCACCACGTTCCTCTCGCCAGCCCGCAAACGCGGGCCACGCTCTTCTACTCCCTCTCGAGCAGCTCCGTCAATCGACCCAGCTTCACCGTGAGCACGCGCGTGACGGAGGAGTCGATGCGCTCCTCGGTCAGCTCGCCCGCCGCGACCGCGTCGAGCACGCCCTGATAGGCCGCCTCGAGGTCCGCCGGCATGAGCACCATGTCCACTCCGGCCTTGAGTGGCTCCACGCCCAGACGCTCCACGGGAAGCGAGTCCGTGGCGGCGCCCATACCCATCGAGTCGGTGATGATGATCCCCTGGTAGCCAAGCTCGTTGCGGAGCAGGTCGGTCACAATCTCGCTGGACATGGAGGCGGGGTCGTTGTCTCCCGTGATAGTAGGCAACGAGAGGTGACCCACCATAACAAACGGCACGTCCTCCTCCATCGCCGCCTCAAAGGGGCGCAGTTCCTCGGCGCGAATCTCGTCGAGGGTCTTCTCGGAGTAGATGCGACCGTCATGGGAGTCGCCGAGGGCGCCACCGATTCCCGGGAAGTGCTTTGCCGAGCAGAGCACGCCACCGTCCTCAAAGCCGCGCACCTGCGCAGCCACCATCGGCGCCACGACGTCCGCCGTGGACCCAAAGGAACGCAGGCCCATCGCGCCATCGGGGTTGTTGGCGATATCCGCATCCGGGGCAAAGTCAACGTTGAAGCCCAGGTATTGCAGGTAGGTGCCAATGTGTTTGGCCACCTCGTAGGCCTGGTCGGTGTCTCCGGTGGCACCCACGTCGCACATGTCGCCCACGTTGTCCACGCCAAAGCCGGGGTTGCCGCCCACGCGCGAGACCGTGCCGCCCTCCTCGTCAACGCACAGGAAGAGCGGCAGGCCGTTGACCTCCTCGCCGTACTTCATCGTGTTGGAGAGCATCTCCACCGTCTGATCGGTGTCCTGCAGGTTGTCCGCGAAGTAGACGATGCCGCCGACGGGCATCTTCTCGAGCGCCGCCTTTGTTGCCTCTCCGGCGGCAATCACCTGGCCCACCCCAGTCAGGGACTCGGGTCGCACCACAAAGAGCTGGGCCACCTTCTGCTCGAGGCTCATCTCGGCAAGCTTGGCGCTCACCTGCTCCTCGAGGCCTCCCTGGGACCCGGTGCCCGAACCCTCCTCGGATGCGTCGGGGTCGGTGACGGTGGGGATCTCCTCCTCCGCCGGGACCTCGGGAGAGCCCGAGCAGGCACCAAGCGTAAGGGCGAGCAGCGCGCCGGTTGAGGCCAGTGCCTGACGACGGGTTACAAGGCGGCTCTTTGACATGAGAATCCTTTCGGTTGCCTAAAACTCAGAACCATTATACGAGGCACGGAACGCGAGGGGCACAACTCAACTTGCAAGGGAAATCGAGCGCATGCTGACGTTGCCCGCGTTGGAACAGCTGCCTATAATCACGTCCGAACCAAGCCAGAAAGGAGCGCTCGTGGGCACCAACGCACCAGCTCAGACCACCCGCAGTGAAACCGCGCCGCTCGTGTTTCTCACCCTCGCGGCCTTTTTGCTCAACACGTCAGAGTTTGTGCCCATCGGTCTGCTCACAGACATCGCCGCCACCTTCTCCCTCACCGAGTCCGGCGCCGGCCTCATGATCTCCATCTACGCCTGGGCGGTGGCGGCGCTCTCGCTGCCGCTCATGATCGCGGCGAGCCGTATGCCGCCCAAGCGCCTCATCCTGATGGTGCTTGCCGTGTTCTGCGCGGGCCAGGTGGGCACGGCAGTTGCCCCCACCTTCGAGTTGCTCGTTGCCGCGCGCCTTGTTGTTGCCGCCGCGCACGCGGTCTTCTGGTCCGTGGCGTCACCCTATGCCGTGCGCGTGGCGGCGCCCGAGCATGCCTCGCGCGCAATGAGCATGATCGTCACGGGAACCTCCGTCGCCATGATCTTTGGGCTGCCGCTGGGACGTGCGCTCGGCCTCGCGCTTGGCTGGCGGATGACCTTTATCGTGGTTGGGGCGGTTACCCTCGCCGTAGGCCTTGGCCTCGCGCTCACGTTTCCGAGCCTTCCCGCGGGCGAGCCGTTCACGCTGAGGCGCCTCCCCGAGCTCGGCAGCAATCGTGCGCTCCTTGGCGTCTACCTGCTCACCATCCTCTATGCCACCGGATATTACGTTGCATACAGCTACATCGAGCCCTTCCTCGCACAGATCGCCGGCATGTCGGACGACCTCATAACCGTCGTCCTCTCTGTCTTTGGCGTGGCCGGTCTCGCGGGCAGCTGGCTCTTTGCCCGCTTCTTCGACGCGCATCGCAGGGTCTACCTGCGAACCACCATGATCGGTCTTGCGCTGGCGCTCCTGCTGCTCGCCCCCGCAGCCCCCTGGGCCGCAGCGGCGATTGGCATCTGCGTAATCTGGGGCGCCTGCTCGACCTCGTTCAACGCCGGAGCGCAGGCGGAGGTCATACGCGTGACGAACGAGGAGCAGTCAGCCGTTGCAATGTCGATCTTCTCCGGGCTCTTCAACGTTGGCATCGGAGGAGGCTCCATCATCGGTGGCGTGGTCTGCGACACGCTTGGCGTTGGCAGCATCGGGCTTATCGGCGGCATCGTGGCCGTAGCGGGCGCGCTCTGGTGCGCACTCGTTCTTGGGCGGCTGCTCTCTACGCACAACGGCGCAAACTAGCCCCTGGGCTGCCCCTGCGCAACGCCTTTCCTCTGTCGCAGCGCTCTCGAGGCAGTTTTTCCGCCCCGCGCTGTCACTTTCGGGCCCGTTTGTGTGCCTTGGAATTATCCGGGCTCCCAAAACTGATCTCTCGAACGACGTTTTCCCAGATAGCGCTTTCACGATTAATGCCATTTCATTTTGGCATCGAAATAATCCACACAAACGAGGCAAGAAGTGACAGCGCGGGGCGAAAATACTGCCTCTGATTATTCCAAGGCGAAGAAGGGGAGCAGGGGGAACCTACTCCTTCCCCGGATAGCGCGCATCCACAAGCCCTGCCCTCTCGAGAGCGGCAACGATCGGCACGACCACAACGAGCTGCAGGACGATTCCCGGCGCCCCCGTGACGAAGTAGCCGCTCACCCACGCGGCCAGCGAGTAGGTCCCTTGGGAGAAGATCAGAGCCTGCAGCGCACCGCCGACGAGGCGTCCCACGATCATGGCGCCCACTAGCGACACATAGAGGTCTACGGCAAGTCTGCCGGTACGCACGAGGTGCGCAAGCATGCCGGACGCCAAGCCGTACGCCACGAGCTCGCAGGTCATCGAGGGCAAGATCGGTGCAGCCGGCATGCCCGTGAGCAGGCTCGAGAGCACGGGGGCAAGCACGCCCGCCGCCGCGCCCGCCACAGGGCCCGCCACCAAACCGCAGATCATCACGGGTATGTGCATCGGAAGCCAGACGTTGCCGGCTCCGGGGAGGGCGTGGAACGCCATCGGCAGCACGACGCCCAATGCGGCACAGACCGCGGCAATGACGACCCTCTTAGTCTGACTCATGAGCACCCTCTCTCCCCAGTCGCGCCGCGCCGCCGGTCAACGCGGTAGCCGCGCGCCTCCATGGCGCGCGAGAGCTCGTCGGCACGTCGCACGGCACATACAAAGACGGGTACGAGCAGCCGCACGTAGCTGACGGCGCGTCGCATAATACCACGTGCGGCAAAGCCCCCGCAACGGAGCTCCTGCGCCCTCATGAGCTGGCGGCTCTCGCGAAGCAGCGTGGGAACAAACTGCACCGTCACGCCTACGGCAAGGGCCGCCGTCTCTGTGGGCACGCCCAGACGGGCAAGCGGCTTAAGAAGCTCTCGCACGCCGTGGACCACCTGCTGAGGGGTTGTTGTTGCGGTGAGCATCGCCCCGAGGACAACAATCAGACAGGTTCGCGCGGCGATCAACAGCCCGCGCTCGATTCCGGGGAGCGTGAGACGCAGCGGGCCCAGCGAGAAGAGGGGCTCTGACACCGAGAAGAGCAGCGCGTTGAGAGCAACTATCACGAGGAGGAACCAGCGCATCCCCCAGAGGGGCGCAAGCAGGCGTCTCCAGCCCACGCGCGAGACGACGCCCAGAACGGCAACCGCGACGAGGGCGGCGGCGAGCGTTATCGGACCGCGTACGGCGAGCACCAGAGCAGCGCCAACAACCAGGCCAACGAGTTTGGCTGCCGCGGGTGCGCGATGCAGCGGCGAGTCCGCCCAGACGTATCCTCCGAACGTCCTCACGCGAGCCCCCTGCCCTCTGCAATCGCCGTTGCGAGTTCCTCTGCGGTGAGGGGCGCCCCGGGGACGGCCAAGCCCGCACGACGCAGAGCGGTGGCGGCGCGGGAGGCACAGGCGGGCTCGAGCCCGTGCTCGCGCATGAGAGGCGCGTTGCCAAGAAGCTCGCGCGCGGAGCCGTCGAGCGTCACGCATCCCCTCTCGAGCACGACCACGCGATCGGCCACCGCCGCGAGCGCGTTGGCGTCATGGCTCGCAACGATGACGGTCGCACCCGAGCGACCCGCCATGCGAACGGCGTCGAGGCAAGCCGAGCGCGAGCGCGGGTCGAGTCCGGCCGTTGGCTCGTCGAGCAGTAGAAGCTTCGGTCGAAGCGCCAGGACAGAAGCGATGGCAACACGACGCTGCTGACCGCCGGAGAGCGAGAAGGGCGAGCGCATTGCCAACTCGTCGAGGTTGAGGCCGAGCTCCGAGAGCGCCTCGGAGGCGCGCATGCGGGCCGCGTCGGCATCCATGCCGCGCGCGATCAGGCCAAAGGCCATCTCACGCTCCACCGTCGACTCAAAAAACTGCCGCTCCGGAATCTGCGAGACCATGCCGACGGCCGCCCTGAGTCTTCGCGCCCCGTCGCCGCGAAGCGCATCGGCGCCGTCAAACGTCATCCCACCGGCATCCGGAGGAAGAGCGCCCGCCATAACCTCGAGAAGCGTCGTCTTCCCAGATCCCGTCTGGCCCATGACCCCGATGACGCCCGGCCCCAGCGAGAGCGACACGTCGTCGAGCGCCGCGATCCTTCCGCCCGAAGCTCCCTCGTAGGAAAGACTCACATGATCAAGCCTCAGCTGCACAGCAAACTCACCAGCCCCTCGACGGTGACCGGCGCGGGACCGCTCGCCACGCCACGCCTCACAAGCTCCCCCCACGTGCGGACAACGAGCGGCGGCTCGAGGCCCGCGCTGGACAGAAGCTCGCGATCCGTGAGCACCCGCTCCGGGGCGCCCTCCGCCACGACTTCCCCCGCCCGCATGACGACCACGCGGTCAGCTCGCGCGGCGAGCTCCATATCATGCGTAATCCAAATGATCGTGGCGCCTCGCTCGACGCGCGCGCGCCGCACGGCAGCCACGAGCTCGTCGCGCCCCCGGGGGTCGATCATCGAGGTCGCCTCGTCGAGCACGATGACGTCGGGCTCGCTCGCAAGCACGCCCGCAAGCGCCACCCGCTGCTGCTGACCGCCCGAGAGCTCGTGCACGTCGCGCCGCTCAAAGCCGGGGAGCCCCACGGACGCAAGCGCCTCGAGCGCCACCCTTCGCGCGGCGCCCTCACTCGCGCCAAAGTTGCGCGGACCAAAGGCCACGTCCTCACCCACCACGGAGGAGACGAACTGGTTCTCGGGGTTTTGGAAGACCATGCCGCAGATGCGACGAAGTTCCCAGACCCTCCCATGATCAGCCGCGTCTATTCCAGCCACGGTGAGCTCGCCCGCCTGGAGCGGGATGAGGGCGTTCAGATGCCGTGCGAGGGTGGTCTTGCCGGAGCCGTTCTCGCCAACGATCGCAACGAACTCGCCTCGACGAACGTCAAGCGAGGCTCCCGAAAGAGTTGGCCTTCCCGGGACGTAGGCATGCGTGACGCCCCTGGCCTCCACAATCCGCTCGTCCGTCAAGCCCACCTCCCCACGCTTCTCCCTAGTTGACGAAGCGTCGACAATTCTAGCCCATGACATCTTGAGGCGTTATCCAAGCAAAACGATAACGCAGCCATTAAACGCACCGCTCACCTGCGGTATCCTTACAGCATCACCTATCCAAACCAAGGAGGACCCGTGCTTACCTTTGAGAAGTACGTCCGCCCCGGAACCACGCGGCAGGCCTACGAGCTCCTGCAGGAGAACCGCCTGGCAACGGTGATCGGCGGCATGATGTGGCTGCGCCT
>CALULC010000055.1 GCA_944321385.1 uncultured Atopobiaceae bacterium
CGCTTGCCGCCGTGCTTGCCGGTCATGCCGAGCGTGGCGTTCTGGTACATGAGGCAGTCGTCGCCGATGATCGTGGTGCCGCCCACAACAACGCCGATCCCGTGGTCAATGGTGAAGCGCCGGCCGATCTTCGCCGCGGGGTGGATGTCTGCCCCGTACTTGATGCGCGAGCGCTTGGCGAGCCACAGGGCGAGCGTCCGGTGTCCGTGCTCGTAGAGCCAGTGCTGCTGGCGATACGCGCGCACGATGCGAAATCCCACCGAGAAGCGCGTGACGTCACTGACCGAGCCGGCGGAGGGATCGCGCGCATAGGCCGCCTCGGCGTCCTCGCGGATGAGGGTGCGGACCTCGGACCAGGTGTTCTTCTCGGCAGACATTACGCCTCCACGGAGAGGTAGCGCTCTCCGGTGTCGGGGAGCACGACGACGATGGTCTTGCCGGCGTACTCAGGGCGTGCGGCGAGCGCGAGGGCGGCGCAGACGGCGGCGCCGGAGGAGATGCCCACGAGAAGGCCCAGCTCGCGCTCGAGGCGGCGCCAGGTTGCGAGCGCGTCCTCCGAGCTCACGGGGACGATCTGGTCCACGAGGGAGCGGTCGAAGTTCTCGGGCACGAAGTTTGCCCCGATGCCCTGGATCGCGTGCGGCCCCGCGGCGCCCCCGGCGAGCACCTGCGACTCGGCGGGCTCCACGGCAACGGCGCACACCGCCGGGTTCTTCTCCTTGAGGTAGCGGGCCGATCCGCAGAGCGTTCCCCCCGTTCCCACGCCGGCCACGAGCACGTTCACGGTGCCCTCGGTGTCTTCCCAGATCTCGGGGCCCGTGGTCTCGTAGTGGGCCTGCGGGTTTGCGGGGTTGTCAAACTGCCCGGCGATGATGGAGTTGGGCGTTGCGGCGGCAAGCTCCTCGGCGCGCGCGACGGCGCCCGCCATGCCCTCGGCGCCCGGCGTGAGCTCGATCTGGGCCCCGTAGGCGGCGGCAAGTGCGCGGCGCTCCACGCTCATGGTGTCCGGCATGGTGAGGATGAGCCGGTAGCCGCGGGCGGCAGCGACCATCGCGAGGCCGACGCCGGTGTTGCCGCTCGTGGGCTCGATGATGGTGCCGCCGGGGGAGAGGCGACCGGTGCGCTCGGCGTCGTCCACCATCGCGCGGGCGACGCGGTCCTTTGCCGAGCCGCCGGGATTTGCCGCCTCGAGCTTCCCGAGGACACGTGCCGTGCTCCCGGCAAGAGCCGAGAGATCAACGAGCGGCGTGGATCCGATGAGGTCCTCGACGGTGTGTGCGATGCGCATGGCGCCTCCTTGGTTGGTTGGCTTCAGCGTGCCACGCATAAACCCACCCTACAAGTAGGAATTACGGAGCGGAAACAATGCCGGGGTGTCCCGGGTTGGCAGATTCGGCCCTGGGATGTACCCACCGCGACGGTTATGCGCAATCGCGACGGTTATGCGCAGTCGATTTCTCGGCGGTTCTACTCGCCACGTTGCGTAGCTGCGGATATGAGAAACTTAACAGTGCGCATAACCGACGGAAGTGCGCATACCCGTCGCGACTGCGCACAACCGGAAGCAGAACTCAGCCGTCGCGGGCGCACATGGCGAGAAGAACGCGCGCTCGCGCCTAGTACAGCGGCAGGTCGCCGGTCAGCGGGTCGATCTTCTCGGCGGGGAGGGGTTCGAAGGCGAGGCAGGTGAAGGTTGGCTCCCCGTGAAACTCGGTGTGGCCGGCGTCGCGGATGAGCGCCACCGCAAAGCCCAGCTCGCGGCCGCGGTTAGCAAGGTCGAGCAGCTCCTCCTCTGAGTCCACGTAGACGCAGACCTTGGCCACGCCGGTGTCAAACCACTCCGTGAGCGGCGTGACGTCGCCTTCGTCGTGATAGAGCCATGCCCAGTTGTCGGTAGCCTGGAGGTCCGCCCCGCGTCCCTCGCGCACGAGCGCCATGAGCACGGCCTCCACGCACGCATGACCCGCCTGTGCGGCAATCTTGCCCTTGCGCATCTTGAGGTCGCGGCGCATGACGATCATCTGCTTGGCGCGGTAGCTGCTGGAACCCATGACACTCCAATCTGAAAATGATACGAAGGGACTGTCCCTTTGTATCACTGGCGGGGAGAGACGTAGCTGTCGTCGATCGTTATCTTGCAGATGGCGCGCGGGTAGCGCTCGCGCACGAGGCCTGAGATGCGCTCGCGCAGCTCGGCGGCAGAGAGCGAGAAGCCCGCGGGGCGCACGCAGTCAAAGATCACGTTGGTGTGCGTGGGGCCGGGCACGCAGCGCAGGTCGTGGATCGAGAGGCGCTCGTCGATGCCCTTCACGGTCAGGTCGATCCAGTGACGCATGTCGCGCACCTCAGGGTCGTCTGTGACGATGGGGTCGTAGTGCAGTGTCATGATCAGGCCCTCGTCCACCTTGAAGTCCTGCTCGATGTTGTCGAGAAGATCGTGCTGCTCCAGGGGGTCGCCCTCGGCGGCCATCTCCACGTGGGCGCTAGCGAACTGCCGCCCCGGGCCGTAGTCGTGGACCATGAGGTCGTGCGTACCCAGGACGCCCGGGTAGCTCATGATCTTGGCCCGGATGTGCTCGACGTAGGCGGGGTCGGGCACACGGCCCAGAAGCGGGCTCACGGCCTCGCGCACGAGCTCGATGCCGCTCCAGCAGATGAATCCTCCCACGGCAAGGCCCGCCCAGCCGTCGAGGTCAAAGCCGCTCACCTGGGAGATCACGGCAGAGGCAAGGACGGCGGCGGTAGAGATCACGTCGTTTCTGGAGTCAACGGCAGTGGCCTCGAGGGTATCGGAGTCAATCTTGCGCCCCAGACGGCGATTGAACGATGCCATCCACAGCTTCACCAGCATCGACGCCACGAGCACGATGACGACCGCGGCGCCAAACTCGGTGGGCTCGGGATGCATGATCTTCTCGACGGAAGACCCCAGGAGGTTGAGTCCGATCGCGCACACCAAGACGGCGACCACGAGCCCTGCCAGGTACTCGTAGCGGCCGTGACCGTATGGGTGCTCCTCGTCTGCGGGGCGGCTCGCGAGCTTGAAGCCAAGCAGGCTCACCACGTTGCTCGAGGCATCGGAGAGGTTGTTGACGGCGTCGGCCACGATGGAGACGGAGCCGGCAATAAGGCCCACAGCACCCTTTCCCAGACAGAGCGCAACGTTGCAGACGATGCACGTGATGCTGGCGAGAAGCCCGTAGCGGGTGCGCACCGCCGGGTCCGAGGTCTTGTCCGCGTCTGGCACGAACGTTCTCACCAACCAGCCTGTCATGTGCGATGCCTCCTCATGGCCAAGAGCGAAAAGAAGTATACCCGCTCCGTCTGGTCTTGGCAGAGGCAAACGACCCGGCGCACGGACCCCCTGTCCGCGCCTCCATGAGCGTTCGCCCCTCAGGACATGCCGTTTGCCGACTCTCTCAAAAAATGTTTGGCGGCAGATTATGAGCTCGTGCGCTGGCAGATTGGCCTGTCCGTGGGTCTGTGTGCGAGAAGCGCCTCTTTTTGAGCAACGTGTTGGCGGGGGTTGCCTAGAATCCCCCTCACTCAAGGAGAGGGGGACGGGATGGGCGCCTTGTCTGCCGTGCTTGGAGTTGCGTGCCTCGCAACGCTCGCCGCCGCGCTCGGGGTTGCCTCGGCAACTGATTTGAGCTGCAGAATCATCCCAAACGGATGTGTCTTGGCGGTGGCGTGCTCGGGCGCTGGCCGCGTTCTTGCGGGCGTGCTCGCCGGCGGGAGGGCAACTCCGCTCATCGTGAAGGCTCTGCTCGGCTGTCTGAGCGTGCTGGCGGTCATGCTCCTGGCGGCGGCCCTCTCGGCCCGTGAAGGGGGCGGGTCGGGGGTTGGCGGCGGAGACGTCAAGCTGCTCTCTGCCATCGGGGTGTGGACCGGTCCCCTTGCGGGCCTTGCCACGGTGGGCCTCTCCTGCCTCTTGGGGGTGCTGTTCTGGGGAATGGGCTGGATTCTGAGGCGGGTGCGCTTTAGGGACGAGGTGCCAGACGAAGGCACCTGCCATCGTCTGGGCAGGGCGCTCTCCGAGGGGATTCCGCTCGCTCCGGCCGTGATGGTGGCGACCACCGCGATGGTGCTCAGCGGGCTCTCTGCCCCGCCATGACCCTCGGAGCTGGGCGTGCTACCGTCTGCGACTTTCTGTGCCCCACCGCGCTTTTCTTTGGTTATATCTAGAATGGTCGCATGTCGAAGCCCCCAACACTCGACGTGCGGCGTGTTCGGGCGCGACGGCCCCCGACCGTCGCGCCTGGGTCCTCCCGGCGGGTCGCGTGCCGGCATCGCGTCGACTCCGCGCCGTCGCGCGCGGCCCGCTTTCTTCAGGAGGTTCTTCCGTGATTAAGCTCGTGCTCTCAGACCTCGATGCCACCCTCATCTGGCAAGAGGACCACGTCATCACGCCCTATGCGCTCAAGGCGATAGCTTCGCTGCGCGAGGCCGGCGTCCACTTCGCCCCCTGCACGGGGCGCATCTACCGTGACCTGCCCGCGATGTTTGCCGGCGACGAGCTCGCCTGCTCCACGGCCATCACGAGCAACGGCCAGCTCGTCTATCTGGACGGCGAGCTCGTGGACAAGGTCCCCATAGAGCACGAGGCGCTTGTGGGCGTGCGCCGCAGGCTCCATGACGTGGCGGACGCCTATCTCGTCGTGGAGTATGGCGGCGAGAAGGTCGCTGTTGACGCGGAGCTCGACTTTGTCTTCGCCCATCCGGACAACTTCTGGAACGTGGAGCGCGCGGTGGGGGAGGTGCCGGAAGAGCCCTGCTACAAGGCAAACGTGCGCGTCGTGGGGTCCTTCGATCGCTGCCAGGAGGTGGCGGCGGAGCTCGCGGGACTCTGCGCCGGGCTTGACTTCGTCTGTCCCATGCCCGGAACGCCGCACATAGACATCACGCCGCACGGCTTTGGCAAGGACCACGGAGGGGACTTCCTCATGGAGCGCCTGGGCCTCACCCCAGACGAGGTCTGCTGCTTTGGCGACGCGGAGAACGACCTCGCCGTGCTGCGCCACTACGCCAACTCGGTGGCGGTGGCAAACGCCGTGCCCGCGGTGCTGGACTGCGCGCGCTACCTCATTGGCCCCGCGGACGAGGAGTCCGTTGCAAACGCGTTTCTCGACATAGCCGAGTCGACCAAGGCTGGCCGCATGCCGTCGTTCATGTGCGAGAATGGGGAACCCGCAGGAGCCATGTGAAAGGGGCAGCGATGAGAATCACCGATAAGATCGCCGCGCGGCAGACCTTCTCGTTTGAGATCTTCCCTCCCAAGGGCGAGCTTCCCCTCGAGGAGGCGTTCTTCATCGCAAGCGAGATGGCAACGGACGAGCCTGACTGGATCTCCGTCACCTATTCCGCGGGTGGTTCGGGCAACTCCGCAAACACGGTTCCGATCGCCGCCTCCATCGAGCACGACCTTGGCGTCACGGCGCTCGCGCACCTCACCTGCCTGGGTGCCACGCGCGGCGACATAGACGCCTATGTTACCTCGCTTGCCGGATCGGGCGTGGAGAACGTCCTCGCCCTGCGCGGGGACCGCGCACCGGGGCGCGAGGCAATCGACTTCGAGCACGCCTCCGACCTCATCACCTACCTGCGAGAGAGCGGGGCGGATCTCTGCATAGGCGCCGCATGCTACCCGGAGGGGCACGTCGAGTCCCCCACCGAGGAGGAGAGCTTTGCGAGCCTCTACAAGAAGCAGGAGGCGGGTGCTGACTACCTGGTCTCCCAGCTCTTCTTTGACAACGAGGACTTCTATCGCTTCCGCGAGAAGTGCCTGCGCCATCGTGTGCGCCTGCCCATCATCGCGGGCATCATGCCGTTCACGAGCGTCAAGCAGATTCAGCGCATGGCGTTCACCTGCGGCGCGTCCATCCCGGCCAAGGTTGTGAAGCGGCTCGTGCTTGCCGGGGACGACACGGCCGACCAGGCTCGCGCCGGCGTGGAGTATGCCTGCGAGCAGCTGGCGGACCTCGCGGCAAACGGCGTGGACGGCCTGCACGTCTACAGCATGAACAAGCCGGCCGTGGCGCACGCCGCCCATGAGGCGCTTCTCGCCTGCGGCTACCTCGGGGCGTAGCACGTGGGTGCCGCCGAGGCCTACGACATCCGCTCGGTCGATCGCGGCGAGGTGCTGCGCTACCTGGGCTACGCCGGGCAGAAGCTCTCGCCTGAGCTCGACGGCCGCATAGACGAGACGGTCTCCCACTGTCTTGGGACCGCCCGCCCTGCGGGCTGCGTGCGCGTCTTTGACGTCTCGGGCGTTGCCGAGAAGGACGGCGTGCCGGTGATCGGCCTTGCGGGCACGGCGCTCGAGCTCCGGGGCCATTCGATCGCGGAGCACCTCGAAGGCGCCCTCGCCGTGGGCGTGCTTGCCGTCACGCTCGGCATGGGCGTGGAGGTCGAGCTCAGGCGTCTCTCGCTCACCGATCGCGTGGGTCAGCTCGTCTTTGACGCCGCCGGCTCGGCGCTCGTGGAGCGGGCGGCGGACGCCGCCGAGGCACGCGTCGTTGCCGCCGCCGCGGAACGCGGGCTCTTCTGCGGGACGCGCTTCTCGCCCGGCTACGGGGACTTTCCGCTGGCAACCCAGCCGACCCTTCTCGCCACGCTCGATGCCCAGCGCGCCCTGGGGATCACCCTCTCGCCCGAGCTGCTCATGACGCCCACCAAGAGCGTGACCGCGGTGGTGGGCCTCTTCGGGGAGCCGAAGGAGGGTACCGGGCGCGAGGCGTGCGGGACCTGCCTCTGCCGTGACTTCTGCCTGCTGCGCCGCTCCGGCAGGACCTGCGGGCGCTCCTGAGGCGTCCGTTTCCCTCTGGAAACCTTACGCTGCTAGCATGGGCGAGAAAACCAACGACGGGAGCACCATGTCTGACGCCACGCACACCGACCTTCTCGCCGCCGCCCTCTCCGGGGACGCGTTCCTGCTCTTTGACGGGGCCATGGGGACCGAGCTGCAGGCTCGCGGGCTCGCCGCCGGCGAGCTGCCCGAGCTTCTGTGCCTCACGCGCCCCGAGGTGGTGACCGAGGTCCACGCCGCCTACGTGGCTGCGGGCGCGGACGTGGTGACCACCAACACCTTTGGCGCCAACGCAGACAAGCTCGGCGAGGCGGCAACGGTGGAGGAGGTCTTCTCCGCCGCCGTTGCCTGTGCGCGTGCGGCCGGTGCGCGCTACGTTGCCGCGGACCTCGGCCCCACGGGCCAGCTCCTCGCTCCCATGGGCACCCTCGCCTTTGATGATGCCTACGAGCTCTTTGCCCGTCAGGTGCGCGCGGCCGTGGCGGCGGGCGCGGACCTCTTCGTCATCGAGACGATGGCCGACCTCGCCGAGGCCAAGGCGGCCCTGCTCGCCGTGCGGGAGAACTCCGAGCTGCCCGCCTTCGTGACCATGACCTTCCAGGAGGACGGTCGCACCTTCCTGGGCACCACCCCGGAGGTCGCGGCCCTCACGCTCTCCTCGCTCGGCGCCGCGGCGGTGGGCATCAACTGCTCGCTCGGTCCCGCCGAGGTGGCGCCGCTCGCGGAGCGCATGGCCCCCTGGGCGCGCTGCCCACTGATGGTGCAGGCCAACGCCGGCCTGCCGCACGTGGTGGACGGCGTCACGGTCTTTGACATCGGCCCCGAGGAGTACGCGGCAGCCGTTTCCGGCATGCTTGATGCCGGCGTTACCGTCGTGGGCGGCTGCTGCGGTACCACGCCCGCGCACATCGCGGCGGAGCGCGCGCTGCTTGACGGGCGCGTTCCCGTGCGTCGCGAGCCGCCCGACCGCTTTGCCGTGTGCGGCCCCCAGCGTGTGACGTCACTCGCCCCGGGCGCGGTGGGCGTCATCGGCGAGCGCATCAACCCCACGGGCAAGCGCAAGATGAAGGAGGCTCTTCGCAGCGGCAACCACGACCACGTGATCGCCGAGGCCATCGCGCAGGAGCGCGCCGGTGCGCAGATCCTGGACGTCAACGCCGGCCTGCCCGAGATAGACGAGCGCGCGGTCATGTGCCGCCTCGTGGACGAGCTCCTCGGCGTGACCACGCTCCCGCTGCAGATAGACGCCTCCGACCCCGCGGTCATCGAGGCTGCGGTGCGCAGCTATCCCGGCAAGGCACTCATCAACTCCGTGAACGGCAAGGCCGAGTCGCTCTCCGCCGTGGTGCCGCTCGCGGCGCGCTATGGCTGCGCGCTCGTGGGCCTCACGCTCGACGAGGACGGCATCCCCGCCACCGCCGCCGGGCGTCTTGCCGTCGCGCGCAAGATCGTGGCCGCCACGGACGCCGCCGGCATCCCGCGCGCGGACGTTGTCATCGACTGCCTGGCCATGGCGGCATCCACAGACCAGAGCGCCCCGCGCACCATCCTCGAGGCCATCCGCCTGGTCAAGGCAGAGCTTTCCGGCGTGCGCACAGTGCTCGGCGTCTCCAACATCAGCTTTGGCCTGCCCTTCCGCCCGCTCGTCAACGCCACGTTCCTCGCGGCGGCCTTTGGCGCGGGGCTGGACCTCGCGATCATCAACCCCGGCGTGCGCCGCATGATGGACGTGGTGGACTCCTGGCGCGTGCTCTCCGGCGAGGACGAGTCCGCCCGTTTCTACGTGGAGCACTACGCGGAACGCTCGGACGCGGTTCCGACTGCCGTCCCGAGCGAGAAGGGCGGACAGGCAGAGAAGGACGCGGCCCTGCCGGCCGACCCCGTCGAGCGCGCCCGCAGGCTCGTGCTGGACGGGCGCGGAGGCCCCATGGCAGACGCCATGCGCGAGGTTCTTCTCGCCCACGATGCGATGTATGCGATCAACGAGGTGCTGGTACCAGCGCTGGACGAGGTGGGACGGCGCTTTGAGGCGGGGACGTTCTTCCTGCCGCAGCTCATGGCCTCCGCCGAGGCGGCAAAGGCCGGCTTTGAGGTGGTCAGGGCGGCGGGCGAGAAGGACGGTGCGCCCGCGGCGGACAAGGGCACCGTGGTGGTGTGCACGGTCAAGGGCGACATCCACGACATCGGCAAGAACATCGTGCGCATGCTGCTCGAGAACTACGGCTTTGAGGTGATCGACCTTGGGCGGGACGTGGCGCCGGAGACGGTGGCAGGTGTCGTGGTGGAGCGCCACGTGCGCCTGGCGGGGCTCTCCGCGCTCATGACCTCGACGGTGCCGGCCATGGCCGAGACGATCGAGCTTCTGCGCGAGCGCGCCCCCTGGTGCAAGGTCGTCGTGGGCGGCGCCGTGCTCACGCCCGAGTACGCCGAGATGGTGGGCGCTGACTTCTACGCCAAGGACGCCACCGAGACCGCCCGCATCGCGGGCGAGGTCCTCGGGTAGGGAAAGGGGCACCGGCTTTGGCCGATGCCCCGTCGAGATTATCTAAAAGAGGGCAGGCCCCCTTTGGCGGCTAGAGGAAAACTTGTGCGAGGGCATCGTTGGATTCTGCGTCGAGCTCCCAGCCGTCGTCGCCGTTGACATAGGTGAGCTCGAGGCTCTTCTCGGACGGCTCAATTCTGTCGATAGCGTCTATGAAGTAGGGACCGGCCCAAGCATTGAAGCTCTCCTCGTCGAACGTGACTTCGCCGGACTCGAGCGCCCTAAAGAAGTCTTCGTACATCTCGTCGTAGTTGAGGTCCGAGAGTTCGCTCAAGGACTTGGAGTAGATGGTGAGGTTTGCCGTGGCGGTGTCGCCATCGACCTCGATGGACTCGATCGAGTAGTCGAAGCCGTCTGCTATGGAGGCGATGTACTCACTGGGTTCGATGTTATATTCCTCGAATCCCATGTCGCCATACTCCTTGGCGAGCTCGTCGATTGCGTCGTCGTCGAGATTCTTGATCTGGTCGAAGTTGAGGACGAGGTCAGCGCGAATGATCTTCTCGGGGTCGGGTTTCGAGCAGCCCGTGAGTATGAGACCGCTGGCGAGGGTGAGCGTGGCGCAGAGGACGCAGACAAGAGCCTTGAGGGGGGTTCTCTTCATGGGGACTCCTTCTCTTATGAAATGGGTAACCCCAGCGTTGCAGATTCCTTTCAGCTGAGCGTTGGCTCTCGGCAATCGGCGGAGTTTTGACGCACGGGCGGTAAACAAAGATTGAAGCCAGCACCGCTCGCCGAGAGGTAAATCTTCTCGCCGAAAGCATGAAACCTTCTTGCAATACTCCGCGTAACATGACTCCACTATGTGCCGTGGCCGAGGGGGCTGCGGCGCCACAACTCCATGAGTGCAAGGAGAGGGCCTATGGCAAGAATGCACGTCATGGAGCAGAGCGAGACCCAGGCGATCATGTCGAGCATGCAC
>CALULC010000056.1 GCA_944321385.1 uncultured Atopobiaceae bacterium
TGGCGGTCGGCGCGCAGGTCCTCGTCGCGGAAGCACTTGGCGACCTGGTAGTAGCGCTCCACGCCGCCGACCATGAGGAGCTGCTTCAGCAGCTGCGGGGACTGCGGCAGCGCGTAGAAGTGGCCGGGCTGGGTGCGGGACGGCACGAGGAAGTCGCGCGCGCCCTCGGGCGTGGACTTGAAGAGCGCCGGGGTCTCCACCTCGAGGAACTCGCGGTCGTGCAGCGCCTGGCGCAGCGCGAAGGTGAAGTCGGAGCGCATCTTGAGGTTGGCCGTCATGCGCGGGCGGCGCAGGTCCAGGTAGCGGTAGCGCAGGCGGACGTCCTCGGAGGTGTCCACGTGGTCCTCGATCTGGAAGGGCGGCGTCTTGGAGGAGTTGAGGACCTCGATCTGGTCGATGAGGACCTCGACCTCGCCGGTCGCGAGCTTGGGATTGTCCATGCCCTCGGGGCGCTCGCGGACGACGCCGGTGACCTTGATCGGCCACTCGGAGCGGATGGTCTCGGCCGCGTGGAACGCCTCGCCGCCGGAGTGCTCCGGGTCAAAGGAGACCTGCGTCACGCCGTCGCGGTCGCGCAGGTCAACAAAGATGAGGCCGCCGTGGTCGCGGCGGTGCCAGACCCAGCCGGTCAGCGTGACCGTCTGGCCGATGTGCTCGCGGCGCAGCTCGCCGCAGCTGTGGGTGTGCATGGTGTGGGAGTCCATGTGCAAAGCCTTTCTCGTCCCTGTCGCCCCGTGCCGTACGGGCGACGCCGTTTGGATGGCTGCGTCGCGCGTAGACGGCGGGCGCGCAGCGGGGCAGATTTTACTACAGGCACGCCCGATGGCTGCGAAAAGCCAAGCGAATACAACAACCCGAAACGTAAGCGCGAAAGGCCCCTGACCAGATGGGATGAAAAATCATAACCGGGAGATTGGGCGCCCTTTTCCTTTTCCCGGCCTCTACCTGCTTGAACCCAAGTAATTCGGTTGGCTTTGTCCAACAGGCGGCCCATGGTCAGACCGTAGGATTGCCCTATGGACACCAGAGAGACATGCATCTTTGTTAGAAAGCAGGTCGGGGAGACCATCCTCAGGCTCTGCTCGGAGCGTGGCTACAACCAGTCGCAGCTTGCGGCCATTGCGTCCATCGACCGCTCCCACCTCAACCAGTTCATCCTCGGCAAAGAGAACGCTTCTCTCGACATGCTCGTCAAGATCGCGGACAGCCTTGACACGCCCCTCGCCTCCCTCTTCTACGACCTGGACAAGCTCCCGCCCAACAAGCTCGCCATCTGGTACGACAGAAGCAAGCGGTTCTCTCCCTCCCTGTGACAAAGGTGACAAAGGGGTCGTAGCCAACTTCACATGCGGCACCGAAAAGTGCGAGAATCACCCTCGCCTAGATTTCCAAGCGAAGGATGCCCATGCCCGCGTACGCAACCGCAGTCTTTGACCTCGACGGAACCCTGCTCAACACCATCGAGGACCTCTGGATCTCCACCAACGCCGCGCTCTCCGCCCACGGCATGCCAACGCACACCCTCGACGACGTGCGCCGCTTCGTGGGCAACGGCATCCGCAAGCTCATCGAGCGAGCCGTGCCCGTCGGCACCGGCGCGGCCGAGCAGGATGCCGTCTACGAGGACTTCTGCGCCCACTACGCCGCCCACTGCGAGGATCACACCGGCCCCTACCCCGGCATCCCCGAGCTCCTTGCCAACCTGCGGGCCGCCGGCGTGCGCCTGGCCGTGGTCTCCAACAAGGGCGACTTTGCCGTCCAGGAGCTCGTGGCGCAGCAGTTCCCCGGCGCCTTCGACGCCGTCCTCGGCGAGAACGAGGCGGCCGGCATCCGCAAGAAGCCGGCGCCGGACATGGTGGAGGCGGCGCTCGAGCGCATGTGCGCCCCGCGCGAGGGCATGGCATACATCGGCGACTCCGAGGTGGACGTGCAGACGGCGGCGAGCGTCGGCTGCCCGTGCATCAGCTGTACCTGGGGATTCCGCAGCGTGGATGATCTTCTCGCCGCCGGCGCCACCACCTTTGTGGACTCCCCCGCCGAGCTGGAGCGCGTTCTTCTCGGCACCGCCCGCTGACCGCTCGGGCAACGCTCGCCTAACATTTCGCAAACGTGCGCATAACCGTCCGCCGGGCGGGTTATAGTCTTGCTAACGTCCGATTGGCCTCCGACGAAAGGGGATCGCCATGGGAAAGAAGGCAGCCGAGGCTCTCGACATCAACTACGAAGGTCTGGTCGAGTACCTGCACTGCAACCACTCCGTCTACATGAAGATCGGATCGAGTGTCTATTACCTCACGGATTGCAACTATGAGTCCTGGCGCGCGCAGGACACGAGCCGCCGCAACGAGAAGAACCACTTCGTGGACTGCTCCGAGCTCGTTCCCACCGTCGACGAGTTCCTGGCGCTGCCCTTCGTAAACGGCCAGACCATCAAGGACGTCTTCGATCACGCCACGTTCTACGCCTCCCTCTCCGGCGAGAAGGACGAGTAGGTCCGAGCTCATAAGCACATGCTGCGGGGCCGGTTCCGCCTGGGAACCGGCCCCTATTTCGTAAGCGGGCGCGTGACCGAGCATTGACGCAAACCGCCCTGCGCCAAAATATGCCCAACTGCGTGGAGCGGCGCCGTGGTTGCGCCTAAAATCGCGCGACTGCGTGAGGATTTCCACGCAGTCGGGCTCATTTTGGCGCACGAGTCACGCAGTTGGGCCCAATCCGGCGCACGAAAAAAACGTGGCGAGAAGAGCTCCGTCTACTCGGCCAGCGCGGCGCGACCGTAGGCGTCGGCCGCGAGCATCGCGGAGGCGACCTTCTCGGGCGTGACCTCAAAGGGCATGTTGCCGAGGGTGTCGCTCGGAGCGCACGCCAGGCGCGCAACCTCGAGCACGCGCTCCCAGCTCGCGCCCTCAACGCCGAGCTGCGCAAACGTCACCGGCAGACCAACCTCCACGCAGAAGTCGAGCACCTCGTAGAGCTCCTCGGCGTTCTCCAGGACGAGCTGCGTGAGCGTGCCAAAGGCGACCTTCTCGCCGTGGTAGTAGGCGTGAGTCTCGGGCAGGGCGGTCATGCCGTTGTGGATGGCGTGCGCGCCTGCAAGGCCGGCGGACTCAAAGCCCAGACCGGAGAGCAGCGTGTTTGCCTCGATGATCTTCTCGACGGACTCGGTGCAGGCGCCGGCCTCCAGCGCGAGCTTGGCCTTGAGGCCGTCGGAGATGAGCGTCTCGTAGCAGAGCTGGGCGAGCGCCATGGCGGCCTCGGTCACGTGGCCGCCGGCGCAGGTGGTGGCGTCGGAGCGCTTGCAGGCGCGGGCCTCGAAGTAGGTGGCCAGCGCGTCTCCCATGCCAGATACCGTCAGGCGCACCGGGCTCTTGGCGATGACGTCGGTGTCCATGAGGACGAGGTTGGGGTTCTGCTTGAAGAACTGGTACTCCTTGAACTGGCCGTCGTCGGTGTAGATGACGGAGAGCGCCGAGCACGGGGCGTCCGTGGCGGCGATCGTGGGCACGATCACCACGGGCACGTCAACGGCGGCGGCCACGGCCTTGGCGGTGTCGAAGATCTTGCCGCCGCCCACACCCACCACGACGTCCGCGCCGCACCCGCGCAGCACCTCGACGAGGCGGTCGATCTCTGCCTGGGAGCACTCGCCGTTGAAGTTGTCGTAGGTGTGCTCCACGCCGGCGGCGTCGAGGCTCGCGGTGATGACGTCGCCGAAGCGGCGCAGGCCGCCGGCGGAGATGACCACGAGCGCGTGGGCGCCGTAGGCCTTGGTGTAGTCGCCGAGGCGGGCGAGCTCGCCGGGACCCTGGACGTACTTGCTGGGGCTGATGAAGACACGTGCCATGTTGCTTCCTCTCTTCCAAAGATGAGGCCCCGCCGCAAGACGCGACGGGGCCCTGCAACGCTATGGTACCCACGAGCCGCTCGCACAAACGGTCGACACGGCGGGCGAGAAGGACGAGAGGGTCGCACTCCCCTACTTCTTGACGGTGAGCAGCGGGTCGCCGACCTTGACGAGCGGGCGGTCGCCGATGAGGGTGCCGGAGGCGCCCACGTGGCGGACCTTCTTGAAGTCGTCGGGGTTGGAGACGACACAGGCGATGACCTCGTCGCAGCCGGCGGCCTTGATGGCCTCGATGTCGAAGGTCATGAGCACCTGTCCGGCATGGACCTCGTCGTTGGCCTCGACAAAGCGCCTGAAGCCTTTGCCCTTCATGTTGACGGTGCCGATACCGATGTGGATGAGGACGTCGATGCCATCGTGCGTGGCGATGCCGATGGAGTGGTTGGTCACCGTGGTGGCGGCGATGCGGCCGTTGACCGGCGCGTAGAGGATCCCCGTGCCCGTGGGCAGGATGCCGTAGCCGTTGCCAATGAGCCCGGCGGAGATGACCTCGTCGTTGACCTCCTCGAGCGGGATGATCACGCCCGAGACGGGCGCGTAGACGGTGTCCGGGCGTGTGGCGAACGAGGCGTCGGGCGGGTTGAACGTGCCGTCCGCAGAGACGAACTTGCTCTTGAGCTTGTCAATCAGTCCCATGTTTCCTCCTGACCGCGGGGACGGGCAAAGCCCCCTTCCTTCCGTCAATGATACCCACCCGCCGCACAATAAGAATGTTTACATTCGGCCAGCGGCGCGTGGCGGAGGACGGAGGCCTGTCGCCCCCGCCCGCCGCCACGCTACGTTACGCGCGGGAGAGCATGCCGCGCGAGGTGAGGTAGGTCACGAGGAAGTAGCCGCCGTAGAGCGCCACCACAAAGGCAACCGTGCCCACGAGCGCCGTGCCGATCTGAAAGCCCGTGAGCAGCGCCACGATGTCGTTCACCACGCTGAGCGCCACCGCCGCGTGCGCCACGGCAACCACCAGCGGGAAGAGGAAGTACACGCCGATCTGGGCGAGAAGCGCGTGGTCGATCATGCGCTTCTCGGCGCCGAGCTCGGAAAGCACGCGGTAGCGGCCCACGTTGTCCGCCGCCTCGGAGAGCTGCTGGAGGGCGAGCACCGTCGCGCAGCACACGAGCAGGACCACGCCGATGTAGATGGCCAGGTAGGTGACCACGACGGTGGTGCCGGAGGACTGGTCGAGCAGCCCCTGGGCGGTCGTGGCGATCCAGGCCGGCCAGGCGTCGAGCGTGGAGCCCTGGCCCATAACGTCGCCGTAGGCCTCGTCGATCGCGGCAACGGCGGCAGGCTCCACCTCGGTGCGCTCGCCGTTGTACATGAGGTTCACCGCGGTGACGCTGGGGCCGGCGCCCGCGGGCACCATGTCATCCGGGACCACGAGGGCGCCGGAGACCGTTCCGCCGGCGGCCGTGTCCGAGAAGACCAGGTGCACGAGCGGATCCTCGGCAAAGCGCAGCGTCTGGCCACCGACCTCGACCTCCGGGTTCTGCGCGGTCACGGCGTCCCAGAGCTCGTCCAGGGACGAGAGGTCGTTCCAGAGCAGGCACTCCCCCGCCGCGAGTTCCACGGGCTTCTCGCCCGCCATCCGGGCCAGGGCGTTGTACTCGGAGACGGGCACCACGGTGAGACGCTGGTCGGTGTTGCCCTGCATCATGGTCTGCACGGTGGCGTTACCGGTGAAGTCCGTGTTGGCAAAGAGCTGCTCCACGGTGGTGTCCACGATCGGGTTGCCGTCGGCGTCGTAGGTGTACTGGTTGACCTGCACGGCGTCACGGAAGAGCTCGTCGTAGTTGGGGATGTCCGCGCGCAGGCGGGCGATGGCGTCGTAGCCGTCCGCCGCGGCCGGGCCGTCCTGCTCGTAAGGCGCGGCGTCCTGCACGACCATGCCCATGGGGTAGCTCACGAGCGACATGTCGTAGACCGTGCCCACGCGCAGGCTCTCGTTCATGCCCGTGGCGACAGAGAAGCCCGTGCACACGCCGCAGATGGCCAAAAAGAGCATCGCGCACACCAGGCTGATGGAGAGCCACGCGGTGTTGATGCGGCTGTTGAGCTGGCGCATCACAAACATGTTGAGGCCGCTGAGGTAGGCGCGCGGGGTCGCCTGGAGCGCGCGCAGGGCAAAGCCGGAGATCGAGAAGAAGAAGAGCAGCGTGCCCACCGTGACGAGTCCCGTGGCAATGGCAAAGTACGGGCCCTCCTCCATCATGCCGTGCTCAAGCAGGACCTTGTACGCCACGCCGATCAGCGCGAGCGACGCGAGGAAGAGCACCACGGAGAGCGGCAGGCTGCGCAGACGGACCTTCTCGCTCACCTTGTCCGCGTTGATGAGGTCGATGAGCTTGTAGCGGGAGACCGTGGACACGTTGAAGACGAGCGTCACGAGGAAGATGCCCGCGAAGCACGCCACCGTGGAGAGTGCCGCGGTCGGCGAGAACGCAAAGACGAAGCCCTTGATCGTGGCCTCGAAGAGCCCCGCCGTCACGTACATCATGACCTGCGAGAGCGCCAGTCCTAGAAGCAGGCCCACCGCCAGCGCGACCACGCCCACCACGAGCGTCTCTATGACCACGATGAGAGACACGCGGCGGATGTCCATGCCCAGCGTGAGGTAGATGCCAAACTCGCGCTTGCGTCGCCGGATGAGGAAGCGGTTGGCATAGACCACGAGAAACCCGAGGATGACCACGACGAACACGGAGAGGCCGGAGAGGATGTCCGCAAGCGCCTGCACCATGCTGCGCTGGTCCTCGCCCATCTGGATGACGGCGGCCTGGTCGGTAATGGAGCCGAAGGCGTAGAACACGCAGACGCCAAAGGCCAGCGTGAGGAAGAAGACCGCGAAGTCCCGGAAGGACTTGCGGACGTTGCCGAGCGCGATCTTAGCGTACATCTGCGCCCTCCCCTCCCAGGAAGGACACGACGTCCATGATTTCGTTGAAGAAGGTCTTGCGCGTCTTGGTGCCGCGGACGAGCTCGTTCCAGACACGGCCGTCCTTGAGGAAGAGGGCGCGGCGGGCGTAGCTCGCGGCAAAGGAGTCGTGCGTGACCATGATGATCGTGGCGCCGGCGTTGTTGAGGTCCTCAAGGCTCTCAAGGAGCAGACGTGAGTTGCGCGAGTCGAGGGCACCGGTGGGCTCGTCGGCCAGGACCAGCGACGGGTCGGTCACGATCGCGCGGGCCGCGGCGACGCGCTGCTTCTGGCCGCCGGACATCTCGTGCGGGAACTTGTCCAGCACGTCGGCGACGCCCAGACGCTGCGCCACGCCGGTCACGCGCGCGGGAACCTCGCGGGCGGGTGCACGGTTGATCGTGAGCGCGAGCGCGATGTTCTCGCGTGCGGTGAGGGTATCGAGCAGGTTGGAGTCCTGGAAGACAAAGCCCAGGCGCTCGCGGCGGAAACGGGAGAGCTGGCCCGGGCGCAGGGCGGTGATGTCCTGGCCGTCCACGTAGATGTGGCCGGAGGTGGGTCGGTCGATCGTGGAGATGCAGTTCAGGAGCGTGGTCTTGCCCGAGCCGGACGGCCCCATGATGGCAACGTACTCGCCTGCCGCAACGTCGAGCGAGACGCCGTCGAGAGCGCGGGTGACGTTGTCGCGGGTGCCATAGAGCTTCTCCACGTCCCGGCAGGACAGGACGGGGCGTACGGGTTGGGCGTGCAAAGGTGCCATGATGATCCTCTCATCTGGGGTCTGGTACATGACCATACTCGCCCGGCATGAAAAACGGTGCCATCGAATGCGCTTATCGGCGCCTTATGCTTTCGTAAGGTTGACACGAGTCCGCAGGCTGCAAAGCACCGGCGCGTCCCACAAATTAACACGCACGGTTTGCAATGCGTGTTATTTTCAACTGCGTATATAGGGGATCAAAACAAACTGTGCGTGTTATTTTGACGCGAGGCATGGCTTCGCGCGAGTCACGCGCGGTCGGTGCTGTCGGGGAAGGCGAGAAAGACCGTGGTGCCCGCGCCCTGCTCCGACTCCAGCAACGCGCCGACGCCCATCTTGTCGCAGAGCTCGCGCACGAGATAGAGGCCCATGCCGGTGGAACGTGCGAACCGCCGGCCGTTCTCGCCGGTGAAGCCCTTGTCAAAGACGCGCCCCACGTCCGCGGCCGGGATGCCAACGCCGTCGTCGGCTATCGCGAGCACCGTCTCCCAGGCGTCGAGGCCGGTCTCGCGGCGCTCCGCCCAGATGCGAACGCGACCTGGCCCGTCCTTCTCGCCCCGGTACTTGGCCGCGTTCACGAGCACCTGGCCGATCACGAACGACAGCCACTTGGGGTCGGCGCGTACCGTGAAGTCGAGCTCGCCCAGCTCCGGCGCCACGTGCGCCCCGATCAGCGTTCGGGCCTTGTGGCGCAGCGCGTCGCGCACCACGTCTGCGAGGCTGACCTGGCGAATCTGGAAGTCGCGGTCGAGCGAGGTGCCGCGCGAGTAGTAGAGCGCCTGCTCGACGTAGCCCTCGATCTGGTCCAGCTCGGCGTCCATGGACTCCGTGGCCGGGGAGGGGTTGTTGCGAGCCACGAGGCGTGCGGCCGCAATCGGCGTCTTGACCTCGTGCACCCAGGTCTCCACGTACTCGCGGTACTCGCGCTGGCGACGGCGCGCGGAGGCAATGCGATCGCGCATGGCCTTGGACTCACGGTCGAGTGCGTCGTAGAAGAGCTGGCCCTCGAGAAAGGCGGGGCGCTCTATGAGCTCGGTAGCGAGGTAGGTCTCGTCCAGCGAGCTCAGCGCGTCCTCGAGCCGCTGATAGAACGCGCGTCGGTGCAGCCAGTCCAGCACGAGCGCCGTCACCGCGGCGAGCGCGAGTACGCCACAGACAAAGGCCACCGCCGCCGCGTCCAGCCCGTAGACGGTCATGACGAGCGCACAGAAGGCGAGCGCCACCGCGCCCACGACGAGCGGGGCCAGCCGGTCTGCGAGGTACGCGCCAAAGCCCACGTTCTTCTCGCCCCCTACTCCACCAGATACCCCATGCCGCGCTTGGTGCGCACAAAGTCCTCAACGCCGATCTTTGCGAGCGTGGAGCGCAGGTGGCTCACGTTCACCGTGAGCGTGTTGTCGTCCACGAACTCATCAGAGGCCCAGAGCTCCTCCTGGATGCGCTGGCGGCTCACCACCGCGCCGGCGTTGCGCATGAGCAGCGCCAGGATGCGCAGCTCGTTCTTGGTGAGCTCGACGGTCTTGCCGCCTGCGCTCACGCTGCAGCGGGCCGTGTCCAGCGTGATGCCGGCGTGCGAGATTTCCGCGGAGGCGGCGCCCTCGCCATAGCTGCGCTTGAGCACGGTAGCAACGTGGGCCAGGAGGACCTGGTCGTTGTAGGGCTTGGGGATGAAGTCGTCCGCTCCAAAAGAGAGCGTGAGCAGCTCGTCCATGTCGTTGTCACGGGAGGTCACCACGATGATGGGCACACTGGAGCTCCGGCGCACCTCTCGGCATACGTAGGTGCCGTCCACTCCGGGCAGGTTGAGGTCAAGAAGCACCAAATCGGGGGCTGCCGCCAGGATCTGCCCGGCGGCGTCGTCAAAGCTCGAGAGCGCGGTGGCCTCGTAGCCGTTGCGCGCAAGCAGCACACAGAGCTCGTCGCGCAGACGCGCGTCGTCCTCAACCACGAGCAGCCGTCTCATGTGACCTCCCGAGTCCGTGGTCTTCTCGCCACGAGGGTAGCACAGGCATAGCCTTCCATCGCATGTGGGAGTGACCGCCAAAGGGGAGCCGAAGAGGGCTCGGGGCAGTATTTCAGCCCTCCGATGTCACTTTGGACCTCGTTTGTGTGGATTATTTTCCCCCTTGCGAAAAACAACATAGATTCTGAAATCTCTATCTGGGAAAACGCCGTCAATCGGAACAGGAATCTACGGCTGCGACAGACGAATCCACACAAACGAGGCCAAAAGTGACACCGGACGCCCGTTTTTCTGCCTCGGCACGTCACGGGAACGTTACCGCGCCACACACAGCCGCCTCGAACGGCCGGCGGCGGGCTATGATGTGGGGACTGTGTGACAAGACCCGAAAGGCCAGAACATGACCATCGTCGACATGCTGCGTGCGAACGCCGAGAAGTACCCGAACGAGGTCGCCCTCGTGGAGGTCAACCCCGAGCGGCGCGAGAACCGCCACATCACTTGGCGCGACTACGACCTGGTGGAAACCACCGACGACGAGCCGTTCCGTCGTGAGATGACTTGGTCCGTCTTTGACGAGAAGGCCAACCGCTTTGCCAACCTGCTGCTGTCCCGCGGCGTGCGCAAGGACGACAAGGTGGCCAT
>CALULC010000057.1 GCA_944321385.1 uncultured Atopobiaceae bacterium
CGCAAGGACGACCTCATCCGCATCTGCGAGAAGTACCCCGACTGCGCCTTCCTCTGCTTCACCAACGCCACCCTCATCGACGAGGCCTTCTGCCAGGAGATGATTCGCGTGGCCAACTTTGTGCCCGCCATCAGCGCCGAGGGCAACGAGCACACCACCGACGCTCGACGCGGCAACGGCACCTACGCCAAGATCGAGCAGGCGATGGACCTCCTGCGCGAAAACGGCCTGCCCTTCGGCATCTCCGCGTGCTGGACGCGCGCCAACGCGGACGCCATCGCCACCGAGGAGAACATGGACTGGATGATCGAGAAGGGTGCGCTCTTCTGCTGGTACTTCCACTTCATGCCCGTGGGTCGCGCGGCGAGCGCCGAGCTCATGCCCACGCCCGAGCAGCGCGAGCGCATGTACCGCTTTGTGCGTCGGATGCGCGGCGAGAAGCCCCTCTTCACGATGGACTTCCAGAACGACGGCGAGTACGTGGGCGGCTGCATCGCCGGCGGACGCCGCTACCTGCACATCAACGCCGCAGGCGACGTGGAACCGTGCGTCTTCATCCACTACGCCAACGCCAACATCCATGAGGACAGCCTGCTCGACGCGCTTCGCTCGCCCCTCTTCATGAAGTACTACGAGGGCCAGCCGTTCAACACCAACCACCTGCGCCCCTGCCCCATGCTGGAGAACCCGGACGACCTGCCGCGCATGGTGGCGCAGACGGGCGCGCACTGCACGGACCTCGTGGAGCAGGAGTCCCCGGAGGAGCTGCGCGAGAAGACTGCGCCGGCGGCCGCTGCGTGGGCGCCGGTGGCAGAGCGCCTCTGGAACGATCCCGCCGACCCTGACCACGCCAAGCGCGGCAACTGGCGCGAGGGGCAGGCGGAGACCGACGTCACGCGTCTCGAGCGTCTGGGCCGCGACCTCACCACGCAGCCCGAGCCGCAGCTGTAGGCACTTCTCGCCCCGCGCTACTTCTCGTCCGTGAGCTCGTCCACCCACTCCAGGGCAAGGTCGAGCCAGCGGGCAAGATGGGGCAGCGCGTCGCCGGCATAGTGCGAGGTCTGCTCCGTGGCGAGCGAGAGGCCATGGCGGCCCTCGTGGAAGACGTGGAGCTCGTGGTCCACGCCCGCCTCGGCAAGCGCCTGCGCATAGAGGTAGGCATTGCGCACCGGCACCGTTTCGTCAACTACCGTGTGCCAGAGAAAGGTCGGCGGCGTGGCGTCGCTCACCAGGTCCTGGGCGTGCCGCAAGGGCGAGCCCTCCTCGCAGATGCGCGCGGCGTAGGCGGGGTCCGGCGGCCAGCCGACCTCGAGGTCTACGACGGGATAGCAGAGAATCTGCCAGGCAACGCGCGCCTCCGCGGCAGAGACTCCCGCGTGGGCGAGAAACGCGTCGTCTCGCGCGAGCGCCGTGTACGTTGCGCACAGGTGCGCGCCGGCGGAGCAGCCGATGAGCCCGATGCGGGCCTCGTCCACGTGCCAGTCACCAGCGCAAGAGCGCACAAGTGCCAGCGCGCGGGCAAGGTCAATCTGCGGTGCGGGCAAAAGCGGCGCTGCCTCGGTGGCGTCGATCACCGTGTAGTCAAGGACAAAGGCCTGATATTCGCGGGCGAGAAGGGCCAGGGCGATCGGCTCGCCCTCGCGGTCTGAGCAAAACGCGTAGCCGCCGCCCGGACAGACCAGCGCGGCCGGCCTCCGACGCGCGGCCTGGTCCTCAATGTTGTCCTGCACGTAGGCCGTGAGCGTGGCGGCTTTGGTCCCGTAACCAGCTTCCGGCAGCTCGATCTTCTCGACGCGCATGACAGCTCCTCTCGGCGGCGCGCGACACACGTCACGTCGATGCCCGCCCCCTTCGCCAACACATGAAACCTTACCTGATTCTGAGCGTGTTGCCGGTTGCGGGCGCAATCTCCCCGGCGGTTGTGTGCGCTCGTAACGGTTATGCGCACTCGCAACGGTTATGCGCAAAGATTCATTTTCTATAATCCAAGCTCAGAGGCGTAACGAGAATATCGAGTCGCTCAAGAGGTGCGCACAACCGTCGGCAGTGCGCACAACCGTCATAGGCAGGCAGGCCACACGCCTGCGGCGCCGCGAACCTCTTACAATGGGGAGCCGGAAAGGAGCACGCATGACAAATCGCACGCAAGCTGCCAAGACGGCCACGCCGAGAAGGGCCGCACACTTCGCGGCCGCCACTCCCGGCACCTCATCCAATACGCCCACCGAGAAAAGCACGCCGGCAGCGCCCAAAGGCGAGGCCCCCGCACGTCGCATCGGCGCCATAGACGGGCTGCGCGCGCTCGCCATTGCCGGCGTCGTGCTCTACCACCTGCGACCCTCGGCGCTCGCGGGCGGGTTTCTCGGCGTCACGGTGTTCCTCGTCATCACGGGGTTTCTCGCCACGCGCAGCGTGATGGGGGCGCTTGACCGCGGGAGCTTTGCCTACGGCCGCTACCTGCTGCGTCGCGTTGTGCGCCTGCTGCCCCCGGTGCTCGTGGTCGTTGCGCTCACGGCGCTGGGCACCTATCTCGCAAGCCCGAGCCTGCTGCCAAAGGTCCAGGCTGACGCCCTTCCCGGGTCTCTCTTCTTCAGCAACTGGTCCTACATCTTCCGACAGGTCTCGTACTTCCAGGCGGCGGGCCTCCCCTCACCCCTCACGCACCTGTGGTACCTCGGTGTGGTCATGCAGTTCTACGTCGTTTGGCCGCTCGCCCTTATGGCCGTCTGGCACTCCGCACGCAGCCGCGGCCGCAGGCGGCGGCGCACCATAGCGCTCACCTGCGCTCTCGCGCTCGCGTCGTTTGCGATCATGGCGCTGCTCTACAACCCCCTCGGAGACACGGCGCGCGTCTACTACGGCACCGACGCCCGCGCCGCCGAGCTCTTGATGGGCGCGCTCGTGGCGGCAATCCTCCCGATGAGCCGGGGCGAGAAGGGCGCGGGGGGCGCAGCGGGCGCGAGCGTCCGCGCAGCGGCCACAGTTGCTGGCTGCATCTGCCTCGCGGCGCTCGCCTGTGGCTTCGTGCTCGCAAACGGCGAGGACCCGCTCATGTACCGCGGCGGGTACCTCGTGGCGGCAGTCGTCACGGCGGTCCTTCTCGCCTGCGCCCAGGTGCCCGGGAGTGCACTCGGACGGACGCTCTCGCTGGCTCCGTTGCGCTGGCTCGGCACGAGGTCCTTCTCGGTCTACCTCGTTCACTACCCGATGCTCATCCTCATGAATCCCGCCACGCGCACGACGGCCCCCGCCTGGTGGGAGCAGGCCCTGCAGATCGCGCTGGTCCTGCTCGTTGCCGAGGTCTTCCACCGGCTGGTCGAGGCCCCATGCGAGCGCCTGCTCAAGGATCGCCGAGAAGGGCGGCGCGCTCGCGGCACGGTTCCCGCGGCGGTGCCCGCCTGCCTCGGCGTGCTTGCTGCCGGGGCGGTTGGGCTTCTTGCCTTTGCGCCCGTTGACTGGGAGGCGGTGTCGCAGGAGCGCGCCGTGGCGCTGCGCCCCGAGCTCGCCGCGTCCCAGGGGGAGACGACGGGGGGCGAGGCGGGGCCCACAACGGACGCACCCGCCGACGACGAGCCCGAGGGCGACCCCGCCGAGCAAGAGCCAGAAGCCACAGAGCCAAAGCCCAGCGGCCCCGTTGCCGAGAAGGTCCCTGACAACCTCCCCTGGGAGTCGTGGAGCTACGACGAGGCGAGCGGGACCTGCGATGCCCGTGCCCTCATCATCGGCGACTCCGTGACCGAGGGCGCCACCCCCGCGCTCGAGGCGGTGCTGCCCGAGGCGCTCGTGGACGGCGCGGTGAGCCGGCAGCTCTACGTGGGCCAAGACATCTACGCGGCTGACGTGGCAAGCGGCTACGACCCAGACGTCGTCATCTTTGCGTTGGGCGGCAACAGCCTCATCCGCGACGAGTCCACGGTACAGGCGCTGATCGATGCCGTGGACGGCAAGCCGATGTTCTTTGTCACCATTCGCAGCCCCTACCCCCTGCAGGACCTGAACAACGAGATCCTGCGGCGCTATGCCAGCGAGAACGCCAACGTGGGCATCATCGACTGGTGCGGGGAGAGCGAGGGACACAGCGAGTATCTGGTGGACGACGGAGTGCACCTCACGGACGCGGGGACCGTGGCGTTTTCCCAGCTCATTCGTCGGGCACTCTGCGGACAGTAGTTGCGACGAGTGCGCACTCGCATCGACCAGACGTATCATGAGAGGGTCAAATCTCGTCGAACCGGAGCACGCATGACGCCCATTTCGCGCAGGAGCGCACTTGGTCTTGGACTTCTCTCGCCCCTGCTCGCCGCGTGCTCCCGTGATGGGGGTAGCGAGCGGACCGAGAGCCCTGAGCTCGGTGAGGCCACGCCCTTGACCCTCTCCCACGCCACGCAGTTCACGCTCGACGCCTACGAGGGCGGCTACCGGCTCGCAAGCCTTGCCAGCGGCGACCGCCTGCTCGTCGTGCCCGAGGGCGCGGAGCCCCCGGCGGTCCTGCCCGCCGACGTGGCCGTGATCCGGCAGCCGCTCGCCAACGTCTACCTGGTCTCCACCGGCATGATCTGCCTCGTGGAAGCCATCGGAGCGCTGGACGCGATCGGCGTCTCCTCTGTGCGCGCCGAGGACTCCCCCGTCCCCGCCTTCACCGAGCTCCTGCAAGACGGGACCATCACCTACGGCGGTCTCTACCGCGCCCCCGACTACGAGCTCATCACAGCCAAAGGCTGCCCGCTTGCCATAGAGAACACCAACATCGACCACGTGCCCGAGGTCCGCGCCAAGCTCGAGGAGCTGGGCGTGACCGTCCTCATGGAGCAGTCGAGCCGCGAGGACAACATGCTGGGCCGTCTGGAGTGGATCAAGCTCATGGGCACGCTCTTTGGCCGCGAGGACGAGGCCGCGGAGGTCTTTGACAGCGTGGCCGCCCGCGTGGAGGAGGCCGCCGCCGAGGGGCCGCTCGGCAAGACCGTCGCCTTCTTCTACGTGAACGAGGACGGCGCCGCCGTGACGCGCCGCGACGGCGACTACTTCTGCCAGATGATCGAGGCCGCGGGCGGCGAGTACGTGAGCTTTGCCGAGGAGGGCGCTGCAGACTCCTCCCCCACCACCGTGACCGTGGAGATGGAGCGCTTCTACGAGGGCGCGCGCGACGCGGACGTCATCATATATAACGGCACGATCGACGACGGCGTGACCAGCCTCGACGAGCTTGTCGAGAAGAACGCGCTGCTCGCGGACTTCCGCGCCGTGCGCAACGGAAACGTCTGGACCTGCGACTCAACCATGTACCAGCAGATGACGAGCATGGCGGACATCATCTGCGACCTGCGCGCCGCCATCGGCGGCTCGGACGAACCCACGACCTTCGTCTGGAGGCTGGTCTAGCGTGGCGCGCGCGACGGGCGACAAGGACGCGCGCATGCGGCGGGCGGTGACGTTTGACCTGGCGGTCCTTCTCGCCCTTGGCGCGCTCTTTGTGGCGAGCCTCTGCCTGGGCAGCGTTGAGACGTCACCTGCGGAGGTGGCCCGCATCCTAGCCGCCGGCCCCGGCGACACCTCCACCGCAGCGCAGGTCATCTGGCAGATCCGCCTGCCGCGCGCCATCGAGGCGGTGCTTCTGGGCGGCGCGCTCTCGCTCTCCGGCTTTCTGCTTCAGACGTTCTTTGCCAACCCCATCGCCGACCCCTTTGTGCTGGGCGTCTCCTCCGGCGCCAAGCTCGTGGTGGCCGTGGTGATGATCGTGGTGCTGGGCGCGGGCCAGGTCATGAGCCCCGCGACGTCCGTGGGGGCGGCGTTTCTCGGCTCGCTCGTCACGATGGGCTTTGTGCTGCTCATCTCTCGGCGCGTGCGCTCCCAGAGCATGCTCATCGTTGCCGGCGTGATGGTGGGCTACATCTGCTCGGCCGCCACCAACTTCCTCGTGGCCTTTGCGGACGACCAGTCCATCGTGAACCTGGACAACTGGTCGCGCGCAAGCTTCTCCGGAGCCACGTGGGCAGACGTGGGCGTCATCGCCGTCGTGGTGCTCGCTGCGGGCGCCGCGGTCTTTGCGCTCTCCAAGCCGCTTGGCGCCTACCAGCTCGGCGAGCCCTACGCACAGAGCGTGGGCGTTAACGTGGGCGCTCTGCGCATGCTCATCGTGCTGGTGTCCAGCCTGCTCTCGGCATGTGTGGCGGCATTTGCGGGACCCGTCTCGTTCGTGGGCATCGCGGCGCCCCACCTCGCCAAGCGCGGCGTGGGATCGTCGCGGCCGCTCCATGTGACGCCCGCGTGCCTGCTCACGGGCGCGGCGTTCTGCTGCGGGTGCGACCTCATCGCGCGCACGCTTTTCTCGCCGGTCGAGCTCTCTGTGAGCGCCGTCACCGCCGTCTTTGGCGCACCTGTCGTGATTGCCCTCATGCTTCGCGGGAGGGCGGGAAGATGAGCACCGAGAAGAGCCAGAAACCGGAGCACGCCCTCGAGCTTCGGGGGCTCGACGTGGGGCACGGCGCGCGGCCGCTCGTGCGGGACGTCTGCCTTGCCGTGAGGCCGGGGCAGGTCGTGGCGCTTATCGGCCCCAACGGCTCCGGCAAGACCACGATCCTGCGCACCGTCGCGGGCCAGCTACGCGCGCTCGGCGGCGTCGTGGAGCTCTTTGGGCAGGCGCTGGGCGACGTCCCTGCGGCAGAGCGCGCCCGCACCATGTCCGTCATGCTCACGGGCTGCCCCCAGACCGAGCTTCTCACCTGCCGCGACGTGGTGGAGGCGGGCCGCTACCCCTTCACGGGCCGCCTTGGCGTCCTGGGCGAAAAGGACCACGAGGCCGTCACCGCGGCGATGTCCGCGACGGGCGTGCTCGGCCTCGCGGAGCGAGACTTTGCGCACGTGAGCGACGGCCAGCGGCAGCGCGTCCTTCTCGCCCGCGCACTCTGCCAGGAGCCTCGCGTGCTGCTGCTCGACGAGCCCACGTCGTACCTGGACGTACGCTCCCAGCTGGACGTCCTGCAGCTCCTGCGGCACGAGGCGCGCGAGCGCGGCATCGCCGTGGTGGCGTCCCTGCACGAGGTCGACCTCGCCCAGAAGGCTGCCGACCACGTGATCTGCATCAAGGACGGGCACGTCATGTGCCAGGGCTCGCCGGACGAGGTCTTCACCGCCGAGCGCGTCGCCGAGCTCTACGACCTGGCGCCGGGTGCCTATGACCCGGCCTTCGGAAGTGTGGAGCTCGCGCGGCCTGAGGGTGCGCCCGAGGTCTTTGTCATTGCGGGCGGCGGCATGGGCGCGACATGCTTCCGGCGGCTCGCGCGCGAGGGCATGCCGTTTGCCACGGGCGTGCTGCACGAGCACGATGCGGACGGCCTGCTCGCGCGCAGCCTTGCCACGCAGGCGATCTTCGAGCGGGACTTTGAGCCTGTGAGCGCGGAGTCAGTGGGACGCGCCCGCGAGGTCCTTCTCGCCTGCCGCGAGGTTTTCTGCTGCGTGAGCGGCTTTGGCACGATGAACGCGCGTAACGCCGAGCTGCTCGACGCCGCCCGCGCAGCCGGAATCCCCGTGCGTCACGAAGGGTCCCGCGCAGCCGGAATCCCAGTGCGCCACGACGCCGCCCGCGCCAATTAACACGCACGGTTTGCAATGCGTGTTATTTTTAACTGCGGATATAGAAAATCAAAACACGTCGTGCGTGTTAATCCGCGCCACCAGACGCCGCGCCCGCCACAAACTCCTCCACGAACCCCTCGTTCCGGCCGAGAAGGACCTCGAGCGCGCCACGCGCCTCGTCGGAGAGCCCCAGGGCGAGAAGATCGCGCGCCATCCCCGCGTTAACACGAGCGTCGCAGACGTCGCCGAGCTCGTCCTGGATCCCCTTCATCCGGGCGCTCTCGGCAACCGCCTGCTCACCGAGCAGCGCGCCAAACGACTCCCCCACGTAACGAACGCGCTTGGAGCGCTTGCGCAGCGTGTGCACGGCGTCTGCGTCCGCGCGGTCGACAACGGCATACCCGTCGTCCACGGTGCGCACGAGCTCGTCAAAGACGGCGAGCACATCATCTCGCGTCACGCCGCGCCCGCGCACCGAGTCCTTCCAGGGAAGCGACTCCACGCGCCTGCGAACGCGGGCAAGCGCCTGGCGGGTATGGCGACCTCCCATGACGCCAACCACGCGATTGCGCTCGAGGTCACGGAGCTCGCCGATTCTCTCAGGGAGCTCGCCACACGGCATGCCCAGCGCACGGACGTCCCTCAGCATCACGTCGTACTCGCGCAGGCGCGAGGTCTCTATCACCACCGACCGCAGGTCCGCCTGAATCAGGCGGTGGCGGAGGCGCTTGAGAAACGGAGAGGCAAACGCCAGCAGGCTCCTCAGCGTGCGAATGGAGATGCGCAGCTTGTGAATGGTCTCGACGTCGTCCGGATTGGCGAGAAACGCCCCTAGGCGCACGTCCACCTCGTCGCAGGCGCCCGTCAGCACGCGCGCGAGCTCTTCTCGAACGTCCGTCATGCCCTCTCCCCCTCAATTTGTGACAGTCGGCTACGACCCCATTGTCACATGTGACAGTCGGCTACGACCCCATTGTCACAGAGTCGAGCGACTGCATCCAGGCGATGTAGACGCTCGGGTAGTGGCCGTAGAGGACCTGCATAGGGTTTACGTCGGCGAGAAGATCCTTCACGACGGTAGCCCCGCCGCCAAGCGTCGCCAAATCGTCGGCCGTGGGAATCTCGCGACCCAAGTCCTCGACCAGCTTGTCCACGCGCTCGCGATCCTCGGGCACGTAGGGGCACTCCACACCGGTGTTGGCCTCGAAGATCTTGCACATGGCCTCGTACTTCTCTGCAAAGCCTTCGTCACCGTAGCCGGGCAGCCAAAGGTCGTGCCCGTAGCGTTCGTAGCCCCAGGACTCCAGCGGCAGGCGCGGAACCATATCACTGGGGTTGAGGATGTTAAAGATGTTGCCGTAGAGAGAATCGCTGGCATTTCCTGACGGCGTGACCCCGGGCGTGGCAAAGGTGTAGCAGTAGATGCTCTCGAGCGGTGCAAGTACGCGCAGCCCCTGAGACATCTCATCGGCATACGCGGCCGCGATGTTGGCCGTCGCGGCGCCACGCGAGTGACCGGTGAAGAGCAGCGCGATGTCGTCCGTGCCGTCGAGGCCCGCCTCCTCGGTGATTCGGGCAGTCAGATCGTCCACGATCTCTCGCGCCGAGCGGGTGAACCCCTCGTGATCGATGGCGTCCATCCCATAGCTCTCGGCGTCACCAAGATTGAGGTCGCTCAGCCACTCGGAGCCGTAGCTGCCACGGATGGACACCAGAAAGAGGGTCTTCTCGGCACCGCTCGCGCTGGTCACGTGCTTGGACGCCACGGAGTACGCCACAACGTCGTCCGAGCCAACAAAGAAGTCGACAATCTCGTCGAAGATCTCGCTGCGGTACTGATAGGACGCCGTGGAGATCTCCTCAAACCCCAGCTCGGCGAGCGCGGCCTCCATGTACGCCGGCGAGGTGGAGCCCGCCTGGTAGTACGCGGACTCAGAGTTGGCCACGGCAGAGAGCACGGAGCACGTGGTGGCAAGCTCGTGGTTGTAGGCCGTGGGATCCTGGAAGAACCACTCGTCATCCCAAGCCACCTCGGTTGAGATGGTCTCCGCGCCGGTGGCCATGCTCGTGAAGTCAATGTTCGCCGTAAAGGCGCCAGTGCGCCCGGTAGAGCCCTCCAGCGCAACAAACTCGCTCGGAGGCTGGACCGCCCCCTCGCCGAGCCGGCGCTGCTCGAGCCGGTGCTGCACCGCCACGAACAGCGCAACGCCTGCCACGACCACAGCAATCAGCAGGCCGAGAAGAACGCGCCTCCCCCAATGTGGGCGGCGGGGAGCCTCCGGCTCCGGGGCGAGGTCCTTCTCGGTTCCCTCGTTCCTGCCCTCAGCTGCCATTAGCGGTCCAGCGCGGCGTTCTTGGCGCGCGACGCGTTGACCACGGCGGTGAGCGCGGCGGCGACGTAGATGGCGTTCATCCAGACCGTGCCCTGACCGCCCGTGACGATGAGGACGATCTCGGCGACGTTCACGATCGCGATGATGCTGGCAAAGAC
>CALULC010000058.1 GCA_944321385.1 uncultured Atopobiaceae bacterium
GAGCTCTTGGTGCGCGTGGACGGCTCGAGGAAGAGGTTGACGATCGTGCGGCCGCGCAGCGCCGGGACCTTCTTGATGGCGCGCTTGTTGACCTCGGAGAAAGAACGAGCCGTGTCGAGGATCTGGGTGATGTCGTCGGCGGTGAGGCTCGTCGTGTCGATCAGATGCTTGACGGACAGCATGTGCTGGGCACCTCCTGTGCTCTACTCGGTGGGTTTGGTCCAGATCTCCACGGCGTTGGTGTCGTCGTAGGGGGCGATGGTCACGCGGACGTCCTCCTCGTGCGAGGAGGGCACGTTCTTGCCAACGTAGTCGGCGCGGATGGGGAGCTCGCGGTGGCCGCGGTCGACCATGACGGCGAGCTGGACCGTGCTCGGACGACCAAGGTCGATGAGGGCGTCGAGCGCGGCGCGAATCGTGCGGCCGGTGTAGAGGACGTCATCGACGAGGATGATGTCGCGCCCGTCTACGTCAAAGGGGATGTCGGTGCCAAACTCCACGGGAGCGATCTTGCGACGCACGTCGTCACGATAGAAGCTGACGTCGAGAGAGCCCACGGGAGGACGCTTTCCCTCGATCTTTGCGATCTCGTCAGCGAGCAGGGGCGCGAGGGCGGCCCCACGACGAACGATGCCAACGAGCGCAATGCCGTCGGCGCCCTCGTTTCTCTCGATGATCTCGTGCGCCACGCGGGTGAGGGCACGAGCCATGGCCTGACCGTCCATGATCTGGGCTTTGAGCTGTGGCTGCTCCATGGAACTCCCTTCGTAAGAAAAAGACGCCCTGCCTTGCGGCGCGAGCGTCAAGAAGGGTATGGGAGCGTCCCTGAGGACCTGACCTTGCTGGCGTCTCGCACCGGCTTAAAGTATCACCCTCACTGTACGTTACCTCGCCGCCCGAGACAAGCTCGGGCGGCGGGCGTTTTCATGCCTAGAGCGGGAATCCGCAGTTCATGCAGAACTTGTCGTTCGGGGCGGCGGGGGTCCCGCACTTGGGGCAGGCTCTGCCCGAGGCGGGCTCGGACGACGTCGAGAAGGACGGGTCGAGGTCGGGCCCTGCTGGCGCGGTCTCGGGAGCAACGGGCTCGAAGGCGGGCTCGGGAGCAACGGCGGGCTCGGGAGCGGGCTCGAATACGGACTCCGGAGCGACCGGAGACTCGGGAGCGGGCTCGAAGGCGGGCTCCGGGGCGACGACGGCCTCAGGAGCGGGCTCGGAGACGAAACCGTCGGCAGGGGCGGCCTCCGCCGCGGGGGCGGCAGACGGCGCCGCAGCGGGGGCGTCGAGCTTGTGGCCACAGCTCATGCAGAACATGTCCCCGACGTTCATCGGCGCACCGCATTTGGGGCAGGTGGGTCCTCCCCAGTTTGCGGGCACCCCCGTCTGGGCGGAGGAGAGCGCCGCCTGAATCTCGGCCATGGGCTTGCCGCACCCTGAGCAGAACACGTCGTTCGCGGACAGCTGAGAGCCGCAGAACGGGCACGCAAAGTGCGTGGAGGCAATCTGGGCGGCCTGTGCCTCTCGCTCCAGGCGGTCGAGCTCGGCCTGAATCTGGGTGCGCTCGGCGTCGATCGCGGCGATGCCGTCATAGAGGGCCTCGCGCCCCAAGCGAAGGTTGGGGTCGTCCTTGGTGATGTCGTAGAGGCTTGCGCCGAGCTGGGCGGCGAGGTTCTGGCGGCGCTTGTTGGCGTCGTTCATCTGACCCTTGAGCCTCACCTGGTCGCCCGTCCTACCAGCGGCGGCCACTCCCCTGTTGAACGTGGACGTAACGCTATCGAAAAACCCCATAGTGTCTCCGTTCTCTCTCGAAAGACTCCCAAAGGGACGAAGTACCCTTTTGCCCATGGTAGCCCAAACGAGGAGCCTCATGTTGCACAACGGTTGCGTCTGGCCCAGTGGCAACGGAGCGTAAGGACGTCACATATCCGAAATAAAAAGACCGGAGGGCAAAACCCTCCGGCCTCGAAAGTTCCTGGCTCCCCGGGTAGGATTCGAACCTACGACACGCTGATTAACAGTCAGCTGCGCTACCACTGCGCCACCGGGGAATGTGTTCGCGCAAGAAGTAAGTATACAGAAGTGTCCGAGGCGCGCAACCCCCAATTTTGCTTTTCGCTGAAATCGACGACGGACGTGACAAAGGGGTCGCAGCCAACTGTCACACAGGACGTGACAAAGGGGTCGCAGCCAACTGTCACAAGCGACAGATGGCTGCGACCCCTTCGCGAGAAACCAGAGACCGGCGCTATCGGTCGAGGGCCTCGTTGTGCGCCTTGCTCCCAAAGACGAGGGCAAGGATACCAAGAACGGCGAGCAGGACCTCCACCCAGCCGACCTGACCCGTCGTGACCCCCAGGCCCACCTGCACAAGCGAGGCGAGCACCATGACGATGGCAAGCACGTTGAACTTTCCCGTGCTGCGCGGGCTGTTTGCGGCACGGGCACCGGTCACGCCAACGATGAGACAGTACAGGCCAACGACAAGGCCGAGGACGCCGATGACCTCCGCGGCGATGGCCCCGTCATAGACGGCCTCCCCGCCGAGGCTGATTCGCATGCCCGCTGCGAGCGGAGAGCCCACCAGCAGGAAAATGCCTCCGATGACCTGCAGCAGGGCAACGAAGAGAATGAGTATCGAGAAGATCTTGAAGCGTTTCTGGTTAGGGGTCATGGGTTAGTCCTCCATGTAGTCCTTGAGTCGGCCGCTGCGGCTGGGGTGGCGCAGCTTGGCCAGGGTCTTGCTCTCTATCTGGCGGATGCGCTCGCGCGTGACGCCAAACTCGCGGCCGACCTCCTCGAGGGTGCGCGGGTGGCCGTCCTCGAGGCCAAAGCGGAACTTGATGACCTTGCGCTCGCGGTCGGCCAGGCCGTCGAGCACCTGGTCGAGCTGCTCGCGCAGCATGGAGTCGGACGCAGCCTCGGGCGGCGCCACGGCGCTCGAGTCCTCGATGAAGTCTCCGAGCTGGGAGTCCTCCTCCTCGCCGATCGGCGTCTCGAGGGAGACGGGCTCCTGGGAGATCTTCTGGATCTCGCGCACGCGGTCCGGGCTCATGCCCATCTCGGCGCCGATCTCCTCGGGAGTGGGGTCGCGCCCAAGGTCCTGGAGCAGCTGGCGCTGCACGCGGATGAGCTTGTTGATCGTCTCGACCATGTGCACCGGGATGCGAATGGTGCGGGCCTGATCGGCGATGGCGCGGGTGATGGCCTGGCGAATCCACCACGTGGCGTAGGTGGAGAACTTGAAGCCCTTGGTGTAGTCGAACTTCTCCACGGCGCGGATGAGGCCGAGGTTGCCCTCCTGGATGAGGTCGAGGAAGAGCATGCCACGGCCCACGTAGCGCTTGGCGATGGAGACGACGAGGCGAAGGTTAGCGCTGATGAGCTGCTGCTTGGCGTCAAGGCCAACCTGCTCGATGCGCATGAGTCGGCGCTGCTCGGCACGCGTGAGCTCAAGCGTGCCGTCCTCGGCGGCCTCGAGCTTCTCGGTGGCCTCGGTGCCCGCCTCGATCTTCATGGCGAGGTTTACCTCCTCGGAGGCAGTGAGAAGGTCAACCTTGCCGATCTCCTTGAGGTACATGCGAACCGGGTCGCCGGTGAGCATGGCGGTGGAGGTATCCGGCCTGCGGGCGCGGGCACGCGAGGAGCGCTTGGGCTTGGAGACGCGCGCCTTGGGAACGGAGCGCAGGGCCTCCTTGACGATCTTTGCCTCGGCGACGCTCTCCGACTCCTCCTCGTCGTCACCAAAGGAGTCGACGTCGTCGCCGTCGTCGCCAAAGTCGTCGTCGATTCCGTCGTCGACGGAGAAGTCCTCCGCAGGGGCCTCGGCAGGCGACCCGCTGATCTCGACGCCGCGAGAGCGGATGGCGTCATAGAGGTCGGAGAGCTCGTCGGAGTCGACGTCAATGTCCTTGATGGCGAGCTGGATGTCGTCCTCGGTCACGCTTGCAGAGCCCCCGGCCCTGGCAACGAGACCGTCGACGGCACCGAGCAGCTCGTCGGAGAGCTTGATGTCCTCGTTCGTCTTCTTGGCAGCCACGAATGTCCTTTCGACGTATAAACCTTTGAGATTATACCCAAATCGCTACTCGGAGAGAGCCGACGACAGGCGAGCCGAGAGCTCCCCCATCCGCCTCTGGAGGGAGGCGGCCTCCTCGAAGAGGGCCTCGGACTCGGCCCCCGACGGAAGCGATCGGAGGCGAGACCTGATCGCCCTCACGCGCCTCCTGCAGGAACTGAGCTCGGCGGTGTCTACGATGAGCTCGAGCTTCTTCTGGTCGGGCAGGGCGTCGTCCCCCATGACGCGCCCGCCGGACAAGATGACGGGCGCCTCGGGAACCACCGCCGAGGCAGCCGCGACGACCTCGGCCGGAGGCGTCCCCTCGGGCGTCGAGAGCATCGCCCAGGACATGGCCTCGTGACGCTCGTCCGCCCAGGAGAGCGTGGCGATCCTGTCGCCAAAGGCCCTCATCGCGTCCGGGCGCTGGGCGATCGCGGCGAGGAGCTCGCGCTCGGCTACGACCTGCATGCGCTCGTCCGCGGAGAGCGCCCTGAGGTCGTCCGCTCGCTCGACGCCGCCCGCGGCGGCGGGAGCGTCCTCGTACGCCTCGGCGGGGACGTAGTCGTCAGGGACCTCGACCGAGCCCTCGGGGTCCTGCCCCTCGAAGGAAGCCGCCGGAGCCGGACGCGGCGAGGTGTCGCCTCGCCCGGTACCGCGACCCTCGCGGCGAGGCGCGGAAGACGAGCCCCTCCTCGGAACGTCGGAATCGTCAAGCACGCTCACGGGAGCCTCGCGAATGGCGCGCTTGGTCTCCTCGACGTCCATGCCGAGGGCGTCCGCCAGGCGCGTTGCGTACTCGTGGAGAAGCACGGAACGCTTGAGCGGAGCGAGCACGCGGGCCATGTCCTCGAGCGCCCTGACGCGACGTCCCGGGGCGGAGAGGTCGTAGCCCTCGAGGCGCTTCTCAAAGACGAAGTCCATGAGGGGTCGCGCCGAGGCGAGAATCGGGCGCAGGGCGTCCGCGCCATGCGCGGCGAGAAACTCCATCGGGTCCTGGCCGTCCGGAAGCACCACGCACATGAGGGCGGCCGAGGTCTTGTCGAGATAGCGGATGGCGCGCTCCGCCGCGCGCTGGCCTGCGGCGTCACCGTCAAACATGCAGATGATCCGGCTCACGCGCTGGCGCTCCATGAGGCGCACGTGGTCGAGTCTGAAGGCGGTTCCGAGGGCGGCCACCGTGTTGGTATACCCGGCCTCGTGCATGGCGATGACGTCGGTATAGCCCTCGCAGACGATGGCCTCGCCCGTCGCCGCCATGCCCTCCTTCGCCCGGTCATAGGCAAAGAGGTGCTTGCCCTTGTTGAAGGCGGCGGTGTCGCGCGTGTTCACGTACTTTGCCACGTTGTCTCGCTTGGCGCCGATGATGCGCCCGCCAAAGGCGATGGCGCGCCCCTGCTCGTCGTGGATCGGAAACATCACGCGGTCGTAGAAGCGGTCCACGAGGCGCCCGGAACGCTCCTGGGCAAGGTCCGCGGCAATCATCTCGGCCGGGGTGAAGCCGAACTTTCTCAGGTGGGCAACAAGGGCGCCGCGCCCCGGGGCAAAGCCGAGGTCCCAGCGACGGCACACCGACGACCCAAAGCCTCGGCCCGCAAAGTAGCGCCTGGCCTCGTCCGGCCCCTCGCCCTTCCCTCGCATGAGCATCGTGTGGTAGAACTCCTCGGCTGCGCCGAGCGCCTCGACCAGGCGGCTGCGCTTGGGGCCGCGCCGAGCAGAGCGCTCCTCGGTAAGCTCGATGCCCGCGCGGTCGGCGAGGTAGCGAATTGCGTCCGGGAAGTCCAGGTTCTCTCGGCGCTGCACGTATGAGAAGACGTCACCGCCCTCGCCGCAGCCAAAGCAGTGCCACAGGCCCGTTGCCGGGTTGACCTTGAAGGAGGGGCTCTTCTCGCCGTGGAAGGGGCAGCAGCCCCAGAACTCCTGGCCGCGCTGGCGCAGCTCGACGGTCTCGGCCACAAGCTGCACGAAGTCCGTCGCCTGACGGACCCGCTCCTTGTCCTCGTCGGTGATCACGCGAGCACCTCCCCTCCCAGGCATACTCCACGCTCCCCTAGCGTAGCACGCACCCAGGACACGTTTCCCAGAACCACGCGCTCGAGCTCGTCAAGAGACGAGAACAGCCTTGGCTCGCGAAGCCATCGAACAAAGACGACAGAGACCTCAGCGCCGTAGAGGTCCCCGTCAAACCCCAAGAGCGTGGCCTCTAGGAACTGCGCCCCCTCCTCGCCGGGCGAGAAGGACCTTGGCTTGCCAACGTTGATCGCAGCGGTCCACGCGGTGCCCCCACATGCGACGTACCCGGCATAGACTCCCTCCGCGGGCAGGCAGAGGCCGTCGAAAACTCGCACGTTTGCCGTGGGAAAGCCAAAGGACGTACCCTCGCCGCGCCCATGCTCGACGACGCCGCGAACGAAGTGGCAGCGCCCGAGCAGGCCCGCGGCGTGCTCCACGCGCCCCTCGCCGAGCATTGCACGAATCCTCGTGGCCGTGACGGGCGAGCCGCCCTCGTCGAGCAGGTCCATACCGACGACCTCGAACCCGTCGGCACGCCCCAGCTCGGCGAGCGCATCTACGGTACCCGCTCCGCCCGCGCCAAGACTGAAGTCAGTACCCACGACGATGACGTCGAGGTCCATGAGAGCGCCCAGGGTCTCCCGCACGAACCGCTCGTACGGCAGCGCCGCGAGCTCCGCCGTGAAGTCGAGCGCAACGACCCGGTCAACGCCCTCGATTGACTCGAGCGCGCGCATCCGGTCGCCATCGCCCAGCAGCAGGCGCTGAGGGCTGCCGGGCGTAAGGACGACGGAGGGATCGGGAGAGAACGTCACCACCGCGAGCTCGTCGCCTCGCGCGTCGGCCTCCTCGCGCGCCCGCTCGATCAGCGCCCGATGACCCAGGTGAACCCCATCGAACGCCCCGATCGCACCCACAGAGCCCCTGGACCCGGGCAGTCCCCTTCTCCGAGCAGCGCTCGACAGGGAGCAGGAGGTGTTTCGGAGAAAAGTTTCGCAGAGCGCACTTTTCGGAGGAACACCTCCTGCGCCCCCGATGGGGTTGCTGGGCGAAAGCGCGAGGAGCCACTGCGCGAGGTCCTTCTCGCCCATCAGCGGACCCCCTCGATCGCCTGGGGGAAGTTCGTCTCACAGACAAGCCGCCTTCCCTCGCAGCGCCAGATGCCCGCGAGCCCGCCCCCAAAGACGAGCGCCACTCGCTGACCGTGCGTGACCTCGTGGACGCCAGCGACATCGCGCGCGACGCCGGCTGGGATGCGGCGGCCGCACATGACGTCGGGAATCTCCTCTACGGAGAGCTCCCTCAAGGGAAGGTCGAGCGTTGCCACGGGGTCGAGTGCGCGCTCGTGCACGAGCTCGGCGCCTCGACCTGAGAGTTCGTCGAGACTCACGCAGTCCTCGAGGGTCACGGGGCCCGAGAAGGTCCGCCGCAGCTCGCAGACATGAGCAAGGCAGCCAAGATTGCGGCCGAGGTCGCGAGCGATGCTGCGCACGTAGGTGCCCTTGGAGACGTCGAGGTCCACGGTCCAGGTGCACCGCTCGGCGTCAACGCCAACGAGGTTGGCACCGTAGATGGTCACGTGGCGGGCCTTGAGCTCAAGCTCCTCCCCCGCCCTGGCGGCATCGTAGGCGCGCCGCCCCCCAACGGAGACGGCCGAGAAGCGCGGCGGGACCTGGTCGCACTCGCCAACGAGACGAGAGAGCTCCAAGGAAGCTCGCCGCGGGTCGAGAAGGGCCTCAGGCACGTCTGCAGTGGCGACGAACTCGCCCTCGGCGTCATCGGTCGTGGTCTCGGCACCAAGGGCGAAGGTCGCTCGATACCCCTTGCGGTCGAGCGTGAGAAGTCCGAGGAGCTTTGTCGCTTGGCCGATGCCCACGACCAGAACGCCGGTGGCTGCCGGGTCGAGCGTACCGGCATGCCCCACGCGCTTCTCGCCCACGGCGCGCCTCACGCGGGAGACGACGTCATGGCTCGTGAGCCCAGCGGGTTTGTCGACGGCTATGAGCGCGGAGAACGCGCTCGGACGACGGCTCAACGCCCGTCCTCGGCGTAGAGGGCGCGGAGCTTGGGCAGGACGACGGCGAGCGCCTGGTCTATGTCCCCGTCCACGGTGAAGCCCGCCGCCGCGGGATGACCGCCGCCTCCCATCTCGCGCGCCACGACGGAGATGTCCCGGTCGGACTTTGCCCGGAGGTTGCCGCGGACCTTGCCGCCCGGGACCTCCTTGAGGAAGAGCGCGATCTCGCACCCGTCTACGCGGCGGACGATGTCCACGAGCCCGTCACACTCGGCAACGGGGACTGCGTTGACCTCGAGGTCGGCCATCGTGGCGTAGCTGTAGGCGATCCTGCCCTGCTCAAACGTGGCGATCCTGCCCATGACGGTCGCGGAGAGGTGCAGGTAGCTCAGGCGGTCGCTCTGATAGACGTGAAGGGCCACCTCCGAGGGGGACGCCCCGGCGTCCACGAGGGCACTCGCCACGCGGAAGGCCTCGCCGTTGGCGTTCTGGTACTGGAAGCGGCCCGTGTCGGTGACGAGGGCGCAGAGCAGGTTCTGGGCCATCGTGGGCGTGAGCTCGCCGCGCAGGTGCAGCGCATACTCAGCCACGAGCACGCCCGCCGCCGCGGCGTCCGGGCGAACCACGCCGGCGTCCCAGCACCTCTCGACCGCCGGGTGGTGGTCGAGGACCGCCACGCGGCCGGAGCGCTCGAGGACGGCGCGGGCGTCGTTGAGGCGACCGGGCTGCGAGAGGTCGACGCAGAAGAAGAGGTCGGGGCTCTCGTGGAAGTCGACGGCACGGACGAGACGGTCCGCACCCGGGAGGAACTGGTAGATGCGGGGCACCACGTCGTCGTCTGCGAGCAGCGCAAAGACGCGCTTCTCGGGCCACATGAGCTCGATGAGCTCCACGAGCGCGAGCTCGGAGCCGAGTGCGTCGCCATCCGGGGAGGTGTGGGCGCAGACGGCGATGACGGACGCCTTCTCGAGAAGGGCCGTGATCTCGTCGAAGCTCGGGGCCTGCCCGGCCATGACCTCACAGTCGCACAGCATGAAGCCCCCTACTCCTCGTCGTCCGCCTCGGGGGAAGCGTCCCCGTCTGGACCCAAGGGATAGCCAAACTCGTCCTTCTCAACCGCGAGCGTGGCGGGGACGTCCTCCAGGGCACGCGAGATGCGCTCGGCCTCGTCGGTCGTGGTGTCGATGCGGAAGTCAAGCTCGGGCGTGACGCGCCAGGCGAGAGATCGGCCCAGGAGCGAGCGGATGCGACCCTTGGCGCGGGCGAGCGCCGCCTCGACCTCCTCGTAGCGATCGGCGTCGCAGCTCACGTATGCGCGCAGGTAACTCTTGTCGACGGAGACCTCGACGCCCGTGATCGTGACGAGCGCGAGGGCGGGGTCGGAGATCTCAAAGAGGAGGATGTTGGCGAGCTTGACGCGCGCCTGCTCGTTGGTCCTTCTCGAGTGCTGGTTCTGCTTCATGTTCTGCTCCAAAAGGGGCTCCCCGCCCGTCTCGCCATGGCGAGGGACGGACGGGGAGGAAAGGGGTGCCTACTCCGTGCGAGCGACCTGGTCGATGCGGTAGCCCTCGATGATGTCGCCGGGCTTGACGTCCTGGAAGTTCTCCAGGCCGATGCCGCACTCGAAGCCGGCCTTGACGCTCTTGACGTCGT